>JBATAQ010000287.1:0-16593 GCA_049661925.1 Dokdonella sp.
CTTTGCTGCTCACCGGTCGACAGCGTCACCGGCGAGGCGCGCTCCCTGTCCAGCAGGCTCACCTTGTCCAGCGCAGCACGCACACGCTTGGCGATCTCGTCCTTCCGCAAGCCGCGAATCAGCAACGGCAAAGCGACGTTGTCGAACACGCTGCGATCAAGCAGCAGGCGGTGATCCTGAAACACCATGCCAATACCACGCCGGAGCTTCGCAATGCCGCGCCGACGCACTGACGCTAGCGGCTGACCATCGACGAACACCTTGCCACGCGACGGTCGCGCGACCAGGCTCAGCAAGCGCAACACGGTGCTCTTGCCGGCACCGGAGCGGCCAGTGAGAAACACCATCTCGCCGGGTTCGATGTGGAAGCTGACATCGGTCAGCGCTTCGTGACCGGTCCAGTACTTCTTGGCGACATTTTCGAATCGGATCATCGCCGATTCATCCGATTTCGATGCTGGCGCATCGGTGCCGTTACCTGCGTGCGCGCTGTTACCCCTTCCCCCCTCGGGAGAAGAGCCGGCGCTGATCTCCCTCGCCCGTCGGGAGAGGGCCGAGGTGAGCATCCGGTCCTCGTGTGATGTTTCACTGTCGCGAAGCTTTCATCCTCACTTTGATTGGCTCTCGCCAGATATGTCAAGCGTATGGTTCGGCTGCCGCGTCCGCTCGTGTCGTTCGCTATCGGCAGACGGGTCAAGCGCTTCTTGCGCCTGCCGGCGCACGAGTCACTTCTCTGTGCTTGCCCAAAGAGAAGTAACCAAGAGAAATGGCACCCGGACGGGTCGGTCGTGCGATGAAGCCGCACGAACTGGCCCGAATCCCTTCGGGCCACCCTGCGGGCCTTTTCTGCGCCAGCTCGCCTCCCCGAAACGGGAGGTAGGTCAAACGGACGCAGCTGGCGCTGCGTTGTCCGCCGCTTTGCGGCGGATGCTTCGGACCGACCCGCCCGTTCCTGCCGGCAAGCGCTGGACGGAAAAGCCGCATAGCGGGACGCGCGAGGGATCGCGCGGATTCGGTCGCCGGCACAGAATGTGCCTTCGACCGAACCCGGCCAGTGCTTGCGTACCCACGCGGCGCAGCCGCGTGGGCGACAGGCAATCGGGTCGCATCTTTTGGTTACTTTTCTGTGCGAGCAGAAAAGTGACTCGCGCGCCGGCAGGCGTGAGAGACGCTTGACAAGTCTGGCGTCAGCCCAAGAAAGCGAAGATGAAATCTTCGCAACGATGAATGGTTGCACAAGGGCCGGACCCTCATCCCCAGCCCTTCTCCAGGGGGGAGAAGGGAGCAGAACCATCGACCCGCGTCGCGGATCGATCAAGGCAGCCGCTCCAGAGCGACAGGTTCGGCAGAGCCGGCGTCCGGAGTGGCCGGCGGAGTTGAAGAATCCGCATCGATATCGCGGTCGGGTGCCGCCGTCGTCGCGCAAACGACAGCCTTGCGCGGAGACTTGTCGCTTGGCGCGATATAAGCCTGCCCGATACGTGGCAGCTTGCTGGACAGTGGCGACACCTTGCCATTGAGATGCCAGTCGTAAATCACGCTGAAGGCGAGCACGCGCGAAACGTATTCGCGGGTTTCCTTGTAGGGAATCGTTTCGATGAAGAAGTCAGGTTCGAAACTGCTGCGCGCGGCCAGCCAGCGGTCCACTGGTGCCGGGCCAGCGTTGTAAGCGGCACTGGCCAGCCATGGGCTGCCGGCGTAGCGCTGCGCCATCATTCCCAGGTAGCGTGTTCCCAATGAGATATTTAGATCGGTATCGAACAAGGCCGTGCCGGAACCCGAGAACGGGATGTCGTAGGCATTGGCGACGCGCTTGGCGGTGCCGGGCAACAATTGCATCAGGCCGTAGGCGTTGGCGTGCGATCGTGCATCGCTCATCCAGGCGCTTTCGGCGCGGATGATGCCGTAGGCCCAACTGGGATCGATGCCGGCGGCGCGCGATTCGCGCACAACGCGGTTGCGTTCACCGAGCGGAAAGCGCTGCTCATACATGCGTTGCGTTTCAGGATTGCCCGACAGTGCAAAAACGGCGCGGTCGTACCAGCCACTTCGGTAGGCGAGGTCGGCGGCAAGTCGACTTTGTTTGTCATCAAACTTGGTCAGCGCGAAGTCCCATTCTCGACGCGCTTGGGGTGACTTGCCCAGCGCATGGAATTCGAACGCGCGCAGAAGATCGGGCTGTTCGGCGATGCGTTGTTCGGCAGGCTTGTCTTCGACGAATTTGATCGGACAGATCGAATACGGCGCATCAATCCAGTCGGCAGCGAGGAACCCATAAAAATTCGCCTCGCGCGCGAGAGCGGCATACACCGGGCGCGCTTCATCGTCGCGCTTGAGCTTGCTCAACATGCGCGCTTCCAGATAGCGCCAGCGCTCGTCTTCGCGTTGCTTGCCTCGCATTGAGCGCAGCGCTTTCAGGGTGGCTTCGTAGTCACCGCTGGCGAGCGCCGTGCGTACCAGCCATTCGCGCGATACGTCGTTGGAAGCTTCATCCGGCAGCGCATTGAGGCGTGCCAATGCATCGTCGGAGTAGTTCGTCGAGCGATACACCGCGATCGCGTTGAGGATGCGATTTTTCTGATCGGTATCCCACTTGAACTTGTCCTGCAACGACGTCCAAACGGTTTCGGCAGCGCCACTGTTGCGCCGCGCGTAGCGACGCAGGCCGTGACTGATTGCATCGCGGTTGCGCGGCTGGTCAGGCCACGTGGATGCGTTCGCCAAGGTGCCAGTCGGATTGGCGATCGCATCGGCGATGCGCAGAGCTTCGATTCGATTCGATACATCAAGCAGGACTGCTGCATCACGGATCGTTTCGATCTCGCCTGCTTCGGCGGCGAGATCGATGCGTTGCCAGATTTTTGCGCGATCCAGATGACCGTTGCGTTGTGCAGTCGCGAACACGCTCGCGCAGGTGTCCGGTGAGGGATTGGCTTGCAACCACAGTGGTTCGATCTGTGTCGCGTAGTCGATCTTCTCCCCTGTCGTGAGTTGCGCCTGCAAGTGCAGGCAGGCGATATCGCGCGCCGGTGTGGCTTCGAAGTCCGCCAGGAAGGTGCGCCAATCGCCGGCCTTGCCAAGCTGGCGCAGCCAGCGGTCGCGCAGGTCGCGGGTGGGCAATATGCCGGGCCAGCGCTTGAGGAAGGATTCGACTTCGTTGCGTTGCAGTGGCTGCTTGCTGCGCGAGATCGCGTTGTATTCCAGATACGGAAATAGCGGATAGTCTTCGAGGCCGACTGCGAGCGGTTTCCAGCTATCGTGGCCCGTTTCGCTGGCGGCAAGCGCAGCGCCAAAACGTGCCCGCTGCGCAGTCCGATCAACGGCCTGCGCAGCCAGCGGCAGCAGCGTCGCCAGTACGGCAAACAGTACAAGACAACGATAGGGAGACGCGCGCATCGGCACGATGAATTTCATGCCCCACAGTTTAGCCGAGCGTTCGTTATCGCAATGCGATGCGCAGCGCGAACTGACGATGCAGGCACGGGCGCATGAGGGCCCGTGCCTGCACGCGAACGGCTACGGCGTGGTCTTGGCGCCGCTGCTCCCGTCGCCCTTGCTTCCGATGTTGGCATCGAGAAACGCGAGCATGCGTTCGTACAACTCGATCTTGTTTTCCTGCTTGTAGAAGCCGTGGCCTTCGTTGGCCTTGTACAACCAGTCGACTTCCGCGCCGTTCTTCGTCAGTGCCGAGCGCAGGCCTTCGCTGTGCGCGCTCGGCGCGCGCCGGTCTTCGCCGCCAGAGATCAGCATTACCTTGGCTTTGATGCGACTGGCCATCGAGGTCGGCGAGCGCGCCCACAAGTCGGTGTCGTCGTCGCCCAGCACCATGTCGAGGTAGCCCTCTCCGTAGAAGCTGCGACCGATATCACCTCGGCTACGCATCAGGCGCAGGTCGTAGACGCCGATGTAGCCGATCGCGCACTGATAAAGGCTTGGCTCCCTGGCGACTGCCATCAGCGAGGCGTAGGCACCATAGCTGGCACCATAGGCGCAGATGCGCTTGGGATCGGCAAAACCCTGTTTGATCGCCCAGCGCGTGCCATCGCTTAGATCGTCCTGCATCTTGCCGCCCCACTCGCGGTAGCCGGCCTTCATGAACGCGTCGCCATAGCCGCCGGAGCCGCGAAAGTTGACCCGCAACACGGCATAGCCACGACTGGCCAGCAACTGCGTTTCGGTATCGAAGTCCCAGGTGTCACGGATTCCGTAGGGTCCACCGTGGGTCAGCAGCACCATCGGCAGGTTCTTTTCGCCGGCACCGCGAGGTAGGGTCAAATAGCCGTTTATCTCAAGACCATCGCGCGCCTTGAAACTGATCGGCCGCACCGCGCTCATCAGTTCCGGCTCCAGCCAGGTGCGCGGACTGCTGACGTAGTCGGCAGTCTTTTTTTCGGTGTCGAACAGGTAAATATCGCCGGGGTTGCGATCCGATCCAACCCGGATCAGGGCGAGCTTGCCGTCGACGGTGAAATTGAGGAGATGCACCCACTGGTCCTTGAAGCTGGCTTCCAGGGCGAGCAGTAGGCGCGAATCCACGGCGCTTTCGTCAAACACATGGTTGTCGGTGCGGCCATCGGCGGTGATCACGCCAAACGCATCGTTCTGGTCGCGCGTTTCAATCAAGGCGAGCGGATCGGCCTTGCCGCGATAGACCAGTTCCTTTTCGCCGGTTTCGATGTTGACCTTGTAGAGGCCGTTCGGCCCGCTTGAGGCAGCGATTGTTGCGTAGAAATGCTTGTTGTCCGGTGCGAATCGCAACGGCGTCATCGGCGCATTGCTCTTGCGCGCATCGTCGAACATGGTCCAGTCGCTGCTGCCCTTGCCTCGCACCAACACCTGGCGGAACTGTTCGTTGTCGTTGGCGTAGGCCAGTCGCGCCGTGCCGGTGTTGTCGGCAACAAGCTGTGCGCGTGTCAGTGGTATGGTTCCGGTCGAAACGAAGCGTCCGCTGTACACGTCGAGCAGCCCGTACTCTGGCTTGCTTTCCACGGTGCTGCTCTTGGAATCCCAATCGGCCACCGTGACCAGCACGCGCTTGTCGTCGTCACGCAAGGTATCGATCAAGGTCGCGCTGGCGCGTCGTGCATCGCGCTGCTTGATGTGCGTACCCTTGTTCTCGGCCTGCGCGCGATAGCTGAAGAGTATTCCGGACTTGCTGCCGTCAGCATTGATGCCATACAGCTCGCCAGTCGGGATCGGTCGGTCGACGCCACCAACCTTGCTCGCGATCGACGCAACCACACGCTCATCGTTCACCCACGCAAACTCGTCGATGATGTCGCCCTCGCGTGCCTTGAGCGAACCGACGATCTTCATGTCGACCCGGTTGATGATGACCAGGAAATTTCGGTCGTCGGCGTCGGGCACGGTTAGCGCCAGGAATTTTCCGGTCGGCGAGATACGCATGTCGGCCGCCGCTGCGGTACGCACGAAATCGTTCACCGAAATCGGCCCGACCGGCTTGACCGGAGCGGGATCGGCGGCATGCACCGCACCGCACAACAGCAAACCTGCAATGAGCCACGTCTTCATGATTGTTCGCTCCCTTGATGACGGCCACCGACGGCAGCCATGCCGGCATGCTGCGCGCACCGCGCGAAGAAAAAAAGACCTGCGCCGCAAGCGAAGACTTTGCCGCGAATCAAGCGGTCGCGACGCGCTTGCTGACAGGGATCTGGATACTGGCGGCGATCGGCAGGTGATCGGACACAAGATGCGGCAGCGTCCACAGTTTCTCGACCACGATATCCGGCGAGACAAGAATGTGGTCAATGGCTTTTCGCGGCGACCAGCTTGGAAACGTTGCCGGCGCAGCCACTGGCGTCACCATGCCGCTCTTTTCGTGGAAACGGCGCAATTCCGGGCTGTCGTGGGTGGTGTTGAGATCGCCCATCAGGATCACGCGCGGCGCGTCGGAAATGAGCTCCGCAAGGAAATCCATCTGGCGGGCGCGTGCCTGGGCGCCCAGGGACAAATGCGCGACCACGACAACCAGTGCATCGTCGCCTTCACCAAAGCGCGTCCACAAGGCACCGCGGCCAGGGATGCGGCTGGGCAGCGGATAGTCAACGACTTCATCCGGCCGGTTGCGAGCGAGCAGGCCATTGCTCGACGCGGCGAGTTTGGAAACGCGCCGGTTTGGCTGGTGGCTCCAGAATGGGAAACTCGCCGCCTCGGCGAGATATTGGGTCTGGTTAAGGAAGCCGGATCGAAAGCTGCCGGCATCCGATTCCTGCAAGCCGACCAGATCAAACTCTTCCATCAGTTTCGCGAGGCCGTCCAGGTTATCGCGCTTTCGGCTGCCCGGCAGCACTTGATGCATGCTGCGCGTTACGTAGTCGCGATAGCGGCTCATGCTACCGCCCGCGAGGATGTTGCAACTGAGCAAACGCAGGCTGCGCGTGGCAGGAAGTGGTGAATTCATGCAAGCAACGGTAAGGGCGCGATCGCCAAACAACAAGACCACGTGTTCACCTTGGGTTGATCAGGGCATCCCTTGCAGTATCGATCAAGCCAGTGCGAGCAAGGCGCGACGCGTGGCGCGCTGCATCGGCTGACCGGTGACGCGATCCAGTGGTGCCTGGCGCAAGTCGTCAATGCCGAGCACGGTCAGATCGATGGCCTGGCCATCGGCGGCAAAGCGCAACACCGGGACTTCGCGCTGGTCACTCGGCCCATACCGCAGTTGGCGCGAGCCTTCACTGAAATCGATGCCCTGTTCGAGCAGGAACATGATGAGGTCGGTGCTGGTTTCGGCGAAAACATGCAGACTGATCGCACTGTGTGCATCGGCACTGCCATCGAGAACGGCGCCGACCAGGCGCGGCTCGAACGGCGCAAAGAAATGCATGGCCTGCGCTGCCATGTCGCGCAATTCGCGCAGGGTTTCCGCGTGATCGTGCTGGAACAGCGACTGGTGCTCGCGCAAGGCAGCGTCGATTTCGTGGTTGGCTGGCAGGGCGGTTTCGTCGTCGACACAGAGACGTTGCGCGGCCTTGCGCTTGGCGGCGTGGAAGTCGCGCTGGCCGGTTTCGCTGATCAACCGTGCGGCCTCCACGGCGATGCGTCGCCGCAACTGATTGTCCTGCCGATGGCGCGCCATGCTCAGCCGACCCCGCTCAGAAAACGTCGTAGGCTTCGTGCTGTTCCGTTTCGTCCAGGTCGGACCGCGGCATCGCAGCGAGGCGGTCGACGTCTTCGGACTTCATGAATTCGCTCATCGCGTCCGGATCGCCAGCATCGGCGAGGTAACCGCTGTTGCGATTGACCAGCACGCTGACAATCCCGGATGGCATGTCCAGATTGTGCTCGGGCATGTCCTTGAGCGCCTCGCGCATGTACTCGATCCAGATCGGCAGGGCCGCCTTGGATGCGAATTCGCCATTGCCGAGCGAACCGAAGTCGTCGAAACCGGTCCACACCGTCGTTGCGATCTGGTCGTTGAAACCGGAAAACCAGGCATCGCGATGATCGTTGGTGGTGCCGGTCTTGCCGGCCAGGTCGTTGCGCTTGAGCACCATCGCGCCAGCCCCGGTACCGCGTCGGACCACATCGCGCATCAGCGAGGTGATCAGGAAATCGTTGCGCGGGTCGAGCGTACGTGGGGCCAGTCGTGGGGTCGCAGGAACATCCAGCGCCGGCACCAGCACCGGCGCGCTGCCGTCGAGCGACGACGCGGGCGGTTCAGCCGCGGCCTGGCCATTGCGTTCCGGGCAGTCCCGGCACGCGATTCCCGGATTGGCGGCATAGACGACCTTGCCATCACGGTCGACGATTTCGGAGATGAAGAATGGGTCGACCAGGTAACCGCCATTGGCGATGGTCGAATAGGCCCTCACCATATCCAGCGGCGATACCGAAGCCGTCCCCAGTGCCAGCGACAGGTTGGCCGGCATGTGGTCCAAAGGAATGCCGAAGCGCTGGATGTAGGTGCGCGCGTATCGAACACCGATGGCATCAAGCAGTCGCACGGAAACAAGGTTGATGGATCGGGTCAACGCTTCGCGCAGTCGCACCGGCCCACGGAATTCGTTGTTGTCGTTTGACGGTGACCAGACGCCATTCGGCCTTGAAGGATCAGGCAGCGACAAGGGTGCATCGTTGACGATCGAGGCTGGCGTGAAGCCGTGGTCGAACGCTGCCGAATAGACAAATGGTTTGAAGCTGGAGCCGGGATTGCGTGCGCTTTGCACGACCCGATTGAACTTGCTGCGTTGGAAGTTGAATCCGCCGACCAGGGCCAAAACCGCCCCGTTGGTGACATCAAGCGACACCAGCGCGCCTTGGGCCTTGGGCAACTGCGATAGCGTCCAGGTCTCTTCGGTGGCGCGGGCCAGGCGCACGACATCGCCACGTTTCAGAACGGCATCCACGCTTTTTGGCGCGGCTCCGCGTCGGGTTTCGTCGAGCTGGGGTCGCGCCCACGAGACGGCCTCCAGGTCAAGCGTTGCGCTTTGTCCATCGGACAGTTGTACCGTTGCTGATTTCGCATCGACCTGGGTGACCAGCCCCGGGATCAGGCCGGCGACGGGCCGAAAATCGGAAAGCGCGGCCTGCACGTCGGCATCGTCGCCAATATCGACATGGCCTTCCGTGCCGCGCCAGCCATGGCGGCGGTCGTAGGAAAGCAAGGTGTCACGGACCGCCGCATTGGCGGCCTCCTGGCGTGGCGACTGGATCGTGGTGTGGATGACGTAACCATCGTCCATGGCTTCGTTGCCGAGCAGGGCGATCGCCTGCTGGCGGACCATTTCGGCGAGGTAGGCGGCATCAATCTCGATGGGTGGCTCGTGGGCGTAGGACAAATCGGGCTCACGCCGGGCAGTTTCCAGTTGGTCCGCGTCGATGTACTTGTTCTCGAACATGCGACCGAGCACATAG
The DNA here is from genome assembly GCA_049661925.1 of Dokdonella sp. Taxonomy (GTDB): domain Bacteria; phylum Pseudomonadota; class Gammaproteobacteria; order Xanthomonadales; family Rhodanobacteraceae; genus Dokdonella. The sequence continues at coordinate 8,881 of JBATAQ010000287.1, forward strand.
TCGCGACGTTGCGTGGCGCGAGTGCGATTCGCCAGCGGATTGCCGGTGGACGGGAATTTCGGTAGCGAAGCCAGCATGGCGCTTTCGGGCAAGCTGAGCTGGTCGAGCGTCTTGCCATAATAGAACTCAGCTGCCGCGGCGATGCCGTAAGCACGATTGCCGAAGAACGCCTTGTTGAGATAAAGCGTGAGGATCTCGTCCTTGCTCAGCGCATTCTCGATCTTCAGCGCCAGGAACATCTCCGAAATCTTGCGGGTGAAGGTCACCTCCGAACTCAGGAAGAAGTTGCGCGCCACCTGCTGAGTGATCGTGCTGCCGCCTGCGACGTGCTTGCTGCCGGTGGTGACCATCAGCCAGACCGCGCGCATGATGCCGCCGAAATCCAGTCCGCCGTGGGTATAGAAATCGGCGTCTTCGGCCGATACAAACGCATGTTGCAGCTGTGCCGGAATTTGCTCGATGACGACCGGGATGCGTCGCGTCTCGCCAAAAGTCGCCATCAGCTTGCCGTCACTGGAATAGACGCGCAGCGGAACCTGCAGGCGGGTGTCCTTGAGTGTTTCCACGGAAGGCAGGCCGGGCATGATCAACCAGTAGGCGACCCCGACAACAGCAACGGCAGCAATGACACCGGCCAGCGCCAGATACAGCGCATAGCGAAGCAGGCGGGGGATTCTCATCAAAAGGAAGGTCACTACAATTCGAACGGATTCCTTGAAGTATAGGGCCTCGACCCAGTACCGGACAGGCGGAGATGGGGCAGTTCGCGGGCAGCAGCGACCGTGCGGCGACGCATAAAAGCGCAGAAACTGCTCTCGCGCACGCACGATCTGCGAAAGGCTCCGCAGAGCGGGCCGGCAATGTGTCGATGACGCTGGGCGCTGCAAACCGTCGCGGATGTGACGCACGTATCGCGCGGGGTTGTTGATTTTGTGTAAGCTCACTCAGAGCAGGTTCACGAGCCGCCGCGCCGCCAATCGGGTCAGGGTGAGAAAAACATGGGGCTACTGAGTTCAAATGCGCCCGCCTTGGTGGGTATCGACATCAGCTCGACCGCGGTGAAGCTGTTGCAGCTGACCCAGGTCGGCGGGCGCTATCGCATCGAGCACTACGCGGTCGAGCCCCTGCCGCCCAATGCGGTGTCGGAAAAGAACATTGTTGAGGTTGAGGCGGTGGGCGACGCGATACGGCGTGCCGTCGCTCGCTCGGGCACCAAGACCAAGCTGGCAGCGGCGGCTGTGTCCGGTTCGTCGGTAATCACCAAGGTCATCCCGATGACGGCCGACCTCGACGAAGCCGACATGGAGGCCCAGGTACAACTTGAGGCAAACCAGTACGTTCCCTACCCGATCGAGGAAGTTAGCCTTGATTTCGAGGTAATTGGTCCAGTCAACGAGAATCCGGAGATGGTCAATGTTCTGCTGGCCGCGTCGCGGACCGAGAATGTCGACATCCGCATCGCTGCGCTCGACCTTGCCGGGCTGACCGCCAAAGTGATGGATGTTGAAGCGTTTGCGATGGAAAATGCGTTCCAGTTGATCGTCGATCAACTTTCGGTTTCCAAGGACGGCCTGATCGCGATGATCGACATCGGTGCGACCATGACCACCTTGCTGGTGTTGAAGGGTCAACGCACCATTTATTCGCGTGAGCAGATCTTCGGCGGCAAGCAGCTGACCGACGAAGTGATGCGGCGCTATGGGCTTTCCTACGAAGACGCCGGCCTCGCCAAGCGCCAAGGCGGCTTGCCCGAATCGTATGACATTGAAGTGCTGCAACCCTTCAAGGAAGCGATGGTCCAGCAGATCAGCCGATTGTTGCAGTTCTTTTTCGCGGGCAGCGAACACAGTCGCGTCGACCAGGTCGTGTTGGCAGGTGGCTGTGCCGCGATCATCGGCGTCACCGACATGGTGCAGGAACAGTTGTCGGTTCCCTGCGTTGTCGCCAACCCGCTGGCAAGCATGTCGTTGTCGAGCCGGGTGCAAGCCCAGGCCGTTGCGCAGGATGCACCAGCGCTGATGATCGCGTGCGGCCTCGCGTTGAGGAGTTTCGACGCATGACGACGCGGATCAACCTGCTGCCCTGGCGGGCAGAGCGGCGCAGGCTGCGCGAGCGCGAGTTCTACACCATGCTCGGTGGCGCCGCGATCGTCGGCGTGTTGGCGGTTTTCCTGTGGTCGATGATCACTGGCGCGGTCGTCGACAACCAGACCGCGCGCAATACCTACCTGTCCAGCGAAATCGCCGAGATGGACACGCGGATCGAGAAGATCAATGAACTCGACAAGACCAAGTCGCGGCTGATCGGGCGCAAGAACGCCATTGAATTGCTGCAGGCCAATCGTTCGCAGATGGTCCATCTGCTGGATGAACTGGTCGTCACCATTCCCGACGGCGTGCGCCTTACCGGCTTGAAACAGGTCAGCGACCAGCTGACACTGGAAGGCATCGCCGAGTCGAACACCCGCGTTGCCACCTACATGCGCAACATCGATCGCTCGCAATGGATGGGTCGCAGCGAAGTCACCAAGATCGAGAACCGGACCGGCCTGGATGGTGCTGATCCACGGCTTCCATATCAGTTTTCATTGAGCGTGAAACTGCTCAAGGCCGGTGATCAGAAATCGCCGGAGGACATCGCCGCCGCCGCCGCCGCGGCTGACATGGCTGAGGCAATCCAGCTCGCACCGGGCGATCTGCGCGTGACCCCTGCAAAGTCGGCAGAGCCTGACGCCACCGCAGTACCTGCGGATACCGCCAATCCAGCGCCACCAGCCAACCCCGATCCAGCGTTGCCGGTCGGCACTGACAGCCCGCCCGTCGAACCCAATCCGGTCCAGGCCATCTCGCCGTCTGCGCCGGCAGAGCCCGAAAGCGCACAACCGGTCAACGACTCGGCGCAACCGGCCAACCTACCAAGCCAGGAGCCGACTCGATGAAACTGATCGATGACCTGCGTGGTCTGGATCGCAACAACATCGGTGGCTGGCCGATGCCGGTCAAGCTGTTCTTTTGCGCCATGGTATTCGGGCTGTTGATGGCGCTGGGCTGGTACTTGATGGTCCAGCCCAAGCAGGAAGAGCTGGAAGGCCTGGTCAACAACGAGCAGACGCTGCGCGCCAAGTTCGTCGAAAAGCAGGGCCGGGCTGCCAATCTCGAGGCCCTGACCGAGCAATTGGACAACATGCAGAAGATGCTGCGCGAGTTGCTGCGCCAATTGCCCAACAAGACCCAGATGCCTGACCTGCTGGTGGATATTTCGCAGACCGCGCTGGGCTCGGGCATCACCACCGAGATCTTCCAACCCGGACCCGAGCAGGTTCGGCCCGAAGACTATTACGCGGAAAAGCCGATCGCGCTGAAGCTGCGCGGCAGCTACCACCAGTTCGGCAATTTCATCAGCGGCGTCGCCTCGCTGCCGCGCGTCGTCATCCTGACCTTGCATGACGTGTCGTTCCTGCCGGTCGCGGCCAATGGCGCGAGCAATCCGCCGCCTGGTGCGAAGCGTGGCGACCTGTTCCTCGAAGGAACGGTCAAGACCTATCGCTATCTGGAAGACGATGAGGTGGCTGCATTGGCACCGCCGCCCGGCACGCCGCCGCCGCCGCCACCACCTCCGCCGGCGGGGGGGGGATGATGATGAGTCTGGCTCGATGGACCGTTGCGTTCGCCTTGCTGCTGGGCTTGGCAGGTCTTGCAGGTTGCAGCCGTGGCGACGCCGACCTGCGTGAGTGGGTGGCACAGCAAAAGTTGAAGAAAGGCCCGCCACTGGATCCGATCCCGGTGCCGAAGACTTTTGAAACCTTCGAGTACCACGAAGACGGTCGACGCGATCCGTTCAGCCCGAGCGCTTCCGAACAGGAAGAAATGGTCAACAGCGGCCCGCGACCGGACGAGAATCGTCCACACGAGCCACTGGAGTCGTTTCCGCTCGATGGCCTGAAAATGATGGGCACGCTGGGCAAGGGCGCGGCACTGGTCGTGCTGGTGCGCGATCCGGACAACGTCATCCACCGCGTCCGTCGCGGCAACTACATGGGACAAAACAATGGGCGCATCACCGTACTGGCCGAGGATCACATCGACCTGGTCGAGCTGGTCTCCAATGGCAATGGCGGCTGGATGGAGCGGCCGGTCTCGCTGGTCCTTGGCGATGCGTCACAGTGAACGAGGGTGGGGAACAATAATGAGCAATACCGAATTTGACGCACGCTCGAGCGGCGCTACCGTCGCCCTGCGCCGACGCGCTGCTGCGATGGCGTTTGCCTGCGTTGGCTGGCTGGCGTTTGGCGCAACTGGCGCACAAGCCGCCAACGCGCTGAAAGACGTCGCCTACACGGCGCTGCCAGGTGGCAAGGTCGAACTACGCCTGAGCTTCGATTCGCCGCCCGCGCTGCCGAACGGTTTCACTACCGATACGCCGCCTACGATCGCGCTGGATTTCGCCGATACCCGCAACGAACTTGGCAAGCGGCGGGTCGAGGTCAGTACTGGCGCAACCTCCGCCTTGAGCGTCGTCGAAGCTGGTGGTCGTACGCGCGTGGTGATCGGCCTGTTCCGGCCCGCCAGTTACGTTACTCGCATCAATGCAAACCAGTTGGTTGTCACCGTCAACAACGGTATCGGCGAATCGGCCAACTATGTCGCCGCTGCATCAGCGGGTAATCCAACCAAGGCGGTTGCCGCAACGTCGCAGTCGAACTTGCTGGAAAATATCGATTTCCGACGTGGCAAGGATGGCGAGGGACGCATTGTGCTGAGCTTTGCCAAGGCCGGTGCCGCCGTGGACCTGAAGCGCGAGGGCGATCGCATTGTGCTCGACCTGCTCAACGTTGACGTGCCACCGGCGCAGGCGCGCAAGCTCGATGTCACCGATTTCGCGACGCCAGTGCGCAGCATCGACGCCCGCAGTCGCAATGGCCGCGCACAGTTGGAGATCATGGCGACGCCACCGTACGAGCAGTCGGCCTACCAGTCTGGGAACGATTACGTCCTGGAAATTGGCCCCAAGAAAGTCGCCGATAAATTGGCCGACCGCGATGCGCCGCCGGTCTACTCCGGTGCCCGCGTCACCTTCAACTTTCAGGATATTCCGGTCCGTTCCGTATTGCAGCTGATCGCCGAGGAGTCCAACTTCAACATCGTCGTCGCCGACACTGTGCAGGGCAACGTCACCTTGCGCCTGTTGAACGTGCCTTGGGACCAGGCGCTCGACCTGGTGTTGCGCGCAAAGGGGCTGGACAAGCGTTCGCAGGGCAACGTCATCTGGGTAGGCCCGCAGGAAGAGATCGCCAAGCACGAGCAGGCGCTCGCCGACGCACGCATGAAGCGTCTGGAGCAGGATGAACTGGTTTCCGACATCATTCCGATCAGCTACGGCAAGGCGAAAGATATCGTCGACCTGCTCACCAAGGACAACAAGAGCGGCCAGACTGCCGGTGGTCAAGGACAAAACAACAACAGCCAGCGCGGCTTCCTGTCGCCGCGTGGCAGCGTCACCTTCGACGAGCGCACCAACACTCTTTTGATCAGCGATACGCCGGCCAAGATTCAGGAAATCCGCCAGCTGGTGGCGACCCTGGACCGACCGGTGCAGCAGGTGCTGATCGAGTCGCGCATCGTCATTGCTACCGACAGCTTCGCCCGCGAGCTGGGTGCCAAGTTCGGCATCAGCGGTGGCTACACCGACAATAACGGCAATGTCATCGGCGTGTCCGGCAATGCCGCCTCGGCTGGGGCTGTTGCCAACCAGGCATACCTCAACCGATTGGGCGTAGGAGGCATCGGCGGCACGTCGCCGATTGGCGATCCACTGCTCACGCGTGACCGCCTGAATGTCAATTTACCTGCCGCAGCAGGCGGTGGTGGCAGCTTCGGCCTGGCCATCCTTGGTGCTGACTACCTGTTGGATCTGGAGTTGTCGGCAAACCAGACCGAAGGCCGCACCGAAGTCCTTTCCAGCCCGCGCGTGGTAACCGCCAACAATACTGAAGCCGTCATCAAGCAGGGCCAGGAGATCGGTTACGTCACCGTCCAGGGTGGCGCCGGTGGCGTCGGTACCGCGACGGTGCAATTCAAGGAAGCCGTGCTGGAACTGAAAGTCACGCCGACCATCACCGCTGATGACCGCGTCTACCTGAACCTCAACGTCAAGAAAGATGCGCTCAACCGCTTCATCGACAACCCAGGCGGCGGCCAGGTGCCGCAGTTGGACAAGCGCGAAGTGACCACCGGTGTATTGGTCGACAATGGCCAGACAGTGGTGCTCGGAGGTGTCTATGAAATCAGCAAATCCGACAGTCAGACCAAGGTGCCCTTGCTCGGCGATATTCCGGTGCTAGGCAACCTGTTCCGCAAGAAGGGGCGCGACGACAGCAAGGCGGAACTGTTGATTTTCGTGACGCCGCGCATTCTCAGCGACAGCCTCAAGTGAAATGATGGCTGGTGCGCCTGACGCGCGCTGCCATCATCGTTCAATATCGCACGCATCAAAAGCATCTTACTTGTCAAAAGCGTCGTACTTAATCAAAAGCGTCGTACTTAATCAAAAGCATTTTGGAGATTGGTCAATGAAGGTTTTTTCTCGCGTTTTTGCCGCGCTTTGCAGTGCAGTCCTGCTAGCCAGTTGCGGTGGCGGCGGCGGCGGTGGCGGCGCATTCACACCGGCGCCAGCGACCCTGACCGTTTCGGCGACGCCAACCACGGTTGCACCGCTGGGCTCGGCAAACATCGAAGTCATTGCGAAGAAGGGTGATGGCGGTGCCGTCCTCGATGGCACGGTGATCGGCATCCTGCTGTCACCGTCGACCTTGGCGAATGCAGCCACCTCGGCGACCACGGTGGGCGGACGGGTCAGCTTCCCTGTCACCGCGTTGTCGGCGGCGGGCTCGGTGCGGGTGACGGTATCAATGGCCGATCCGGGCATCGCCAATCGCACAGCCACCGCCATCGTCGATGTGACCATCGCCGGTGCGCCTCCGATGAGCCGGATGACTGCAGTCGCCAGCCCGACCACGATCACCCAGAACGCCACGTCCGACATCGTCGTCACCTTTACCAAGGCGGATGGCAGCAATGTCGCCGACGGCACCGTGGTCAATGCGCTCGCCTCGCCCGCCAGCATCGGCACCATCCAGTCGACTTCGACCACGGTGGGTGGCAAAGCCAATTTCACGTTCAGTAGCGGCACCCAGAACGGTGCTGCAGCCATCCAGTTTTCCGGCCTCGATGGTTCGGGCAGCAGCACGCCTGTCACGGCGTCGGTAACCATCACCGTCAGTGGCGCGCCACCCGCGACGCTCACCGCAGTTGCCGATCCGACCACGATCACCCAAAACGCGACTTCGGACATCGTTGTCACCTTCACCAAGGCCGATGGCAGCAATGTCGCCGACGGTACCGTTATCAACGCGCTGGCTACCCCCGCTGGCATCGGAACCATTCAGCCGACCTCGACCACGGTCGCTGGCAAAGCCAACTTCACCTTCCGCAGCAGCAGCCAGAACGGCACAGCGACCATCCAGTTTTCCGCCCTTGATGGGTCGGGCAGCAGTACCGCGATGACGGCTTCGGTAACCATCACCGTCAACGGCCCGGCCCCGGCGGCAACAATGACGGCGGTCGCCAACCCAACCGCGATCACTCAAGGTGCAACCTCCGATGTCGTCGTCACATTCAAAGAGGCCGACGGCAGCAATGTCGCCGATGGCACGGT
>JBATAQ010000288.1:0-3173 GCA_049661925.1 Dokdonella sp.
GCAAGATCGACCCGTCGGTGCTGTAGATAGCGATAAGGGCTGGTGCCAAGCAACGCCCGGAAGTCACGCGAAAGCTGCCAACGGTCACAGCCAGTCACTTGCTCAAGTTGATCGAGTCGCGCACCGAGAACGACAGCGGTTTCGAGAAAATCGCGCGCCCGCATCACCGTAGTTCGGTTGGCGATCCTCACAGTTGCCGCCCTGCCAGCCGCATTGCTCATGGCATGGGCCAGATCGTAAAGCGCGTCTTCGTAAGCAGCGGGATCCTCGACGCCCTCGCAGTCGATAACCATGTTGAAGGCTGCCGCGATCAAGGCGGGATTCGTCGAGACGCCATTGACGACAAACGGCAGTTCCGCGCCTCCAAGCACGGCCTGGACATGAGCTGGCGGAACATAGGCCGCCCGATAGCTGAATCCCGCCTCATCGTAGCAGTGGCCATCGTGTACTTCGTCGGGATGGAGGATCAGCACCTGCCCTGGCAGCGAATGTCGCATCGCACCGCGATAGTTGAACGCTTGCACCCCAGCCATCGTCAAAGCGACAGTGTAAGTATCGTGCCGATGCGGCGAAAACGCTGCCCCAACCAGCCGGTTTGCGACTCGCTCGATCAGCTCGAACGAGCCGACCGAATGCGATGGGTTCGAAGAATGCGCTGCAAAATTCATCGGTAGTATTTTGGGCGTAAGGCGCAAGAGGGCAAAGCTTGCGAATTCAGCTATCGGGGTCAGGTTGGGGTGATGACCATTCTGCGGGCGAGGATCACAGCTCTCGGCATGACTTCGGTCTACTTCTCATGGACGTCACCATACCCAGTCAGCCTCGTATCGACGTTCCACATATTCAGCAACACTTTGTGCAGCGCCGCAACGACAGACAGTCACCCTTATTGGCCGATGCCAATCGGCTGCGCTAGCTAACGAACTTGATGGACATCGTGCGCGCTGGCTGTCATTCGCAGGCGTAGGTTAACCTGACCCCGTCCTCAAGCTGCGAGGTTGCAGAATGCCGGCTTGACCAATGCTTCAACCGTACGCGCCGGGCAAATCTTCAATCTTCTTCCTGTGATTGCCATTCACGCTCGTGCGCCCCCGACCACCAGACATCGCCATTTGCTCGCAAGGTAATCTCCCCCGCCGCGCCACGACTTCGCGAGATCATGCGGCAGAAGTCAAACAGCTCATCGAGCGACTTCAGCTTGGTAGCCGCGCTGGCGCGATGACCAGTGAGTATCTGGCTATCGACGACATCCTGGAAGCCTTGATTCGAATTACCTGTCAGCATTTTTGTCATCTCGAGTCACTTCAATCAGGCGTTCCAACTCGGCAATGTCGACGCGGTCGACGGGACGATCCGCCAGCCGTTTGCTTTCGATCAGATCGGCGATACCAGCGTAGTGCAGCCGCCCTTCCCCCAGCCGTGTTGACACCGCGTTCGCCCAAAGGCGTTCGAACGGAAGCGGCGGCCGTACAAAGACATCGACCTGCACGCCGGCTGGCTCATTGCGAGCGAATCGCAGCACGTCCATACCATACTCTTCCAGCCATACGTCTCGTGTCCGTGGGTCTGCAAGTTCGGTTGCGTCAACGTCGGCAACGGTTGCGAACCCGTGTGTGGAAAGCACTGAAATCAGCTTGGCGACATTCACGGCTTCGAGATCGACAACGAGATCGATGTCCTGCGTGGCACGCACACGGCCATGAAGAACGACGGCGACACCACCAACAACGACCAAGCGAACGTTGGCTTCGGCGAGCGCTGTAAGTACCGTCAAGAATGTCGTTTCGGTCATTGGGCCATGGGCCAGTTCATCACGCGGCTGCCGCGTTAGGCTCCAGCTTCCCCGCTTCGTCCAGGCGTTGTTGCAGCGACGCCGCACTCAGGTCGAAGCCGTTGGGCCACGCCAGTGCACCGGCTTCAATGAAGTAGCGCGAGAAGAAGTCTGGCTCGGCGAGCGGCGCGGTCATTTCCGTATTCGCCTCGACGAATTGCGCGAAATCGAAGATTCCCGACGAGCCGTCCGAGAAGCGCAGCAACAATCGCTCTTCACCCTTCGGCTCCACGGCGATCAGCTTGATCATTTCCGACTCCCCTGATCCGACGCTACGACCATAGGTGTACTCACATCCGATAGTCTGTGCCGATCACGATCTCGCGCTTTGGCCGGCCTGCACGAAGCTTCCTGGCCGTTGCTGACAGGTTTAACCACAACTCGACCCGGTCGCGTGCGTCTAAGGGTGTGCACGTAGAACCATCGGAAGAGACGGGCGGCTGCTCGCGCCCGCCAATCGGCTTATCTGGGCTTTTTGTCGATGAGGATTTCATTGATGAATTGGATGCGGTGCTGACGCCGCTGCCTTCGCCTATTTCGCAAACAGCAGTCTGACAAGAACATCCCTGCTGATGCCACGATGCTGTGCGATACCACTGAGAATGGCCGCAAACGTTCCGATCTTCAATGGCGAGTGGTTGGGGACCGTTAGCGCGTGGGGCTCTGGCTGATCTGACTGCAGGCGGATGTGGCTGCCAGATTGGCGCACCACGCGGTAGCCGATTCGCTGTAGCGCCTTGATCAGCTCCGGAGCATCCATGTCCCGGGGGAGTTTCATGCGGCGAGCACTTCATCCTTGACGTAGTGAAGTCGGATCAGCGTTGGCCGCTCGCCGTCATCGAAGTGGCAGCGCACGGCGTCACGCACTTCCTCGCGAAGAGCTTCCATAGAATCCGCTTGGGTGAAGATCGACTCGCCAAGAGCACGGGCGGTCAAGCCGCCTTCCGGTGCTTCTTCGACTAGGAATACGATTTCCGACATGGAGCTCTCCTGCGTGTGTGCCGATGGTACGCCGCTGCTCGCTCTCGACCAACTTCCGTTCCCGAACGGGGTCACTTTTTACTCGCACGCGCGGGAAAATCTGACACGTCGCGGAGCCGTTGGGCGGCTTCGCGTCATCGCAGCGGAGGCGAACATGCGTACATGGCCCGCCAACCGCGCCTGGACTTGCCCGGTATCCCACAGCACATCGTGCAACGCGGCAACAATCGCCTGCCCTGCTTTCTGGACGATGTTGACCGCATCCACTACCTGGAATTGCTGGGCGAGGCGCTGCTCGTCACCGATGTCAGGTTGCATGCGTACGTGTTGATGGACAAACACGTGCACTTGCTGGTCACGC
>JBATAQ010000289.1:0-4379 GCA_049661925.1 Dokdonella sp.
TCGACTTGATCACGTCGACGCTCTTGATGCTGCCGTCGCGGCTCATGCCGACAGTCAGGATCAACTGGCCGCGTAGCTGGCGGCGACGCGCTTCATCGGGATAGTTGATGTTGCCGACCCGCTCGACGCGTGATACCCACGCCTTCATGTAGTTGGCGTAGGCGTATTCGCGGGTATTGGCCGAGATGTATTTCTTCTTGGGTCGCTTGGCGTAGCGCTCAGCCTCCTTTTGCAGTTCGTTCGCCAGCCGCGCCATTTCCAGTTGACGCTCCAGCGCTTTGCGTTCATTGGGTTGCGGCAATTCCGGTCGTGTTTCGCTGGACGGCCGGGTCAGTACCTTGAATTCGGACGTCGCCGTGCTGGCCAGTTCCGGCTGGCTGGCCTCCTGCGCACGCGGCGTCGATGTCCGCATCGGCACCGGCGCGATGCCATCGTTCACCTGCGGCATCGGCCCGCTCAGCAGGTCGGCCGGCCGCTTCGGCTTGTCCGAATCACCGCCGCCACTGTTGTTGGCCTGGGCGAGGAAATCGGCCTTGTCGGGATTTTCGCCACTGCTGCTCTGGAGCAGGATCACTTCCAGCGACGGCAGTCGCGGTCGCATTTTTTCGTAGTCGAAGCTGATCCCGAGCGCGATCACCGCATGGGCGATGACCGAGAACAGGATGGTGACGCCCAGGCGGTCGCTGCTGCTGGTGGACATCAGCCTGCGCTCGTCTCCAGCGCGTCGAACAACTGGCCGGCGATATTCAGGCCGTACTGCGCGTCGAGTTCGCGCACGCAGGTGGGCGAGGTCACGTTGACTTCAGTCAACCAGTCGCCAATGACATCGAGACCGACGAAAACCAGTCCGCGCCGCTTGAGTTCCGGTGCGACTTGCGCGGCGATCCAGCGGTCGCGCTCGCTGAGATCAATGCCGACGCCCTTGCCGCCAGCGGCGAGGTTGCCGCGAAACTCGTCGCCTTGCGGAATGCGTGCCAGTGCGTGCGGAACCGGCACGCCGTCAACCAGCAGGATGCGCTTGTCGCCGGCGCTGATTTCAGGAATGAAGCGCTGGGCCAATGCAAATGCCTTGCCGTTCGCGGTCAGCGTTTCGATGATCGAATTGAGATTGGGATCACCGTGACGCGAGACGAAAATGCCGCGACCACCCATGGCATCGAGCGGCTTGAAAACCACCTTGCCCTGTTCGGCGACGAACCGGCGCAGTTCGCCGGAATCGCGCGCGACCAGCGACGGTGCACAGCATTGCGGGAAATGCAGCGCGAACAGTTTCTCGTTGCAGTCGCGCAGCGAGCTTGGATCGTTGACGACGCGGACGCCCTCGCGAGCGGCCTGATCGAGCACCAGCGTGTCGTAGATGAATTGCGCGTCGACCGGCGGGTCCTTGCGCGCGAACACCAGGTCGATGCCAGCCAGCGACCGCCAGACGCTGTCGCCGAGCGTGAACCAGTCCTGCGGAGCATCGCGGACGCTGATCTCGGCCAGTCGCGCCCAAGCCAGTCCGTTGCGCAGCGCCAGGTCGCAGTGGCTCATGTAGAGCATGCGATAGCCACGACGCTGCGCTTCGAGCAGCATCGCGAAGGTGCTGTCCTTTTTCGGATTGATCCGGGCGATCGAATCCATCAGCACGGCCAGGGTTCGCGACATGAAGACTCCGTTGGAAAGTGGACAGATGCAGCGTCCGATTCTATCCGGTACACCCGCATATCGACCGCTGCCACGCGTCACCGTTTCCACAACACGCGGCAAAAACTGCCAACGCAGCCACGCGAATCGCGCGGTGGCTGTACTACACTGGTGCGACCGGGCACCTCGGGGAGGTGTCCTACCAGCAGAATTTGTTTGATTCCATGTGCTTGCCCCAACTCATTCATACAGCTTCGAGAATCGGTCTGGCCGCCTTCCCCAGTCCGTCGATCCAGCTGTTGCACCCATCATCCATCTGCATCGCTATCGCCGGGAACCGCAATGTCTGACTCCAAAACCGTTGATATGAACGGCCTGAAGGTGATGATCATCGACGACTCGAAGACCATTCGGCGAACGGCGGAAACGTTGTTGCGCAAGGAAGGCTGTGACGTGGTGACCGCTACGGACGGTTTCGAGGCGCTGGCGAAGATTTCCGACCACCAGCCGCAGATCATCTTTGTCGACATCATGATGCCGCGCCTGGATGGCTACCAGACCTGCGCGCTGGTCAAGAACAACCAGGTATTCAAATCGACGCCGGTGATCATGTTGTCGTCGAAGGATGGTTTGTTCGACAAGGCGCGTGGTCGCATTGTCGGGTCGGAGGAATACCTGACCAAACCTTTTACCCGTGAAGAATTGCTGGGCGCGATCCGCCGTCATGTGAGCGTGAAGTGACCCTCCTGCAAGTTCGGACACGATCTGCACGGCGGGCCGATTGGTGAACACGCGGGCAGCCTCGCGCTCGCCGTTCGAGATCCTCGCTGATTTCGAGCAGCGCAGCCTTGCGCACGTCGTTGGCGCGCAGCAACAAGCCGATGCGCCCGGTGTCTGGCGCGGCATCGGCTTCCGGGTCGGTCAACGCCACCTGCTCGGTGCGATCGGCGACGTCAATGAAATTCTTGCGGTACCAAGCCTGACCCCGGTTCCCGGCACTCGAGACTGGTTGCTCGGCGTGGCGAACGTGCGTGGCAACCTGGTGCCAGTCGTTGACATGGCAGGGTTTATCGATGGCGTGGCGTCGCTGTTAAGCGACAACAGTCGTTTGCTGCTGGTACGACAACCGGCTGGCAGCGTTGGTCTGCTGGTTGATGAAGTGTTCGGGCAGCGCACGGTCGCGTCCGAGCAATTGAACGAGGTCGACGCGGAGTCTGATCCAGCCGTCGCGCGCTATGTCCGCGAACGGGTGCAGAGCGGAAGTTTCGATTGGGGTTTGTTCAACGTGGGCGCGCTGGTGCGCAGCGTCGAATTCCAGCAAGCGGCGTTGTAATTCTTCGGGGCATCGCAGAAATTCTGTAAATCATCGAGTGGGGACAGGCACGGCATGGCGACACGCAAGAAACCAAGATCGACGGAGACCAGCGGACGAAACTGGCTGCTGCTCGGGCTGTTGACGATATTGCTCGGTTTCGCGTTCGTCACGTTTGCGGTGCTGTGGAATCAGCGCGGCGGTGACAACGCTGCCATCGAGAAGACCACCAGCATCCAGATCGAGGCACAATCGCTGGCGCGCTATTCCGCTGCCGCGTCTCAGGGCAACCTGGACGCGTTCGACGAGTTGTCGCGCACCCGCACCACCCTGGCCAACCAGGTCAACGCATTGAGTGGTCCGGACGGCTATCCGCAACGCAACGAAGTTGCCGTGCCGATGGCCGCGCTGGTCGCTGCCTGGGCATCGGCGTCGGCCGAGGCCGACCGTATCCTGAGTCTGCGTGACGTGGTGCTTGATGCAACCGCTGCCGGCGTGGAAGCGCGACGCAAGCTGTTGCCGCTGGTCAGTGCAATCGACGGTTTGGCGGTGCGCAGCGGTGATCGCAATGGTGCCGCGCAAACGGCGACGCGACTGGCTGATCGCATCCTGCGCCAACTTGGCGAATTGCTTTACGGCGTCAGCGGCATCGGCAGCAATGCCAACACCATCGCCAGTGACGCCGCGGCATTCGGGGTTGCCTTGGGTAGCGTCCCGACCGCCAGCGATAACCGCTTGATCGAGGCCGAAGCAACCTGGACCAGTCTGGAGCCGGCCGTGCAACGCGCCGGCAAGGCGGCACCACAACTTGCTGCGGCACGCGGTGCCGCCGCCGAACTGGTTACCGAAAGCCAGACCCTGCAATTGCGCGCCGCGACATTGGCGGAAAGCATCAACGCGCTCGCGACCAATCGGCCTTGGCCGAACGCGCTGTCGGCCGGAATCGCCGCCCTAGCCGCGCTCGCCTTGTTGTTTGTGCTGGTGTTCAACCTGATTCGCGGGCAGCAGCGTCGCTACAACGCGTCCACCCAACTCAACTTGCGTAACCAGGAAGCCATCCTGCGTCTGCTCGACGAAATGGGCTCGCTCGCCGAAGGCGACCTGACCGTGCAAGCGACGGTGACCGAGGACATCACCGGCGCGATCGCCGACTCGGTCAACTTCGCCATCGAAGCGTTGCGATCGCTGGTCACCACGATCAACGAGACTGCCGTCCAGGTGTCCGCTGCCGCGCATGAAACACAAGCTACGGCGGTCAGCCTGGCGGAAGCAGCCGAGCATCAGGCTCGCCAGATCAATGCCTCGTCCACCGCGGTCAACGAAATCGCCAGCTCGATCGATCGCGTCTCGGCCAACTCGGCGGAGAGCGCGGACGTTGCCCAGCGCTCGGTGGTCATCGCCGCCAAGGGCGCGCTCATGGTGCGCCAGACCATCGAAGGCA
>JBATAQ010000290.1:0-11435 GCA_049661925.1 Dokdonella sp.
ACGCCTTCGAGTGGTTCAAGGAAAACGGCGGCATGAGCGCCGCAAACGGCCAGATCTTCCGCGACAAGGTCCTCTCCATCGGCAACAGCCAGGACTTGAAAGCCGCATACAAGAACTTCCGCGGCAAAGACCCCGTCGTCGGCCCGCTGCTGGAGAATCGCGGCTTGAATTAAGGCCCGCGGTCGCGAAAACTGAATCGAAAAAGGACGGCCTTGGTGCTGTCCTTTTTTGTTGTGCACTGCGTTGGCACCCGATGAGCACGCGGCCTGGGTCGCCAATCCGCTAGATCTTGGCGTCGCTCCTTCAAAATGCTTGACCCGTTCGATGAATCCTTCCAGCATCGGCCCGATCGTTCTGAACTAGGCCACGGATATGGAGGGCCGTTTGAACATGCGCTCGATGTCTCTCCGTATACTTTTTGCCGCCGTCTGCTTGGCGCTATCGACCGCCGGTATGGCGTGCCCAAACATTCGCCAGCCTCCTTTTTCGGAAGTCTTGGCGAAAGCAAATTCGGCCGCGATTATTCGTATCGAATCTATCCGCCTGCTGCCCCAGCCTTACAAGAACATTAGTTTCGTTCCTGATCTGGCGGCTCATGTTCGAGTTGCGGAGACCATCTTCGGCAATCCAGCGCACGTTGAGGAAATTCTGTTCTCTGGCGATTGGTGTGGCGGCCACAATTTGGACGTAGGAAAGTACTACTTGTTGCTACTTCGGGACGATACCGCAACGGTTACGCTCGAGCCGAGCGAAGAATCAATCGTGTACTTGTTCGGTCAGTACAGTGAACTGCCAGGCAACAAGGACAGCTCTTCAGAGCTTTTGATGTATATGCGCAATCACATTCGCGGCGAGGGTCTTCCCGCGTCGTTTCCGATTCAGAGCTACCTCGACCACAACCGAGTTTCCGGTGAGTAGGCGAGTTGCCGCGGACACCTACGAGCGCGGGCCAACGGCCCGAACTATCCCAGCCTAGGGCAACGCCCTAGGAAAGATGGACGAAATACCCAGGGCTGAAAGCCCGCCCCGTCATTCAATCCCAAACGTATCTCTCGTCGAATTCAATTCCACAACCGGCGAGTAAAATTCGGAATTCATCCTGAAAGGTTCGTTTCCGGTGATGTTCTTCCTGGTTGTCGATGTAGTGCCGCAGCGCGCCTAGATCCGATGGTCCGACGGAGAACGCGCCGTAACCGCGTTGCCAAGCGAAGGTCGCCAAATGCGGTGATTGTGCCTTCAGCCATTTGGATGACGACGTTTTCAGTGCCTCGACCAATTTCGCCGTCGTCATCGTGCGCGCGAGGCGAATTGCGAGATGCACATGGTCGGCGGTACCGCCGACGCGCAAGCATTCACAGTCGGCGTTCCGTGCGACCGTTGCGAGATAGGCGTGGAGCGACGGCCGGATGGCGCTATCGATCACTGCTTGACGATCCTTCGTACTGAATACGACGTGGACGAGCAGGAATGAGAGCGATTGGGGCATAGCGCGATGATAGGGCGGGCTTTCAGCCCTTGTCCGATTTTGGTGCTTTTCCTAGGGCGTTGCCCTAGGCTGATATGGGGTCGCGCCGTTGGCGCTTTGCCAAACTACGCTCAATGCGCCTCATCCCAGTTGTCGCCGATGCCGATGTCGACGACCAGGGGAACGTCCAGCGTTGCCGCGCTGGTCATGCGCTCGCGGATGCCTGCGACGATGTCGGTGACGATGTCGGCGCGGACTTCGAAAACGAGTTCGTCGTGGACTTGCAGCAGCATGCGGGCGTCGGCTTCGCGTCCGTGCAGCCAGTCGTCGACGCTGAGCATGGCGCGTTTGATGATGTCGGCGGCGGTGCCTTGCATGGGCGCGTTGATGGCGGCGCGTTCGGCGCCCGCGCGTTGGTTCTGATTGCGTGAGCTGATGTAGTCGAGGTACAGGCGACGACCAAACAACGTTTCCACGTAGCCGTCGCGATGCGCCTGTTCGCGGATGCGATCCATGAAGTCGCGCACGCCGGGGTAGCGGTGGAAATAGGTGGCGATGTAGTCCTGCGCTTCGCCGCGCGACACGTTCAACTGCCGCGCCAGGCCAAATGGCCCCATGCCGTACATCAGACCGAAGTTGATCGCCTTGGCGGCGCGGCGCTGGTTGAGATCCACATCGCCGAGGGGCACGCCGAACACTTCGGCAGCGGTGGCGCGATGGACGTCCTGGTTGCCATGGAAAGCGGACAACAATCCCGCGTCACCGGACAGGTGCGCCATGATTCGCAACTCGATTTGCGAGTAGTCGGCGGCTACCAGTCTCCAGCCCTCGGGCGCAACAAACGCCTGGCGAATGCGGCGGCCTTCTTCGGTGCGGATCGGAATGTTCTGCAGGTTGGGATCGGATGACGACAAACGCCCAGTCGCCGCAACGGCTTGGTGGTAGCTGGTGTGGACGCGCCCTGTGCGCGGATTGACGATGCCAGCCAGCTTGTCGGTGTAAGTCGAGCGCAGCTTCGCCATGCCACGGTAGTCGAGGATGACTTGCGGCAGTTCGTGCATGTCGCTGATCGCGTCAAGCGCTTCCTCGTTGGTCGAGGGCTGGCCTTTCGGTGTTTTCAGCTTGGCCGGCAGCTTCAATTCGTCGAACAGGATCGCTTGCAACTGCTTGGGCGAGTCGAGGCTGAAAGGATGACCGGCCAAGCCATGTGCCTGCTCGGTGAGTTCCACCATGCGCTTGCCCAATTGCTGGCTTTGCAGACGCAACGCGCCCGCATCGATCAGCACGCCTCGCTGTTCCATTCGCGCCAGCACCGGCACCAGTGGGATCTCGATGGACGCATAGACGTCCAAAAGCGTGGGGACTGCTTCCAGCTTCGGATGCAGCGCGTGGTGCAGACGCAAGGTGATGTCGGAATCTTCGGCGGCATAGCGTGTGGCTGTTTCCAAATCGACTTGGGAGAACGAAATCTGCTTGGCGCCCTTGCCGCAGACCTCCTCGTAAGAAATCGGCTTGATACCCAGATAGCGCTGCGCGAGTGAATCCATGTCGTGGCGCGTCGCCGTCGAATTCAGCACGTACGACTCCAGCATTGAGTCCTGCGCGTAGCCGGCCACGTCGATGCCGTACTGCGACAACAGGTTGATGTCGTACTTGCCATGCTGGCCCAGCTTGGGCTTGCCGGCGTCTTCGAGGATCGGCTTGAGCGCAGCCAACACGCTGTCGCGATCCAGCTGCGCAGGTGCGCCGGGATAGTCGTGCGTCAATGGCACGTAGGCCGCGCGCCTGGGTTCCACGGCAAAGGAGATGCCGACGATCTCGGCAAGCATCGGATCGAGCCCCGTTGTCTCGGTATCGAATGCAATCAACGGCGCGGCGCGCAGCCGTTCCAGCCACGGCTGCAATTGCTCGTCGGTGGTGACCAGTTCGTAGTCGCCAGGACCGGTCAATGCCGCGGGAACAACTTCCGCTTGCTCAGGTGCGGGCGCGATCACGCGAGCGGCCTGCTTCGGCATGGCGGCTTCGCTCGGCGTCGGCACGTTGCCATCGAGTTCCTTCAACGCCGCCGTGAAACCGTAGCGCTCGTACAGCGTGCGCAGGCTGTCGAGGTCGCGACTGCGCAGCGCGAGATCGCTGTACTCATGCTCCAGCGGTACGTCGGTCTTGATCGTCACCAGTTGCCGCGACAACGGTAGATGCGCCAGCGCGCTGCGCAAGTTCTCGCCGACCTTGCCGCCAACCTGGTCGGCTTTCGTCATCAGGTTTTCGAGCGTGTCGTACTGGGCCAGCCACTTCGCCGCCGTCTTCGGGCCGCACTTGTCGACGCCGGGAATATTGTCGACGCTGTCGCCAGTCAGGCTCAGGAAATCGATGATGCGATTAGGTGCAACGCCGAATTTGTCGACGACCGCGGCTTCGTCGAGGGTGACGCCGGTCATCGTGTTGGTCAGCGTGATCTGCGGCGTCACCAGTTGCGCGAAATCCTTGTCACCGGTCGAAATGCTGACCTCGACGCCGGCCTCCGCCGCCTGCAAGGCCAGCGTGCCGATCACGTCGTCGGCTTCGACACCGGGCTCGCGCAGGATGGTGAAGCCGAGCGCCTGCACGATGGCCAGCATCGGCTCGATCTGGCTGCGCATGTCGTCAGGCATGGCGTCACGCGTCGCCTTGTAGTCGGCATACATCTCGTCGCGGAACGTCGGCCCGGACGCATCGGCAACGAAGGCGACGTAGTCGGGCTGCTCCTTCAGGATTGCGCGCAGCATGTTGATGACGCCGAACAAAGCGCCAGTCGGCTCGCCGGCGCCATTGGTCAACGGCGGCAAGGCGTGGAAGGCACGATACAGATACGACGAACCGTCGATCAGGACGAGGCGGGGACGCGACATGGCGGCAGCGGCAAGAAGGCGGTCTCGCAGAGTGTCCAAAGGCGCGGGCGATTGCAACGCGGGGCGACCATCGACGCGGTCAGCGCATCCTTAGGCGCGGTCCGTTACCATCCGAACATCGTTCGATTCGGCGCACGCCATCGTGACGGCCATTCTGCCACCGGAGCCCTGCCATGCAACGTTTGATCTCACTCGTGTTGTCCGCCGCCTTGTTGCCATTGGCCGGTCTGGTGCTGGCGCAGTCGCCCCAGAATCCGACGCGCATCGAGCCACCGCCACCACCATCGCTGGAAGACAAGGGCATCTACACCAAGCCCGCGCCGGGACAGGACAACGAAGCTGCCGCCGACGCCGCCGCGCAGACGACGCCCAATGTGACCCAGGCCCCGGACAAACCCGATACGCGTCTGGTCCGCGATAAGCCGGCGCGACAGGAAGCCGCCGTAAAGGAACGCGTCGCCGCCAGCCAGTTGACCGTGCGCCAGGAAGGCAAGGACACGGTCGAGGAGTATCGCGAGGATGGAAAGGTGTGGATGATTCGCATCGTGCCGCCGGATGGCCCCAACCGCATTTTCATGGACAACACCGGCACCGGCCGCCTGAGTCGCGACCCCAAGCTCGGCCCGATCGACCCCGTCTACTACACGATTTACGAGTGGAATTGATCGCCTGATCAAAGTGCGACGCGGTGCGCACAGCTCGCGTACATCCTCGCGCCAGAGTGGCGTGGCAGCGATGGCTGCCAGTGCCTGTTCGGGTTCGTCGATCATGCTCCACATTGCCAGGTGTTCGGGATTCATGAAATGGGCGTCGACAACGCTTTCCATGAAATTCTGGAACGGCGTGTAGAAGCTTTCGGTGTTGAGCAGCAGGATCGGGCTGAAGTAGAGGCCCAATCGCTTCAAAGCGATCGCTTCGCGTAATTCTTCCAACGTGCCGCAACCACCGGGCATCGCAAGATGGCATCGTGATCGAAAGTGGCGTCGCACGCTGGCGCAGGTCGCTACAAAAATCCAATCCATTGCACCGCGCGACCGTCCCGCAGGTCGGCGGCCCACAGATGATCGCTTTACCCATGCCACGATTGATGGCCATACCGTCGCTTCAAGCGCATGGAACGGCGCTTTCAGCAGCACGTTTTCGCTTTCCGGTTTTGGATTCAATCCTTGGATTGCCGCCAACCCTACGCCATCTACATCTACCGTGATGAGCAACGTGCGTCATCGATCCAAATGGCCTTGACGCTACACGCACCGGTCTACGCCGTTGTCTCATAGACGCATTTACAACGGCGCAGATCGTTGCTCTGACGACTCCTCAACCTCGAAGACGCTCTGCGTAGGGCAGCGTTTAAAATCCGTTGGCAAAGATCTGATCGAATGGCGAAACTGGCGCCAAGCGTGTGACATTGATGCTGTAGTTTCCACCGCCGCTGGGCGGCCAGCTGCCACCCACCAGGACGCGAGCGTTCGCATCGGTGGTCGGAATGGAAGGCAAGTTCTGCTGATTGCCTGTGGGTGTCCCGAATGCGGTGTACACGAACGCACTGAGATTGGTGCCGCTATTACCCCAATTGGGAATGGGAACCATGCTGTTACTCAGGAACTGGACGAAAAAGTATTCACCATTGGGACCCGTAGTGCCTGTAAACACCAGAGAACTGGTTCCACTGCTGGGATCGAAGTAGCGAATGCCGCCAATGGTAGAAGTCTGCGGGCCGGTAAAACCCACATTTGTCAACCCTTCAGTGAGGTATTCGCCGGTCAACGAAACCTTCTGCGTGAAGAGACGAAAATCAAGGTTGGGGTACTGATGAAGTCCGGCGTAGATCATCTCCCCGCTGACGTTGACCGCCAATGATTTGACGAAGTCACTCTGGTTATCCGCAACGTCACCCAGGTAAAGCACGCGCCTGCCATTGTTGATGTTGGTGTAAGGTCCCTGGAAATTACAGGTAGTAGGGCAGAAATTGACGTCGAGCGTCCCTGCCGGTAGCACCTTGACCAATCCAATGCGAACGACGCCGGCATCGTCGGCGGTGCCAGCCAGATAGATCTGGCCACCCGTTCGAATTCCGACCGCCGTGGCACCGTCACTGCCCAGTCCAGCCAGATCAAAAGAAATGGTCAGTTTTCCGTCACCGGAAAAGTTCGTGTCCAGCGCGCCCGTGCTGGTCAGGCGCATCACGGCGAAGTCGGTGTCGTTGGCTGAGGCAAATTTCGCGCTACCGGCGATGATGACTCTGTCGCTGCCGTCGATCGCCATTGCTTCAGCGATGTCCAGGTTCTGCGCAGTGAAGCTGCCCGGCGTGGCGACGCCGCTGACACCGAAGCTGGTATCAACGTATCCGGTTGGCAGCAATCGGATCGCCTTGAACTGGAACACCGTTCCGAACTGCTCCGTACCTGCGATCACAATGCGTCCTTGACTGTCGACAGCCGCCGCTTTGACCAGATACGGGTCGAGCACGACGCCTCCTGTACGCTTTGAAAAGCTGAGGTTGGTGGGGAGCGTTATTACTGCTTCGCCTTGACCGGATGCGTTGTATGGATACAAGGCAAAACAATGTCGCCCATTGGGGCAGCCATTGTTGTCGTAGGTTGTTATGGCAATCGATCTGCCACCAGGCAGTGCCAAGTGAGCCAGCATGCGAAAGTCTGATCCCGGCGTGGTCCAGTTGAAGCGTCCGGAATTGCTGAACGTGGTGTCAATGTTGTAAAGCCCAGCGCGACTCGTCCCGGGAATCGCGAGAAAAGCGACGGCAGCCGTAAAGGACATTGATAAGAATTTATTGTTCATGTGGCACCTTTTTTTCCTGAAAACCAATGGGCTCAACGAAAAGCGCACAGCAGATGTCTGTTGAATGCGATGTCGTGGCAATGGCGTGTTTGAATATCGCAAGACATGCTTCGCCTCTCCCGCGTGATCGCGACATCGTCGGTTGGACTGACTTCGACGCGTCGAGCGGGCATTACCCACGTACTCGCGAAACAGGGTTCGCGACGGACATTTGGGCAAGATGCGAGCCGAAAAGACGACGCGGTGGAATGTCCCGGATGCCATGCAGCGGGATCGCCTGCAACCCTCATATCCTCGCGATCAACAACCCAGGTTCACCGCCCCGAGATCCGAGGTTTTGGCCATTGGCAGCGGAGACCGAGCTCGCGTGACTGCGAGCGCGGTGTGGTCTCGTTGACTACTGCGACGTTGCGCTCCCCGCAAGCCACGTATTCCAGCGCAGCACGCTGGGGTGTTGGCCGCCCAGTTCCTTGGCCAGTGCGTCGGTCAATGCGTTTTGCGCTGCGAGCGCTCCGGCAGCCCGTGCTTGCCACAGCCGCAACCAGATCCGGTCGATACCGTCGACAAGATCGTCGCCAGGCGGATCAAGCAGCAGTGGCGCGATGAGCTGATTGGCAAGAGATGCATGCCCCGCGGCAAGCAAACGTTCTGCGGCACCCAGTCGCTGCCGTATTGCACCCCGGATCCCGAGGCCGCCTTGTGCCGTGACCGCGATCAGCGCTGTGTTGGCGGTAACGACGTTCTCCGGGGTAGGCTCAACGTTGATTTGCAGCAGCGCACGGGCCAATTGCAGGTTTTCGGCGATGGCGGGTGCATCGGTAAAGCTGATGGATTCAATCTTCCGGGCCGCGACGGTGCGGTTCCCAAGCCAGTTCGCGATATCCGCAGTCGAGAGTCGCACGCGCTGGCAATCCAGCGTATCGGGCCCCACTACCGCGCAGAAACGGGTGCTGGCATCTTCCGCCTTCGTCATGGCCGGCTGATCCTTTCCCATCAATGCCAGCGCGCGTGCCATCGATAGCTGTCCAGCCCAGTGCCCTGGCGCGTTGTCACTGGCCGTCGACTGCGATTCGATTTCGTCGTACAACTCCAGCGCCTTCGCGGGGTGCCCGCTGAGTTGCTCAAGATTGGCCAGATTGGCGGATGCGGTGAGGTAACTCACATTCGACTGCAAGCCAGCGCGCTGCCAATCGTCCAGGCCGCGTCGCGCCCACTGCCTCGCGAGGACGATGTCGCCAGCGTACATGGCGCTCAATCCGGCATTCGTGCGCAACTGCCCGAGGCGCATCGGGCTGATAAACGTATCGGAGTCCGACAACTCTACAGCGCGACGCGCTAGTTCCAGCGAACCTGCCAGATCGCCCTTTGATCGCAGGAGCTGTGCACGAACGATGGCGAGTGAGGCGCGAGCGATGCTGATTCGCGAATCGGGCACTGCGCTTGCGGCGACTTCGCCTTGCAGGAGTACAGCATCGACTTCGTCGACGCGACCCACTCGCAGGTACGAGACCGCCAGGGTCTCCGCGTAACTGACTTGTTCCCACGGGCTCAGGCGCGCGCGGCGCGGCGCCAACGCTTCCAGTGCGTCGATGGCGGCGGCAAAATCGTTACGCACCAGCTGTAGGTCAGCGACTGCAAGCTGGAGCGAATCTTGTGCATCGGGATTCTGCGCAACCACCGTCTGGCGGGTATCGGCAATCTCGGCAATCAGCGCGTCGGGTGCGATGAGCTTGTCCGATGCCAGCAGACGATTGAACAGGCTGGCGTAGTGTTCCTGCAGCAGCTCTTGCCGACGCAAATCGCGCGTGGCCAAGTCGCGTTCCTGTTCTGCCTTTCGGGCAAATTCGTTTGCACGATTTGCCTGCCAAAGTGCAGCGCCGGTTGCCGCGATCAGAACGGTTGCGACAGCGACAAGCACGCCGCGGCGTCGCAACCATTTCCGCAATCGATAGCGGTGTCCGCCGGCGTGTGCGAGTACAGGCAAATGCAGTTGCCAGCGCTGCAGTTCTGCATCGAACTCTGCCACGCTGGCGTAGCGTGACTGCGGCTCCTTGCGCATTGCGCGCTGCAGAATGGCGGCGAGATCGCGATCAAGGCCGGCGGGCAATTTCGGCGTGTCTTCAAGCACGGCGCGAACCTGTGCGCTTGCCTGCATTCCGGGAAAAGGCACTTCACCAGCTAGCAGGCGACATGCCAATGCGGCCAGACCATAGACGTCGGTGGCTGCGCTACTGCGGTCGCCGCGCACCTGCTCGGGTGCTGCGAATGCCAGTGTGTAGCCGACGCTCGTCGCACTGGCATCGGCTTGCAGCGATTGGGCGACACCGAAATCGAGCAACACCACCCGGCCATCGCCATCGATCAGGATATTGGCCGGCTTGATGTCTCGATGCAGTACCAGTTGCGCGTGCGCGTAGGACACGATATTTGCTACTTTGCGCAAAAGCGCGACGCGATCGCGCAGCGACAGTTGCTTCGTATCCGCGTACGCGTCAATCGGCTGACCAACAATGCGCTCGATGACAAGGTATGGCGCACCGTCGTCGAGCACACCGCCATCGATCATCGACGGCAATCCGGGATGCGCAAGCGACGCAAGCAATTGACGTTCGCGCAGCATGCGGCGCACGGCGTCGGGCGACGGTGGCGTGCTCAGCGGCATCTTCAACACCGCTTGCTGTTCGAAGCCGCCCTCCAGTCGAGACACCGCCAGTGCGATGGCCTGGCCACCCCTGCCCAGCTCACCGTCGACTCGCCAACGGCCCAACGATTCGCCCGTCGTATATCGCCGATCAAGACTTACGCGACGCACTGCCGGCTGGTCGAAAAATCCCGCGTGACGGCCAATCCCCTGCAAGAGTT
This sequence comes from Dokdonella sp., assembly GCA_049661925.1. Taxonomy (GTDB): domain Bacteria; phylum Pseudomonadota; class Gammaproteobacteria; order Xanthomonadales; family Rhodanobacteraceae; genus Dokdonella. The sequence goes on from JBATAQ010000290.1 coordinate 10,015, forward strand.
TTCGCACGGCCGCCACCGCTTCAGCCGAGAAGCGATCCGAAAGAAGTTCAAGGCGATCCAGTTGCTGGCTGTCGTCATGCTCGGCAAGCAGATCAAACAGTGCATCCATCTGCGCCAGTACAACGCTGTCCGGATGCGACGGTGTGGGCTCAGTCGTCATCCAGCACCTCGGAGAGCAGCGCACGCGCCTGTAACCAGTCGCGGCGAACGGTTTTTTCCGTCACGCCAAGCAGTTCGGCAATTTCCTGATTCTCGAATCCCGCGAAGAACCGCATTTCGACCACTTGAACCAGACGAGCATTCTGGGCGCGCATCCTGGACAGTGCGTTATCAATGGCGAGCAGGCGATCCATGTCGCGTTCTTCAAAAGCGATCGACTCGTCATCGCTCAAGCTGACCAATGGCACGTCTCGCTTTTGCGCGCGTGCTGAGCGAATGTGATCGATCAGTGTGTTGCGCACGACACGGGCAAAGAGCGCAAAGTAGTGTTCGCGATCTGCGCCTGCGTGGGTTGGCGCAATTCGCAGATACGACTCGTTGACCAAGGCGGTCGTATTCAGCGTGGCAACGGGAATACGCCGTCGCTGTCCCGCTGCAATGGCGCGTAGCCGAGCATATGCGGCCGGCAGAAGTGTCCGCGCCAGCTCACTGTCGGTATCGGCGGCCCTGATTGCAAGAACGTCGCGTTGATCGTCGTGGCTCATACCGGCTCCATGGAACATCCACCGCCAGACGCATGATGGCATGGGCAAGGCGGCGCTGGAACACGCCGCAAAGAGTGCCAATCGCGGTGGCGATGCGCTGTGTTCATCACCCGCGATGGGTGCCGATGAAGCGGTTGAGGTGCTGGCACTTGATCGAGCATTGCAGATGCTTGAGGACATCGACGCGCGCGCCTGTCGCGTCGTTCAACTGCACTTTTTCGCCGGCATGACCTTCGCCGAGATCGGCGCGCTTGAAGGTCTCAACGAACGCACCATCAAACGCGACTGGGAAGCCGCACGGCGTTTGCTGTGTTCGGAGATGAGTGGCGGGGCGAGTTATGGCTGTTTGGTGAGTAACGTTTTTTCTCACCGGCATTCCGGTGCGGGCCCAACCACCTCGTCATTGACCAGCTTCGCTGTTGTGAAGCGCTTCCGCGAAGGCGGGAATCCAGTTTGATTTTCATCAAGCCACTGAAAACATAGCCAAATCAAAAATGGATCCCCGCGTGACCAGCCTCCGGCTGTTGAAAGACGCGAGGACGACGAAGAACTATTTTGGGTTGGCTCGGCAAGCTCGCACGACGATTCCGGACACCAGTGCGCCTAAGCGGAAGCGCTCCACAACAGCGAAGCTGGTCAATGGCGACGGAGGAGGTCTATTCATTGTGTCAAGGTCACTTGACATGGGGAACTGAGCCGGCCAGAATGCCTGTCAAG
>JBATAQ010000291.1:0-16926 GCA_049661925.1 Dokdonella sp.
AACGCCGACAGCGAAAATTCCGGGACACCTGCACATGAAACTTGAGGTGTTGTTGCCGTGGCGAGTTTTCATCGAGCCGATCGAGGTCTTGCGCATCGTTGCCGAGACCGATGAAGGATTGTTCGGCCTGCTGCCACATCGCCTTGATTGCGTTGCCGCACTGGTGCCCGGAATCCTGACCTACGAAACCGAGTCCGACGGCGAGGTTTTCCTCGCGGTGGACGAAGGCCTGCTGATCAAGACGGGCGCGCAGGTCCAGGTGTCGGTACGCCGCGCATTGGCCGGAACGAATCTCGAATCGCTGCGGCAGAAAGTCGAACAGGATTTCCTGGTTCGCGATGACGATGAGCAACGACTGCGTTCGGTCATGGCCGGACTCGAGAGCGGGTTCATGCGTCACCTCGCGAAGTTCGAGCATGAATAACGAGCCCACCGACAAGCGCAGAAAAGACGAAGACGCCTTCGTCGCTTTGGTCGCTGCAAAGGCGACGCGCAAGGCCAGCGCGCGCAACAATCCCGCGCCGGGCATCTGGTTCGGGCTCGGCATGATGGGATTGATCGGCTGGTCGGTGGTCGTGCCGACGCTGCTTGGCGCGATGCTCGGTCTGTGGCTGGACGCAAATTTTCCTCGCTCGCATTCGTGGACGCTGGCCTTGCTCGTTGCTGGACTGGTGCTCGGCTGCGCAAACGCCTGGCACTGGGTCTTCCAACAGGATCAGGCAGCGCGGGAGGAATCGCGCAATGACAATGAATGAAGTGCTGTCGATGCTGCTCGTCGGCGCGCTGGGATTTGTGCTCGGGCTGATTTTTTTCGGCGGCCTCTGGTGGACGATCCGACGCATGCTGCATTCGCCGCGGCCCGCGCTGTGGATGCTGGGCAGCCTGGTGCTTCGCATGGGTATCGTGTTGACCGGGTTCTGGCTAATCGCCGGCCACGACTGGAAACGCATGCTGGTCTGCCTGGCGGGATTCTTCATCGCGCGCCTTGTGCTGACGCGGCCATCCCGAGTCCAGCACCGGCAGACCATCGACGTCACGAAACAGGATCGGCGTGAACCTCAGCCCTGATGCCATCGTCTATTGGCAGTTCGGGCTGTTCAAGCTCAATGCCACGATCGTCTTTACCTGGGCGATCATGCTGGTGCTGGTTGTGGGCTCGTGGCTCATCACGCGCAACCTCTCCACGGGGCTTGCGCGCTCGCGCTGGCAGAACCTGCTCGAAATCGTGGTCACCGGAATGATCGGACAGATCGCCGACATCGGGATGCCGCGGGCACGGACCTACCTGCCGTTTCTCGGCACGCTTTTCCTGTTCCTGGCGACGATCAGTCTTGCGACCATCGTCCCGGGTTTCGAAGCGCCGACTGGATCCCTCTCGACGACCATCGCGCTCGCGCTTTGCGTGTTTGCGGCAATCCCTTTCTTTGGCATCCGCAAACAAGGCCTGGGCGGTTACCTGAAGTCCTACATCGAGCCGACCGTGATCATGCTGCCCTTCAATATCATCAGCGAGGCGTCGCGTACCTTGGCACTGGCGGTACGCCTGTTCGGCAACATGATGAGCGGCGCGATGATCATCGCGATCCTGCTCACGATCACGCCGTTTCTCTTTCCCGTCGTCATGACCGTGCTCGGTCTGTTGACCGGCATGGTGCAGGCCTACATCTTCAGCATCCTGGCTGCGGTGTATATCGCGGCAGCCACCCACTCATCGAAAGCAAAGACCACGGCCGCAGCCTAGCCAAGCAGAGGAATCTCCATGGACAGCTTAACGATCATTGCGGTGGCATCCATTGTCATGGCAGGCCTCACCACCGGATTCGGCACCATGGGACCGGCATTGGCGGAAGGACGCGCGCTTGCGACCGCTCTCACCGCGCTCGCACAGCAACCCGACGCGTCCGCGACGATTAGCCGGACACTTTTTGTCGGCCTGGCCATGATCGAATCGACCGCGATCTACTGCTTTGTCATCTCGATGATTCTCATTTTCGCGAATCCATTCTGGAACTACGGCATCGCGTTGGTGGCGGGCAAGTAGTTCATGCTTATCGACTGGTTCACGGTGGCTGCGCAGGCGCTGAACTTCGTCATCCTGTTGTGGTTGATGAAGCGGTTCCTGTACGCGCCGATCCTGCACGCCCTCGACGCACGCGAGCAGCGCATCGCAGCGGAACTCAAGGATGCCGATGCGAAGAAGACCGAGGCGAACAAGCAGCGCGAGGAGTTCGAGGGCAAGAACGCGGCATTCGACCAGCAGCGTGCCGAGCTGTTGAGCAAGGCCACCGACGAGGTGAAATCGCAAGCTCGGGCCATGCTCGACATCGCGCGAAAGACCGCTGACGACTGGACCACAAAGCGACAGGAAGTCTTGCGATCACAAGCCGATGAACTGGGCCGGGCGATTGAAGACAGTGCGCGCAATGAAGTCCTCGCCATCACGCGCAAGGCGTTGCAGGAACTCGCCACGACCGATCTGGAATCGAGCATGGTCGCCATCTTCATGCAGCGCCTGAGCGCGCTGGACGGGCAGGCAAAGGAAGACCTGGTCGCCGCCCTGAAGACCGCATCGCCGCCGACGATCAGCAGCGCACTCGCCCTGCCGACCAAACACCAGAAAGCCATACAGAAGATGGTGAGCGAGTCATTTTCCTCGGATACGCCGCTGCGTTTCGAGATTCGGCCGGATCTGGTCTGCGGCATCGAGCTCAGCGCCAACGGACAACTGGTGAGCTGGAATGTCGATGGCTATCTGCTATCCCTGAAAAAGGCGATCGCGCAGATTGCCAGCGAGCGAAAAACGCAAACCAGTGCGACTGCGCCGCCGCCAGAACCGCAGTGCGGCGGCGACGGTAAACAACCATCCGGCACCGACAAGGATGTTGCCGAACCATCGCCGGCAGGCGATGCGCCGCCGACGCAGGTCAATGCTGCATGATCGACGAGTCGACGGATCTGCAGGAAACCGTCGAACGCGCGATTCGCGATGTCGGCCAGGCAAGGGAAAGCCTGGCAGCACAACTCATCGTGCGGGAAACCGGCACCATCACCCGCGTATCCACCGGAATCGCGCAAGTCTCGGGTCTTCTGCATGTCGGCTCCGACGAGTTGCTCGAGTTTCCCGGCGGTGTGTTCGGCATCGCCTTCAATCTGGATGAAGACGATATTGGCGTCGTTCTGCTCGGCGACTACGCGAATCTGCGCGCCGGTGACCGCGTCGAGCGCACCAGTCGCGTCATGGATGTGGCGGTCGGTGAAGCGCTGCTGGGCCGCGTTATCGATCCACTGGGACGGTCGCTTGATGGCAATGGACCGGTTGCGTCGAGCGCGCGCCTGCCGATCGAACGGCCGGCCGCCGCCATCATGGATCGGGCGCCGGTCAGCGTGCCGCTGCATACCGGCATCAAGGTGATCGATGCGCTGATTCCGGTCGGTCGCGGTCAACGCGAATTGATCCTCGGTGATCGACGCACCGGCAAGTCGGCGATTGCCATTGATGCCATCCTGAACCAGCAAGGTCGCGACGTGATCTGCGTTTATTGCGCGATCAACCAACGCGCCTCGGCGGTGGCCAAGGCAGTGGCCAATCTGCGTGAAAAAGGCGCCATGGCGTACACCATCGTGGTCGTGGCCGAGGGCAATCAGGCGCCCGGCTTGGCCTATGTCGCACCGTATGCCGCGACCAGCATCGCCGAGCACTTTATGGAAGCGGGCCGCGACGTGCTGATTGTCTACGACGACCTGACCCATCACGCCCGCGCCTATCGCGAACTGTCGTTGTTGTTGCGCCGCCCGCCCGGTCGTGAAGCATTTCCGGGTGACATCTTCTATCTGCATTCGCGCCTGCTCGAACGCGCGACCCATTTGAGCGAAGTGCGAGGCGGCGGTTCGCTCACGGCACTGCCGATCATCGAGACGGAAGCGCAAAACATTTCGGCCTATATCCCGACCAACCTGATCTCGATCACCGACGGCCAGATCTACCTGTCGCCGACGTTGTTTGGACTGGGCGTGCTGCCTGCCGTCGATGTTGGCAAGTCGGTATCCAGGGTCGGTGGCAAGGCGCAGTGGGCGGCTTTTCGCGCGGTAATCGGCGACCTCAAGCTGGCTTATGCGCAGTTCGAGGAGCGCGAAACGTTCTCGCGTTTTGGTGCGCAGCTTGATGCGGATGCGCGCACGATCATTGAACACGGCAAGCGCATTCGCGCCTGCCTGAGCCAGTCGGAGTCGTCGCCGGTATCGGTTGCCGCGCAGATCACCATCCTGCTCACGCTCAGCGCCAGGCTCTTCGACACCGTGCCGCTTGAGTGCATGGGCGAAGCTCAGCAAGCCTTGCAGAAGGCAGCGACCACCCTGCCGGCGGCGGTTTGCAAGCGATTCGAGAGCGCCGAAAAATTCCGCGACGAGGATCGTGAGACGATCCTCGCGGTCGCGCGCAAAGCGCTCGCTCCTTTTGCGCCCGCATCGCCCGAAGCGACTGACACACGGAAATCTATCGAGCCGATGCATCCGCCAACGAGCATCGCAGCCGCGCCGCCAGTCCCGAACGCCAACCCGCATGAACGCGGAAAACCATCAGACCAACCCAAACGGAGTAGCCCATGAAAATCCAGATCAATACCGACAACAACATCAAGGCCAGCGAAGAGCTGGTCGAGCGCTTCAGCAACGACGTTGCCAGCGCGCTGGAAAACGTCAGCAAACATGTCACCCGCGTGGAAGTCCATCTGAGCGACGAGAACGCCGGCAAGGGTGGACAGCACGACCAGCGCTGCATGATGGAAGCCCGTCTCGAAGGGCGTCAGCCAATCGCCGTGACCGAGGAAGCTGCGACGCTGGATTCTGCCTTGCACGGCGCCTGCCACAAGCTGGTCAGAATGATCAGCGACATCGTCGACACGCAGCGCGACCGCAATCGGCAGCCGGATCACAGGGAAGTTGATGGATCGGCAGCTTCCGAGGATTGATGAGCGTCACCGCCTCAAGCCTGAGCAGGAAAATCGCCAGTGCCGGTGATCTGCAATCGGTGGTCCGCACGATGAAAGCGGTGGCCGCCGCAAACGTTGGTCAGTACGAGCAAGCAGTGCGCGCGCTGGCCGACTACAACCGGACGGTGGAATTCGGCCTGGGGATTTGCTTCAGGCAAACCATGTCAGAGGAAATGGGTAAGGCCCATTTCGATTCCGCGGATAAGGGATCGCCGGTCGCCGTCGTGTTCGGATCCGACCAGGGACTTGTCGGCCGTTTCAATGACGAAATTGCAGACTTTGCGTCGACCTCGCTCGCCAAGCTTCCGGGCGAGCCACGCGTGTGGGCGATAGGTGAGCGCGTCCACGCCCAACTCGTCGATGCTGGCCTGCGGCCGGTCGGATTGTTGCCTGTTCCCGGTTCGATCCATGCAGTGACCGCGCTGGTCGGGGAAATTCTTGTGCAATGCGTGTCGCCGCAGCTGCCAGGTGCGGTGCTGTATTTGTTTAATCACCGGCCCGCTCCATCCGGGAGCTACGTGCCGACGAGCCTGCGTTTACTCCCGCTCGACAAGGAATGGCGCAAGGGATTGGCCCGGAAACCATGGCCGGGGCGCTGCCTCCCTGATGTGATGGGCAGCCTGTCCGTGACGCTGGGCGCCCTCATTCGCGAGTATCTTTTCGTTTCATTATTCCGGGCAAGTGCAGAATCGCTTGCCAGCGAAAACGCGAGTCGCCTCATCGCCATGCGACGCGCCGACAAGAACATCGGCGAACTTCTCGAGAGTCTCGGCATGACGTTCCACAGCGTGCGCCAGAACGGGATCGACGAAGAGTTGTTCGATGTGATCTCGGGCTTCGAAGCGTTGACCACGAGCTGATCTGCGCCGACAACGCTGGCAGCATGTCCCGCATCGCAGCCCCGTTTCCTCGCTAATCGTGTGGCTGGAACTTCGGCGATCGCCTGGGGTGATCTCAAAGCCACCCATTGCTGAAGCCTGCGCGTCGCAGCCCGGTCGTGATGTAGGGACAGGCGCGCATCAGTCGCCATAAAAGGCCGGAGCGAAAGTTCTCGACCATCATCACGACCGGGCCCAGGTTGATCCCGAAGTGGTAGTCGGACGTCCAGGGCAGAAGGATCTCCGAATCGCTGCGATAGGTCGGGTTGACGCTGCACAGGAAGCAGTATTTTCCGCTCGCCTGCGGATAGGCGTCCTGCAGGTGCTGGATGGTTGGGAGCACGACTTCCGGCGCGAACGGCAGCGACGCGGCGACGGCCCAGGGCGCTATCGTGCCGTCGTCGGGACCGTAGGGTGCGCCGCGGGCGACATAGTTGAAAAAGCTGCGATCAATACCGCCGATCCGCCGGGTGGTAAAGCCTGGACCATCGCTCGCCGTCAGTCCCCAGAAATTGGCGCCATAGCCGACGAACTCCAGCGGATTGCGAACGGCGTAGGCGCGCTGGGCGAGCGTTGCGCGGCGGCTGTTCTCGAAGTAGTCGATTCCCTTGTCGCGCATGAAGGCATCCTGGATGCCGCGCAGGTCGAGCCAGCAATGCGAATATTGATGAATGAAGAGCGGTCCCGCGTAGAGGAATTCGTAGCCCCCGATCTCCTTCCATTCGTAAGAAGATATCCATGCCGAATAGCTCTGCGCTGGCAATGGGTGGGTCGGCGAGCCCAGCCCCAGCACGTACAGCAGCAGCGCCTCGTCATAGCCTTGCCAGCGGTAGGGGAGGAAACCGCGTTTTGGTTTCCAGCCGTGAGTAAGCGTCGCACCGCCGTTGCAGGCCCATTGCCAGTCGACCCGGCGGTAGAGGAATTCGGCGAGATCGCGGATTTCCCGCTCCTGGTCGACGTCGCGATCGAAGTAGCCAGCGGCGGTCAGCATGCCGGCGAGCAGGAACCCCGTATCGACGGTCGACAGCTCGCAACCGCCAGCGCGCCGACCTGTCGTCATATCCAGGAAATGGTAGTAAAAGCCCTTGTATCCGGTTGCACTCGCCGACGCGTCGTGAGGACTGTTTCGCAAGAAGCGCAGCACCAGGAGAATGTTTTCGATTGCATCGGCGCGCGCGATCCAGCCCCGCTCGATCCCAACCGGATAGCTGGCCAGCGCAAAGCCCACGGCCGCAATGCTCGCGTCGCAGCCGTGCTGCGATTTGTCGGCTACCAGGCCGGTGAGCGGGCTGGTCTGATGCAGGAAGTACTCGAAGGCTTGACGTTGCAGCGTATCCAGTCTTTCTTCACCGAAATCCGTCAACGATTGTTCGCCAGTGCATTGGTCGTCTGGCGATATCGATAGCGGTTTCACTGGCGTGCCAATTTCATGCATGCATCCTGGTTCAACAGGCGTCGCGTAAGCGCACCCGGTCAATGGTGTAGACGAGACCGGCGAAACCAACAAGACCGCCCGAAATGAAATGAGTCCATAGCCAGCACTGCGCAATGCCACCGCGCCGGTGATGCCACCCCAAAGAAATGCCCAGATGATGGGGAAACACCAGAGACAACCGCCGTGAATCGACGGGTATGCCGCAGATCGCAAGCCCGAGCAAAATGCCGCGATCAGTGAACATCCAGGACGCACGAGTGGAACGGACGACTGCACCGCTGCAAGTGCCAATCCACGCGTCGTGTAGACCACAGGCGAGCGACACAGGGTACAGGCCGAATGGTTATTGCGCTTGAGCAACGGGTCAGCGATGCAAAGAAGAGCGCCCCAAACAGGACGGCGACAGGCTGGAACGCGCTGTCCTGAATGATGAAGCCGCCGGATAGCAATGCTCGGCTCAGGACGCCCGTCAACTCGTGAAACAGGTTCGCACGAGAGCAGTGGTGGGTATTGCGCCGCTCACGGACGCGCCATCAATAGCGCGCCGATCATCCAGACGCGCCGAAGAGCGCGCCGACTGCCGTGGTCAAGCCCATCGCCAATGAACCCCAGAACGAAACACGCAACACGGATGCGAACACTGGAGCGCCACCCGCGCGAGCAGCCAGCAGTCCCAACAGCGCAAGAAAAAGGAGCGAGCTGCCGGCAAGGCTCCACATGAGCGCAGCATCTGGAGCGATCAGCACGACCAGCAGCGGAAGCGCAGCTCCTGCTGCGAACGTTCCAGCGGAGGCCATTGCCGCTTGAACGGGTTTCGCGGCCAAGGTATCGGATATGCCTAGCTCGTCCCTGCCGTGTGCGCCGAGCGCATCATGGTCCATAAGCTGGGTAGCGACACGTGACGCCAATGATTGATCGAGCCCACGCTTGACATAAATCGACGCCAACTCTTCGTGCTCCTGCTCCGGATTGGCAGCCAGTTCCTGGCTTTCACGGACAAGGTCGGCACGCTCGGTATCGGCTTGCGAGCTGACCGAGACATACTCGCCAGCGGCCATCGACATGGCTCCTGCGACGAGGCCGGCGACGCCCGCAACCAGGATGGCTCGTGTGTCTGCACCGGCAGCCGCCACTCCCAACACCAGACTGGAGGTCGAAACAATTCCATCGTTTGCCCCAAGAACTGCGGCGCGAAGCCAGCCTGTTCGATGCGTGCGATGTCGTTCACGGTGTCTCATGTCATCTCCCGGAGTCGCGCAAGATTCAGTGTGACGCTTGAGGCCTAACGTGGCAGCGCTCCAATAGGGCCGCGAACGTGACGTTCGCCTCAGGGGGGTTGTGAAGAAAGGTTGATCGCTTGCTGGACCGCAGCGAGGAATTCCGGATCCGCCTTGCTGCCAATCTTCTCGGTGCGCGCGACGACCCGACCTTCGCGATCCAGCAGGATCAACTCGCCTGTGTGGTTGAAATCGCCGTTGGCCAGCTTGCGGTAACGTACGCCGAGCACTCCGGCTACTGACGCGACCGCTTGCTCCTGCGGTGACGCCAGAGTCCATCGGGCAGTGTCGAGTTTGCGCTGTTTTGCCAGCGCCATCAGTGCAGCCGGCGTGTCGTTGGTCGGGTCCATGCTGATGAACAAGAGATGCAGCCCGCCAAGTTGTGCAGGTGTCAGCGCCTTTTCGATGCTCTTGCCGGCATCCACGATCAGCGGGCACATGTAGGGGCACGCGGTGTAGAACATGGTCACCAGTTGCGGCGCGCCGCGACGGCTACGCCAGTCGAAGCCCTTGCCGTCCTGATCGATCAGTATCACTGGCAACTGGTAAATCGAATCGCCGGGCAGCGGCTTGTCCGTCGTCGCAGCGGTAGCCAGCGCAGACAGCAGCAGGCAACACAACATTATCAGTCCACGGATCGGGTTATCGAAATTCATTCAGCGCTCCTCGCACATCGAAAACCAAGATTGGCGGTAGTGTCCTTGCCGTTGAGCGAACTCAGCATGGCCACCCGCATCAACACGGCGTAGTTCTCGCGATCATCCATCGACAGCGCGCCGGCTCCGCAGAACTTCAGGCGGTCGGCGTCGCCCTGGTTGCGGTTGTCGGACGCGATCAGCAGCGACGAGTAGTCGCCGGTCCATTCCCATACCAGGCCGTGCAGGTCTTGCACGCCATAGGCGTTCGCCGCCTGCAAGCCGGTGCGCGGCAGTGCGCTGTTGGACGGGCGTGAGTACCAGCCGAGGATGCGCTCGCGCCAGGCTGGATCCTTTCGAGCATCCGTGTGAGTCTCGTCGGCCGCAGCGGCATATTCCCATTCTGACCACGTCGGCAGTCGCGCGTCCTGCGCTTCGCAATACGCGGACGCGGCAAACCAGCTGACCTGGGTTACCGGTTGATCGGGCAACGCCTCGCCGCCAAGTTTCGTCGGACCAGGCCATTGCGACAGGTAGCGCGACTCGGCGAACACTGACGCCACCTGGTCGCGCTGCCATTGTGGATGCGCCTGCACGAAGGCGAGGAAATCGCCATTGGTCACCGGTCGCTTCTGCAACTCAAACGCCGCGACCTGCGTGATCGGCGCGTCTTCGTACTTGAGCGCCGACCGGAAGCTGCCAGCTGGCAGCTGTACCCATGCCACGTCGCTGGCGAACGCAGCGACGGGCAAGGCAAGCAGCAGCATCGCGGCAAGGCGACTCATGACGATCAGTGACCCTCGCCCTCAGCAGGGGTTGCGGCTTCTTCCTTGCGCGCCTTGGCGGCGTCTTCCTTGCTGATGACGCCGCCAGGATTGCCCCAGCTGTTGAGCACGTAGGTGGCGATATTGGCGACTTCGTCGTCGGTCAGCTGCAACATGGGTGGCATGACCGAGTTGTATTCCTTGCCGTTGACGGTGACCTTGCCGGTCAGGCCGTGCAGCATGATGTGCGGCACACGCTGAGGATCAGCCTTGATGTAGTCCGAGCCAGCCAGCGGCGGGAAGACGCCTTCGAGACCTTGGCCATTGCCCTGGTGACAAGTGGAGCAAGTGCCGGTGAACAGCGCTTCGCCTGCCTTGATCTGCTCTTCCTTGGTCAAGTCGCCGCTGGCCCTGGCTGCAGCGGCGGTACTGACGGCTGCCATGTTGCCGCCACTGGCACGATCACCGAGATAGGTTTCATCCACTTCCTTGCCGGAGTAGATTTCCTTGTTCTCCGGACCATCGGCCTTGAGGATACCCAGCGCGCCCTTGTTGAAGGCGCGGAAGATGGAATGGTCGACCAGCACATAGCTGCCCGGCACCTCCATGTGGAACTGCATGATCGCCGCGCCGCCCGACGGGATCATCGTCGTCTGCACGTTTTCCTGGAATTTGGTGCCGCCTTCGTACCAGACCTTGTCGAAGATTTCGCCAATGACGTGGAAGCTCGACACCAGGTTGGGGCCGCCATTGCCGACGTACAGGCGCACTTTCTCGCCGGTCTTGGCGGTCAATGCCTTGTCGCCAGTGAGCGAACCTTCGCTGCCGTTGAACAAGACGTAGGTCGGGTTCTCGTCGATGCCCTTCTGCATGTCGAATGCCTGGTGGCCCTTCTCGCGATATTTGCCCTTGGTGTAGAAGTCGCCCTGCATCACGTAGTACTCCTGGTCGACCGGCTCCAGGCCTTCTGGCGGCTCGACCAGGATCAGGCCGTACATGCCGTTGGCAATATGCATACCGACAGGTGCTGTAGCGCAGTGATAAACGAACAGCCCTGCGTTGAGCGCCTTGAAGGTGAATTGACTGGAGTGGCCGGGCGCGGTGAAGCTCGATGCCGCGCCGCCACCTGGACCAGTGACGCCATGCAGGTCGATGTTATGCGGCATCTTGCTGTCGGGCATGTTGCGCAGATGGAACACCACGGTGTCACCTTGGCGCACCCGAATGAAGCTGCCGGGGACGGTGCCGCCGAAGGTCCAGAACGTGTAATTGACGCCTTCGGAAATCGGCATTTCCTTTTCGATCACGTCGAGGGTGACGTTGACCTTGGCCGGATAGTCACGACCGGTCGGCGCGGGTACGTGCGGAGGCGACGTCAGCACGGCGTCGATGGGTTCACCCTGCGGCGGACCGAAGTCGCCTTTGAGTGAACCGCCGGTTTCTTCCAGCGTGCCCGCCGTGGCTTTGCCCGCCGCAGAATTAGCAGCGCCGCTGTTGCCGTCACAGGCAGCGAGGGCCAATGCCGCGGCCACGAGCAGGCCACGTGTGATGTGCTTCATAAAGTAAGTTCCGCCATGGTTTTAAATTCGGTGCGCATCGTTTACCGACGCCCTTCGTGCCGCTTTGACGCAAGTCAAGCAGGCCTGTGAATCGATTAGTCATTCGCGCTTTTCCGCTGTTTGCTTGATCTGGCTCAACGCGCTGACCACAGCGCGCCGCGAAGCTTGATGAATCCTCGGGAGCTGCTGCCATGACCTTGAAAACTTCGCATCTACTTTTCCCATTCTGCTGCCTTTGCGGCACCGTAGCCGCGCAGACACCAACTGTTCAAACCGAATGGAACTTGCGGCTTCGCCACGAACAGGTCGACGATGCTGCGTTCGCCGACAAGGCGCGCGCCGACACATTGCGCCTGCGCGCCGGATTGCGCTTCGCGTTTGGCGGAAACTGGTCTGCACTACTGGAAGGCGAAGGCATCGTCGCGGCTGGCGACCGTTACAACAGCGGTGCCAACGGACAAACCCGCTATCCGGCGGTGATCGATCCGGAAGGTGCCGAACTCAACCAAGCCTGGATCGGCTGGCACGATACACGCTTCGCCACCACGTTGGGACGCCAGCGCATCCTGCTCGACAACCAGCGCTGGGTCGGCAACGTCGGCTGGCGCCAGAACGAGCAAACCTATGACGCGGTCGTCACCGAGTGGAAAGCCACCGATGCGTTGACCGTGAAATATGACTGGCTGGCCAGCGTGCAACGCATCAACGGAGATCGTGCCCGTGATCGCTTGGCGCGTGATCGGGACCTCAACACGCATTTGTTCAACGTCGCCTACAAGCAAGGATCTGCGCAGCAATGGGTCGGCTACGCCTACCTGCACGACGATAAGGACATTGCCAGCGCGTCAACGGCGACTTTCGGCGTTCGCTGGAGCGCTGACTGGATCAGCAATGGCAGTGGCTGGGCCTGGACGGCGGAAGCGGCGCGGCAAAGCGACTACGCCGACAATCCGCTCAGTTTCACGCACAACTACTGGTTGCTGGAGCCTGCGTATTCCTCGCGCGGAATCACCTACAAGCTTGGTTGGGAACACTTGGGTGGCAATGGTCGCCACGCCTTGCAAACCCCTCTGGCGACCCTGCATGCCTTCGATGGATGGGCCGACAAATTCCTGACGACGCCAGCGGGTGGACTGGAAGATCGCTACCTGTCGGTCGGTGGCAAGTTCGGGCACATCGGCGAGGGTCGTTACGCCTGGGCGGTCGCCTATCACGACTATCGCGCCGACACCGCTACAGCAGGCATTTCAAACTATGGTCACGAGTGGAACGCGTCGCTGGGCTTCCCGTTGGCAAAAGGCCTGACCGCCCTGGTCAAGTTGGCTGACTACCGCAGCGATGGCTATGCGCGCGATACCACCAAGTTCTGGCTGCAACTGGAGTGGATCGGCCCGCAATAAGGCGCGGCAGTCACCCGGACTCAATCCGACACCAGTGCGCTGGGCTTGACGCGCATCAGGGCATCGGTGCTGCGCAACGACGATGCTGCCAGTGACAGTTCCCTACCGCTGCAATATTTCTGGTCGCGCGAACGTACTCTGGCGTTCTACCGTGAGGCTGCAGATTGGCCGGTGGATATTGTTTATCTGGGAGAGACGGTCTGCAGCAAGCGGCGCGAGTTGGGTACCCGCGACTGGATCGCGCTGGCGCGGGAACTGGCCGCCAACGGCAAGCAGACCGTGCTGTCGAGCCTGGCCCTGATCGAGGCGGAGTCCGAACTCGGCGTGTTGGCACGGCTGGTTGGGCAGGGTGAATTCTGGATCGAGGCCAACGACCTGTCGGCTGTGCAACTATGTCGCAAGGCCGGGCTGCCGTTCGTGGCCGGGCCGACGCTGAATGTCTACAACCATCGCGCATTGGCGATGCTGATCGAGGACGGCCTGCGGCGCTGGGTGCCTGGGGTCGAGCAAGGCCTGACCCTGATTGGCGAGTTACGCGATGCGCTGCTCGTCGACGGTGGCCGCATGCCGGAACTTGAGGTCTTTACCTGGGGACGGTTGCCGTTGTCGTACTCGGCACGCTGTTTCACCGCGCGCGCTGGACGTACCCAAGGACCAATTCGGATTCCGCTGCATCGAGCGTCCCGAGGGCATGCCGCTGGCGACCCGAGAGGGCAGGCCGTTCCTGCGCATCAACGGCATCCAGATTCAGGGCGACGAAATCATCGACCTCGGTCCCGAGCTGCCGCAACTGCGCGAACTGGGCGTGGATGTGCTGCGTCTGTCTCCACAGGCCGACGGCATGGCCGACGTGGTTGCGCATTTTGATCGCGAGCGCGACATGGTCGAAGCGCCGTCGCGCGTCGGCGCGCGCAATGGCTACTGGTATGGCGAGCCGGGGATGGCGTCGGTAGCGTCCTGATTGGGCGGCGACTACTGCTTCGCGAACACCAGGCTGGCGTTGGTACCGCCGAATCCGAAGCTGTTGGACATCACCGTGTCCAGCCGTGCCTGACGGCTCTCGCGCACGATCGGGAAGCCCTCCGCGGCAGGGTCCAGGTTTTGGATGTTGGCCGAGCCGGCGATGAAGCCATCGCGCAACATCAACAGGCTGTAGATCGCCTCGTGCACGCTGGCTGCGCCGAGCGAGTGGCCGCTCAGCGCCTTGGTCGAAGACAGCGGCGGGACATCGCCACCGAACGCATCGCGGACTGCGTGCAGTTCGACGACATCGCCAGCAGGCGTCGAGGTGCCATGGGTGTTCAGGTAGTCGATGCCGCCGACGCCGTTGCCACCGAAGCCGGCCAGCGCCACACGCATGCAGCGCGCCGCTCCTTCGCCCGATGGTGCAACCATGTCCAGGCCATCCGAGGTCACGCCGTAGCCGACCAGTTCGGCGAGCATCTCCGCACCGCGCGCCTTGGCCTGTTCGTACTCTTCCAGCACCAGCATGCCACCACCGCCAGCGATGACGAAACCGTCACGGCTGACGTCATAGGGGCGCGATGCGGTCGCTGGCGTGTCGTTGTGATGCGTAGACAGTGCGCCCATGGCGTCGAACTGGGCAGTCATGCCCCAGTGCACTTCCTCACCGCCGCCGGCCAGCATCGTGTCCTTGGCGCCATGGCGAATCAGTTCAGCGGCCGCGCCGATGCAATGCGCCGAGGTCGCGCAGGCGGCGGAGATGGAATAGCTTAGGCCACGGATACCCAACGCGGTCGACAGCGCGGCCGACACGGTCGATCCCATCGTGCGCGGCACCATGTAGGGGCCGACCTTGCGCACGCCTTTGTTGCGCAGCAGATCACCGGTTGCAATCTGCCATTCCGGCGAACCGCCGCCGGATCCGGCGATCAAACCGGTGCGCACGTCATGCACTTGTTCGTCGCCCAGCCCGGCCATGGCGATGGCATCACGCGCCGCCACGTAGGCGTAGCCGGCGGCATCACCCATGAAACGCTTGAGCTTGCGGTCGATCAGGGCGGTGAGATCGATCTCGGGGATACCGGCGACTTGACTGCGCAATCCCAGTTCGGCGTATTCGGGAACGAAACGAATCCCTGATCGGCTTTCACGCAACGCTGCGCCGACGCTAGCCAGATCGTTTCCGAGGCACGACACAATGCCCATTCCGGTGACCACGACACGGCGCCCGCTGTTGACGGTCATGATCAGAATCCTTCAGTGGATTGGAACAGCCCCACCCGCAAATCCGAGGCAGCATAGATCTCACGACCGTCGACCAGGGTGCGACCGTCGGCGATCACCATTTCAAGCTTGCCGCGAATGACCCGTCGAATATCGATTTCATAGCTCACGCAGCGCGCATTCGGCAATACCTGCCCACTGAACTTGACTTGCCCGACCCCGAGGGCGCGACCGCGTCCCGGTGCACCCAGCCAGGGCAGGTAGAAACCGCATAGTTGCCACATCGCATCCACGCCCAGACAGCCGGGCATCACCGGGTCGCCCTCGAAATGACAGGCGAAAAACCACAGGTCCGGTCGGATATCGAGCTCAGCGCGGACCTCGCCCTTGCCATAGCGGCCGCCCTCGGTGGCAATGTGGGTGATGCGGTCAAACATGAGCATTGGGGGTGCCGGCAAACGGGCGTTGCCCGGGCCGAACATTTCGCCGTGGGCGCAGGCGAGCAACTGGTTGTGATCGAAAGAGGCGGGTCGGTTCATGTCTATATCGTGCGGTAAATTCGGCGGATCATCTTCATCACCAAAGAGGACGGCTTTGAGTGACGTATTGTGGACCGGTCAACATCGGTTTGAATGTTCAACGGCAGCGATTAACAAGGCGTCGGTCCAGCAGGTCTGCGACGTCGCCAGCAGCCGTTGCCACCGACTACCGCCGCCACGATTGGGATCACGCTCAGCAGCAGCGGTTCCACCACGAACAGTATCAGGTCAAACAATGACCATGACAGCAGCGTCGCGTGCGTCCACCAATATAAAGGCTGCACGAAGCGTGTTCAAAAGTGGAGCCGCGCGGTCATGTGGAAGCCGCTGACGCCGACCGACAAAATGGCAAGGCGTGCCTGCCAGGCGAGTCGGCACCCCACGATCTGGATAGCAGAGTGCAGGTAGAAGGATCGCGGCCAGCATGGACACATCATTAATCGGGATCACCACGGCGACGCAACGAACAGTTCGTTTATGGACGACCTTGCTCGGTTGCGGCCGCTGCGCCGGTCGGCAAATCCAGCGCCAGTTCTTCCCAACCCAGCGCGCGAGTGTGTTCAAGGATTTCGACGACCTCCTGACTCGCCTTGCCGACTGCGTCGAACAGCGGCTCGCCCGCCAGCATCCAGCCGGCAAGCCGTGCGCTGAACAGGTCGCCGGTACCCTTGACCGCACAGGCGACACGTAGATGCGTGAAGACGCGCTGCTGATCGCGGGTGACGGCAATCAAGTGCATTTGTTGCGTATCCAAGGCTCGCGGTGCGGCGCTGGTCACGACGACCCATTCGGTGGCGTCGGTCAGCAGCTCGATTGCTGCGCGAACGCAGTCGTCAACGCTCGACAGCTCGCGACCGACTAGCTGTTCGAGCTCGAAGTGGTTGGGTGTCAGTCCATGCGCGTACGGCAGCAGCAGGCGCCAGGCGTCGATCATCCGCGGGTCGACGTAGATGCCGTGGTCGAAGTCACCGATCACCGGATCGATTTGCACGCGCAGGGTCGGATGGCGGAGTGTCTCCCGCGCCAGCCAGTCGGCCAGTGCTTCGGCCTGTTCCGGATTACCGAGGTAACCGACGAGAATCGCCCTGGCGTACACCAGCGCGCCGCGCGCCACGAGATCGTCGAGATAGCCGCAGAACCAGTCGGTCGCAAGCGCGCCACCATGCACGCTGGGATAGTGTGGCGTGTTGCTCAGGACGACGCTGGGAACGGCCGCGACGCGCAATCCGAACGCCTGCAACGACGGCATGGCAACGTTGTTGCC
>JBATAQ010000292.1:0-7471 GCA_049661925.1 Dokdonella sp.
CGCTCGGCACGCTGGCTGACGACGCCGGCGAATGGCCAATGCGTAGCGGCGAACAAGTTGAGGACACGAGTCAGGATGCGTCGCGTTTCTCGCGAGTTTTTTCACGTTTTGTGCGAATTCGCCACGATGACGACACGCTGGCCGCTCGCGAGCCGACCCTGGCGCGCTCGTTGCTGCGCATCGACCTGCATGCCGCCACCGCTGCGTGGCTGGCTCGCGAGCAGGACGATTACAAAGCTGCATTGCAACGCGCGCGCAACGATATCGTCGCCAGTTTCGATGGCAATGCCGCACCGGTCCAGGCTGCTCTGACAGAGATTGATCGTTTGGCTGCACAGCCCATTGCGCCGCCGCTGCCGGTACTTGGTGCGGCTTTGAAGGAGTTGCGTGACCTGCGGGCCAACCGCGCGCTGTCGCGCCAATCGCCCGAGCCGATGCCGATACCTGCAGTCGAGCCGACGACCGAACCTGTCGTGCCGGCGCAGGCCGAGTCGGAACCGGTCGCTCCGGTTACCGATCCGAACAATGGAGGTACGCCATGAAGCGCTGGCTAGGGATCGGGTTCCTCCTCGCCGCCGCCATTGCTGCAGCCTTGGCGTGGCAATTGGTCGCCGATGATCCGGGTTCGGTCGTCGTGCGTCTGCGCGGCTGGTCGCTGGAAACCAGTGTCGTGGTGGCGATGGTTGGGCTGGTGTTGCTATGGGCGATCCTGAGCGTCACTTTCCGGCTGTTGCGCTGGCCGTTGCAGGCGTGGACCCACGGTCAGCGTCGGCGTGGTCGAGAGCGTTTGGCGGGCGGATTGACGGCTCTTGCCGAAGGTCGCTACAGCCAGGCCGAGCGCTCGTTGAACGCAGCCGCGCAACGTGACGAAACGCGCGCATCGGCATTGCTCGCACTCGCTGATGCGGCCCATGCGCGTGGGGCGGACGACCACGCCCGCGAGGTGCTGATCCAGGCGGAATCGATTGCGCCAGCCGCTGCGCAAACCGTACGCGCACGCCACCTGCTCAAGAACGGTGATCCCGTGCAGGCGTTGGCGGTGCTTAAGGTGGCGCGCGAGAAAAACGAACTCACCCCGCTGGGTACGCGTCTGATGATCGAAGCCGCGCTGCAAACCGACGACGCCGAAAGCGCGCTCGCAGCGCTGGAGCCGTTGCGCCGCAGCCAGGCATTCTCGTCGGCAAAAACGAATGCACTGGCCGAGCGTGTTTATATCGCCGTCATTGCTTCGGCAAAGACCATCGATTCACTCAACAGCACCTGGAAAGGCCTGTCGAAGGAACAACGCCGTGATCCCGACCTGATTGCCGCCTACGCGCAACGCTCGGTGGCCTTGCAGTCGCCGATGGCGGCGGTGGACATGATCGAGACCGCGCAACGCGCCGGCTGGAGCGAGAAGCTGGCCGCAGCCTACGGCGAACTCGGGATGGTCGAACTGGAAGCGCGCAAGCGCACCGCCGAAGGCTGGCTGAAGCTGGCACCGAACAGTCCCGCCTTGTTGCTGACCCTGGCTCGCCTGCATCTGGCCGCCGGCCAGCGCAGTCGCGCTCGCGATGATCTTGATCGCGCCCTTGCCGCCGGCGAGAGCGCCGCAGCATGGGAACTGTACGGTGACGTCGCCGGCGCCGAGGGCGATACGCTCAGCGCTGCCATTGCCTATGCCAACGCGCTGCGCGTGCAACGTGGCGAAATGAGCCAGCCGTTGCCGAAAACCGGAACGCGCAGCGTGGTCGACACCCAAGCCATGCTCGTCGACCAGCGCGACCAGCACGGCCTTCCACTGCTGCCGCGTTGATGGCGGAAACTCTCGTCAAAATGGTTTGACAACAACCAGAATGACGATGGCGATCAACGCAAGCGCCGGCAGTTCATTGAAGATGCGCAGCCAGCGCGGCGAACGTGTGTTGGCATCGGCAGCAAAGCGGCGCGTCAACGACACCAGCATCATCTGGTAGACGATCAGCAGCGCGACCAGTGCCAGCTTCGCGTGCATCCAGGCCTGGCTCATGTAAACCGGCACGGCCATCAAGGCCATCAGGCCGAACAGCAGGGTGCCGATCGCGCCGATATGGGTCATTACCAGCAGGCGGCGTTCCATGATCTTCAGCCGCGCATGCACGGCTGGTTCGGTGGATTCGGCATGGTGGACAAACAGCCGCGGCAGATAGAGCAGACCGGCGAACCAGCTGACGACAAAGATGATGTGGAAGGCCTTTAGCCAAAGCATTGCGTTGTCCCGTTGAAAACAGGCGACGAGATTAGCTGTCACGCCGGCGTGATGCACGCTGCGCCGCCGGTCGGGATAGCGGCAGCACGTCACAGCGGCTCGTTTAGGATGCTCTGATCAACTCCGCACAGACGTCACCGATCTATCTGCGTGCAGATCAAGGCGCGTCGGTGAAGACAGACTGGCCGTCTGTCGAGACGGCGCAACGCGGAGCTGCGGGTAGATAGATCGGCTCCAACGTATTGATTTTGAATGACAGAGTGGTGCCCGAAAGGCTCCCCGATTGACGCGCGCGGCTTGACCAGGCGGCCAGCCTGCACGGCACCACACACCTCAATCTGTGAACCTTTCGGACATCATGCCGCCTGCATGGGGATGATCAGAGCATCCCTGCCGTCGGGTATCCTTGCTGGCCGTCCTGTAAGCAGCAGTGAAATCGCTACCGGCATGCCGTCGTCCCGCAATCCCTATGTGGTCCATTTCGACGATGTCGCGCGCCAGCGTCGCGTGCGTTGGCTGCTAGGGCTGATCTGGTTGGCGAGCCTGCTCTGCGCGCTCGGCGTTGGTCTGGTTCTGAATCCCGAAGTGATTCGTGATGACAGTGCCGCGGAACTGGAAGGCTCACAGCAGGAGAACGCGGCGCTGAAGGGTCGCGAGGCTATGCTCAAGCGTTCCGAGCAGGTTGCCCGGGTTGCGCTGGAAGACCTGCAACGTACCCTGGTCGAGCGTCAGGAAGAGATTGCCGGCTTGCGCGCCGACTTGGCCTTTTATGGTCGACTGGTCGGCGGTGCCCGCCGAGAAGGCCTGGCGATCCAGGCCATGCGATTGCGCCCGGTTGGCGATTCGCTGGCATGGAATTTCTCCGTCACGCTGACCCAGAACATCAAGCGCGACAAGGATGTCGAGGGTGAACTCAGCCTGGGCATCGATGGCATCATCGATGGCAAATTGACCAAGCTCGATTGGAAAACCTTGCGACAGCGTGACCCGGCACCCGGTATCGAGTACCGTTTCAAGTATTTCCAGCAGGTCAGGGGGACCGTGGTGCTGCCCGAGGGCTTCTCGCCCAGCCGGCTGCATGTCCGCGCCAATGGCGACGGCGCACAGGCAGAACAGGATTTCGACTGGGCCGAAGCACAACGTAGCGAGGAGTCGAGTGATGTGGGCTAGCAACAGCAAGACGGTCAGGAGCGGCACGTCGATCACGACGCTGATCGCGCAAGGAACCGTGATCCAGGGCAACGTCAATTTCACCGGTGGCCTGCATGTGGACGGCCGGATCGAGGGCGCGGTGCGGGCCGAAGGCAGTGATGCGACGCTGACCCTGAGCGAAAATGGCTCGGTGCAGGGTGAGGTGCATGTTCCCAACGCCGTGATCAACGGCAACGTGGTCGGCGACCTGCACATCGCCAATCGGCTGGAGTTGGCTAATGCGGCACGAGTAGAAGGCAACATCCACTACTGCGTGCTGGAAATGAACGCGGGCGCCCAGATCAACGGCAAGATGATCTTCCGCAGCGAGCCGCAGCGGCGTTTGTCGGCACCGGGTGTGGAACAGCCTGACGAACGTGACGCCGAAACCGCAACGGAAAGCGTTTGATTTGTGAACGCTCCTGACTTGAATCGGACGGTTTGGGCCACGATGTCCTTGTCCATGACCACGCCATCAATGCCATGACCAGCGCCATTCCGACTTATCTCGACAGTACCGCCCCAGCGCTCAACTTCAGCGCGGCGGCGGCGCACAAGGTCAGCGAGCTGATTGCCGAGGAAGGGAACCCGGAGCTGAAGCTGCGCGTCTACATCAGTGGCGGCGGTTGCTCGGGCTTCCAGTACGGCTTCACTTTCGACGAGGAACGCAGCGAGGATGATCTTGCTGTTGATCGCGATGGCGTCACCTTGCTGGTCGATCCGCTCAGCCTGCAATACCTTGGCGGCGCGGAAATCGACTACACCGAATCCCTGACCGGCGCGCAGTTCGTGATCCGAAATCCCAACGCGAAAACCACTTGCGGTTGCGGCTCGTCATTCACGATGTAGTCGCGAATGCGCGGCGGCGAATGAGTGCGACCAAGTGAGCGCGTTCGGGCGTAGTCGCGCCAACACATACAGCAACCTGTCACTGGATCGCGAAGGCGAATTTCGTGATCGCGATACGGATTTGGCACGACGCGCTGCTGCCGCGAGCAGCCGCTACATCGTGCTGCGCAAGGATGGTCGCGCCTTGGTCGATCCCGATTCGGCGTCGCTGCGTCTGGTCTCCAACGGAGAAAGTGGTGTGGCTGTCCAGCACGCGAGTTTTCTTGGCCGTCATGCCAACGCCGACTATTTTCTCTCGGTCGTCGATGACGCTGCGAGTGAAGCGCTCGCGCTGCAACTCGACGCACGTTGGCTCGACCTGCGCAGTGCAGGCAGCCAGTTGCCGTCTTTCGACGCCGGCCTGTTCGCCTACGCGCGCGCGCTCGCGCATTGGCAGGCGCGCACGCGCCATTGTCCGGTTTGCGGCGCCATGTTGTTGCTGGTTGCTGCCGGTCATCGCGCGCGTTGCACCAATCCCGACTGCGGCGCTGATCAGTTTCCGCGCACCGACGCCGCCGTCATCATGATCGTCACCCACGATGATGCCTGCCTGCTCGGTCGCCAGGCCAGTTGGCCGGAGCGTCGCTACTCCGCACTGGCCGGTTTCGTCGAACCCGGTGAAACGCTGGAAGACGCGGTTTGTCGCGAGGTGTTTGAGGAAGCCGGCGTGATCGTCGAGGATTGCGAATACCACTCCTCGCAACCGTGGCCGTTCCCGGCGTCGCTGATGGTCGGTTTCATCGCGCGCGCGGCGACGCGCGCGATCAATCTCGGCAGCGAATTGCAGGATGCGCGTTGGTTCAGTCCAGACGACATCGTCCGCAAGGTTCGCAACGGCGAACTGCTGATATCGTCATCGGTGTCGGTGTCGCATCGATTGATCGAACACTGGTTGCACGAAAGCGCCGGGATCGATCTGACCGAGTTGGTCCACGAATCCAGCTTCCATCAGGCGTCCTCGTTTCAGGCGGCGCAAGCAAGGTGACGACGATGAGTGAATGGTTGCGCGTTTGCGCGATGTCCGAATTGTTGCCGGGTGAAAACCAGGTGCTCGACCATGACGGCGTGTCGTACCTGGCCGTCAATATCGATGGCGAGGTCTACGCGGTCGAGAACGTCTGCACGCACGACTACGGCGAACTATCCGGCGGCACCATCGAAGGTTTTGAAGTGGAATGCCCGCGCCATGGCGCGCGCTTCGACGTACGCAGCGGCGCGGCCACCTTGCCGCCGGCGTATGAGCCGATCGCGAAATTTCCGGTCAAGGTCGAGGATGGCGTCGTGTTCTTGCGCGACGATCGCTGACGCTGTCGCTGCTCAAACGGCTTCGCTGCCGCGTGGCGTGAAGCGCATCACCAGCAAGCGTCCCGTGCTGCTGATCGTGAATTCGGCAGCTTGGTCAGGACTATCGATGCGCAAACCGTCACCCGTGCTCAGCTTGATCGTACTGGCATCCGCGTCAATGATCGCTTCGCCGCTGCAAATGTAAACCAACCATTGCGAACCGGCCGGACCGGCAATCGCGAGATCGCTCAAAGGCTCGGACGCGGCGATGTAGGCAACGATGCTGCGCGCCCTCACCATCACGTTGAAGTCGCGCGTCGGGCCGTCAATCAGCCGGCACTCAACGTTCGCGTCACCGGAAAAGTGGACGCGTTGCAAGGGCTGGTCGAGGCGTTGTTCGACATCATCGATGTCGAGAACCATGCCGGCTCCTTCAAGCAAGAACAGATCACGCTCGACACCGGGAAACAGCGAGAACGGGCCATCTTCTTCGATGTCGGCAATGCTCACTCGCCAATCGAACTCGTCATTGAGATCAGCTGTCGCCGGTTCGATACCGAGTTCGGTGGTCCAGCCGCCGCCATTCTTCCAACGCGTGCGCCGATGGCTGGTCGCGGGCAGGTGACGCAACAACATCAGACTGCGCTGTCGTCCGCGTAGTAGCTGTAAACCAGTGTCGCCTTGCCGAGGAAATCGATGGTCGTTCCCTGACGGCCGCCAAGTCGTCGCGCAACGCGCTCCGAGCGTACGTTGTCCAGGCGAATCAGGCTGATCAGTCGCTGCAGGCCGAGGCTGTGGAACGCGAAATGCAGCACAGCGCTGGTCGCCTCGGTGGCATAGCCGTGCTGGCGGTGTGCGGGTGCCAACATCCAGCCCAGCTCGACATCAGGCCAACCTTCCGGATTCATCAGACCAACCCGGCCGATGAATTCGCCGGAATCCTTCAACTCCACCGCCCACATGCCATAACCGCGCAAAGCCCAGTGACCGAGCAGCATCGCCATCGAACGCCACGCATTCATGCGATCCAGCGGCTGGCCATCGCCGACGAAACGGATCGTCTCCGGATCGGCCAGCATGCTGGCGTAGGCTTCGAAATGGCGTTCGTGCAGGGCGGTCAGACGCAGCCGCGGCGTCTCGATCGTCGGGATATACAACATGGAAAACGACGCTGCTGGCCCGCCAAACGGCGACGCTCAGTCTACCACGCAGGTTTTCTCCCTTTGCGCCGGGAGAGTTGGCGCTCTCCTCTCGGCTCCTTCCGGCAAGGTAGGCGGCTTTCTCTCCGCTCCCGCCGGGAGAGGAGCCGGAGGTGAGGGTCCGGCGCTTGTGTCGCTCGCCGGTTTGCCGGCTGTCGCCAGGCTGATCAAGCATTTCTCGCGCCTTCCGCACGATGCTTCTCTATTGTTGCCGGTCGTCAACCTGTACAAGCGTTTCGCCGGTCTGCCAACCGCCGCCCCACGTTTCTCCTCGCAGTGAAACGTAGGCCAACGGATGCGCCCGTGGCGCCACCCTGCGGGCTTTCCCGAATCCACCTCACCTCCCCGAAACGGGTTGAGGGTCAAGAGCAGCTTCGTAGCCCGCCGCTCGCGGCGGATGCCTTTGACGTTGATGCCCGTTCCTGTCGGCAAGTGCTGGACGGATCAGCCGCTTGCGGGCCACGCGATGGATCGCGTGGCTTCGGCTGGGGCACAGGATGTGCCTTCAGCCGAACCCGGCCAGTGCTTGCGACGTCGTGCGGCTTCACCGCACGCCCGACAGGCCATCGGGCCGCATCCGTTGGGTTACTTTTCTGTGCGCCAGAAAAGTGACTCGCACGCCGGCAGGCGCGAGAAACGCCTGACCTGTCTGGCGACAGCCAATAGGCAGGGTGAAGCGACC
>JBATAQ010000293.1:0-10649 GCA_049661925.1 Dokdonella sp.
CGCCAGCGGTTTCGAGTGGCTCGCCCTGCAGGCCGACCTGCTCGCGGGCGGAGGAGTCGGCGGCGCAGCGATGACCGTACTCGAGCGTATCGGCGTCAGGGTCGAACCCTTGCCGCTTTCGCTGTACTACTAACGCACTGATGGCAGTTGCCGGGAGGACGCCAGATTTCCAGCGTCATTGCCCTCCATAAGCAAGATTTCATCCAAATTAGATAATTCCTTGAAGTCTTGAGGCGCGTGCGCGGCCCAAGCTCGGAACTCCAGCCAGTGCTCTTGGAGTTCCGATGCGACATCTTCTTTCACGCTGCCGAATTGCGGCGTTCGTACTCGCCAGCCTGGCCGTCACTTCGCCAGCGTTTGGACAGGAAACCTGTGTGGCTGGCGACGGACACTGGGGCGGTGGCCCTCCGGAGGCGGTCGAGCACTGGAGCGGCGGTGGCACACAGCTGTTGGCTATTGGCGAAGGTGCGGTACTGAAGCTCTACGACACCAGCGCCCCGGGTGCGCCGGTGAAACTCGGCGAGGTGCTGGTCGGCGATCCGGTTCGCAGCATCGACATCTCGCCTGACGGCATGCTCGCCGCCGTTGCCGACCACCGCAACCACGTCCATCTCGTCGACATCAGCAACCGCGCGGCGCCGGTGAAGCGAGGCAATTACACGTCGGCCGGCCTTGAGCAGCCTTACGGCATGGATATCGTCGGCAACCGCCTTTACGTTGCCGTGCGCGGGGTCGGCCTTCGCATTCTCAACATCGCCAATCCCGCTGCACCTGTTCTGCTCGGCCAGTCGAATGGCACCGTCAGCGACTACGTATTCGACGTCGAGGTGCGTGGCAACTATGCCTATCTGGCACAGCGCGACGACGGCGTGCAGATCATCAACATCAGCAATCCCGCGACACCCACTGTGGCCGGTGCGCATGCAGCATCGGACGGGGCGGCGGACATCCGCATCGTTGGCAGTCGTGCCTACGTGACGCGGGGCAGTCTCGGCGTCGACATACTCGACTTGACCAACGCGACAACGCCCACGCGTGTGAGCACGTTCGCTGACACGAGTGACTACTTGTTCGAAACTGACCTGATCGGAACCCAGCACGTAGCTGTTTCCTCGTTTTCCGGAACCTTTGTCTACAACATCAGCACGCCGTCGGCACCAACCCTGGTAAGCCAGATCGGCAACTGGCACTACCGCCTTGCCACGCAAGGCAATACCGCCTACACGTCGGCCAGCGGCGGCACTTTCCCCAGCGTCAAGATCCTTGACCTTACGACCCCGGCCAGCCCTGTGCAGAGCGGTGACATCAACGGTGATGGCAACAGTGCGGACGTGCGCGTAGGTAATGGCCAGGCGATCGTCGCCAGCGGCGAGCGTGGTCTGGTGGTGCTCGATGTCGGTAACCCGTTCGCTCCGACATTCTCTGGACGCATGGTTTTTCCTGAGGTGGACGCGGCGGTTGGTGTCGTGGAATACGTCAACGGTTTCGCCGCCGCAGCGACCTACGACAGAGTGCATATCGTCGACACCAGTACGCCGTCCAATCCGGTCGAGATAAGCTCGATTGTTCTCCCAAACTTCCAGGGCGTGGCTGATCTTGCCTCACGCGGCAAGCGACTTTACGTATCGAGCGGAATGAATGGTCTGCGCGCGTATGACCTGACGACGCCGGCTTCGCCGCAAGCGCTCTGGCAATGGTCCTCACTTGGTGTAGTGGCGCTGCGCCTGGCGATTGACGATCAGTTTGCTTACGTCAGCGACGGCCCGACCTTGCACGTGCTGCAGTTGAATGGTTCCGCAGCACCCACCCTGATTGATGATTTACCAATGGCATCAGATATCAACAAGGTCGCCGCGGCAGACGGCTTTGTTTACGTCGCCACCCTGGTTTCCGGCGTGCGGATCCTCGACAACAGAGTACCGGGCGCGATGCTCGAAGTCGCCAACATCAACGTTGGCCAGACCACGGCATACGGCATCGCGTTGGAAGGTGATCGTCTTTACATCGCCGCCAACGAGCTCACCGGCCTGCTCGTCTACGACATCTCCAATCCCGCCACGCCGCAGTTCGTCGAACAACGCAACACCTCGGGCGAAGCACGCAAGGTCGCGGTGCGCAAAGGCGTTGTAGCGCTCGCCGAGTACGGCAGTGGCGTGCGTACGTTCGTCTGCGATGCGGCAGCCGCCGAACGTATCTTTCGCAACGGCTTCGACACGCCCTGACCCACTTCTCCCGCGCGTCTCGACAACGGGCAAGCGCTCGCTATCGCTGCACTTCTCGCAACGAGTCAGCGAAAGCCCGAAGCAAAGAAGTTCAAGTCACAGATCATTACTTTCGTTGTCGGTTTCACCGTCTGGGGAACACCATGAACAAGCTCGCGTTGATCCTTTTCGTTGCGGCGATTGCCGGTGATGCCTTCGCGGCCAACATCAATATTGGTCCTAACGGTTGCACGCTGGCCGATGCCATTTCTGCTGCGAATGTGAACGTGCCCGTCGGCAACTGCGCGGCGGGGTCTGGCAGCGACTTCATCATCGCGCCGGACGGCTGGGTGGTCACGCTGACCTCGGACTTGCCGAACATCGTGTCGGACATGACCATCCGCTCTTCCACGTCTGCTGGCATTTTTTATGTATTGGGCAACGACCAGCGTCGCGTATTCAAGGTCACCGGCAGCAATACTGAACTGACCCTGCAACGCGTCGAGGTAGGCGGCGGTCGGGTCGGTCTGCTGGATGGGTACGGTGCCGGCATGCGAATCGAGAACGCGACCGTGCGTCTGGAAGATTCAGTCGTCATCTCCAACGAGGACACGCAGGGTTTCGGCAGCGGAATTTTCGTGACTGGCGGAGACCTGACCCTTGACCGCAGCACGGTGCGATCAAACGTCAACGGCCCGGGTGTCTACGCGGTCAACTCGTCCGTGCACGTCGTCGATTCGCAGTTTGTGCAGAACCCACGGGGCGGACTGGAGTTGTCCAACAGCGACCTGCTGGTTGAGCGAAGCCTGTTCGATGAGCGGTTCTTCGGAATTCGTGGTGCGCAGTCCACCGCGCAACTCATCAACAGCACGTTCGCAACGACCATCCCCAATCTTGATGGAAGTCCAGGCTCTTTCCTGTTCTCGCAGACATCCGTCGTATCCATCAACCATGTAACGACGGTGACCGAATTCGACGTCCGGGATTCGTTCCTCAGCGCAAGCAATTCCGTCGTGGTGCGTTGCAATCTGGTCGCCTCTACCATTCTGCTGAACACCGGCAACGCGAGCTACTTCGGCAACTGCCTCGGCAGCATGGCTGTTTTCGAGTTGCTACCACTGGCCGCCAACGGCGGGCCGACTAGGACCAAGGCGATTGGGCAGGCCAATTCCGGAGCGATCAACGGCGGCAACCCGACTTACTGCACTGCCGTCGACCAGCGCGGCGAACCCCGTGGGGCGAGTTGTGATGTGGGTGCCTACGAAGCGACGGGTTTAGCCGACGTCGAAGTCACCGCCCGCCTCCAGACTGCCGCACCGTATGTCAGCAATCAGCCAATCGTCATGTTCGCTGACATCACCAACCATGGCCCTGGACCGGCAACCAACATTCTGGTCGACATTGATGCCGATCATGCTTTTATTACCAGCGCGAACTCGCCGTACTGCAATGCAATTCCGTGCGTGATCACCAGCATCCAGCCGGGCCAGACGTTGTCAGTCCCGATCCAGATGACGCTGGGAAATTTTTTCAACAGCCCGTTTTCCATCGAGCTGTCCGCCCACACCACTGCGTCATCGACCTATTCGGATGCGAACGAAAACGATCCGTTAGGCAACAACTTTGACACCGTGTCGCATGCGATCAATGAGGGTGCCGATCTTTCGATCATCATGAATCGGGTCACCAACGGCCCGTTCTTCATCGGACAAGTCATCCAGTACCAAGCCACCATCCAGAACTTTGGACCGCAGACGTCGAACGGCACCCAGTTGCAGTTCACGCCGACCGGTTTGGGCAGCGTCAGCTTCACCGGTTGTTCGTCGACTTCCGGCCTCAACTGCAACATCGCCAACATCGCCAATGGCAGTTCGCGCAACGTCACCATCCAAGGAACCGTAACGGCCAGCCAGTTCAATGCCGTGGCAACGGTCAGCGCGTCGCAAGTGGATATCAACCCGTTCAACAATGTCGACAACACAGGCAACGGTGGCGGCACTACCACGGCAGATGTCTCGGTCAGTGCAGCCATCTTGACCAGCCCGCCTGTCTACAGTCTCGACTACATCGCGTTCAACATCACCCTGGCAACGGGGAACTCCGCCGCGTCCAATATTCAGATCGATGTCGACTTCCCGGGCGCGGACTACATCGACATTCAAGGCTGCGCCGATTTTCCCTGTGTTATTCCACAACTGGCAGCCAATAGCCAACTCGTCCTGCTCGCACAGTACTTCGCCCCGCTCGCCGTTCCGGGCGTCGTCGACACATTGAGCATCGGCGTGCGGGCAACGCCGGGACAGCAAGACACGAACCCGTCCAACAATGAGGTCGTCCTTGTCAGAGCGCTGAACCCGACGGCCGACATCGTCGCCCAACTCAGTCTGATCAGCACGCCACCGTTCTATCCCGGCCAGGAGATTCAATACCGCTTGGGCGTGTCAAACGACGGTCCGAATACGGCAACGTCGGTCAATATCACCGCGACCCCGCAGAACCTGAGCCTGCTCAGTGCGTACGGAGTCTTGTGCCCAACCGTGAGCTGCACCATTCCGCAATTCAATGCATTTGACGGAGAAACCATCACGCTGGTCTACCGCATCAACACCCTCGGCGCGTTCAACCTGACCGCCACAGCGAACGCGACCCAGCACGACAACGCTGCTGCGAACAACACCGACAGCAGCAACAACGGCGGGACCGCGATTGCGCCACCCGGCAGCGACCAAATCTTTTTCAACGGCTTCGACAGCCCTTGATTGCCTTCACCCGCACGTCGCAATAGCCGACGTGCGCTGCCTACCCACGCTAGCTGTAGGGAGATGGACCATGACTGATATCGGAATACACGGATTCGCCCGGCTCGCCGGATGGTGTGCGGGACTGGCTGCTGCACTGGTCTTTACCTCGCACGCACACGCCCAAACGGGCAGCGACGGCTTTGCCGCCGACATCACGTCGGGCTCGGTGCATGAGGTGGCGGTCGACAACGACGGCAAGATCATGCTCGGCGGCAACTTCGCATTGGCGTCGGGCATACGCCGGGTGGCTCGGGTTTTTCCGGACGGGTCGCGCGATACGGATTTCACCTTCGGCATCACCGCGACTGCTGGGGTGGCCCGCAGCATCCTTCCAATCAGCAGTGGCTATCTGATCGGTGGCTCGTTCACCGGGGGCAGTTCGCCCGACTTCCTCGCGCAACTGGACGCCAATGGCGCCAATGTGGCTGGGCTCGGCACCACCGTGAACGGTGCCGTGCAGAAAGTGGCGCGGCGCGCGGCGAGCAACGGCTACTTGATCGCGGGTGATTTCACTACGGTCAATGGCGCCGGCCGCAACCGCGTTGCGCGGATGACGTCCGCGCTCACCTCGGACATCAGCTTTAATCCACCGGCTTTTTACGGTACGGCCAACGACGTACTGGAAAGTCCCGACGGCAAGGTTTACGTAGCTGGATCCTTCTTTGGCATCACCGGCAATATTGCCGCTGGCTATGCCGTGTTCCGCCTCATGAGCAACGGGACGCTGGATACCACGTTCACCTTCGATGCCGTTCCGCAGGGGATCGAGAACGTGCTCTCGATCGCGCTGCAGCCCGACGGCAAATTGTTGATCGCCGGTAACTTCACGGCCACGGTCGGCGCAGAACAACGCCGCCGCATTGCACGACTGAACACGAACGGCAGCGTCGACCTGACCTTCCAGGGGCCGACACTCAACGACGGCATTCTGGACATGGCCGTGCAGCCGGATGGACGCATCGTCATCGCCGGCCCGTTCACCGGGGTCGGCCTTGGCAGCGACATCGCCCGCCTGCACGCCGATGGCGCGGTCGACAGTTCGTTCTCGCCGCTAGTCGATCCCGACAACATCGTTCGCAGTGTTGCCGTGCAGGCGGACGGCGGCGTGCTGTTCGCCGGTGACTTCACATCGATCAGCGGTGCCGGCAGCGCACTGCGCGTTGCACGCATCCCGAAGACGGGCGGACTGGAACGCAACTTTGCACCCGGCGGCTCAACCGATAACGACGTGAACGCGCTTGCCGTGATGGCGAACGGCGATGTGCTGGCGGGCGGATCGTTCACCAGCATCGCTGGCGACGCACGCACTTATCTGGCGCGGTTCCTTGGCTCAACCGGCGCGTTGGCTGCCAGCTTCACGCCAACCCTCAACGGTGTGGTGAACAGCGTCGTCATCCAGACCGATGGCAAGTTCCTGGTCGGCGGTGCCTTTACCCTCGTCAATGGCGCGACGCGTCGGCGCATCGCGCGCTTCAATGCGGATGGCACGCTGGATGGCAGCTTCGTGCCTGCAGATATTCCCAATGGCAGCGTGCTCGCCATCGGACTGGATCCCAACGGCCGAATTTATGTCGGCGGCAGCTTCCAGAGCGTCGGTGGAGTTTCGCGGCCGCACCTCGTTCGCCTGCTGGCCGATGGCAGCGTGGACAGCGCTTTTGCAGACCGTGGCGTCAATGGCACCGTGCGCGCGGTGGCGATGGCGTTGGACCAACAGAAAGTCTACATCGGCGGCGATTTCACGCGCGTCCATAGCCGCAACCGATACGGCTTCGCACGGATGTTGGCGAGTGGAGACATGGATTCCACATATCAGCTCGAGATTTGCGAAACCACAAGTGACCCACCACCCAGTGTGCATACCATCGCCGTCCCGGCAGTCGGCGGCGTGGTGTTTGGCGGTGAGTTTGTGTGTGTCGGAAGGGGTATCTACAACCTAGCTGGGTTCACAGAAGATGGCCAACTTGGTCTGAAGACCGGACAGTACGTGAACGGTGCCATCCGTTCAATCCAGCTACTACGCGACGGCAGGATCCATGTCGCAGGGGTATTCACTCAGTTCACCTACGATGTGTTCACGACCGTCAGACTTGGTTTGGCTCGTATCGTTCCGAGAGGGACAATTGGCGATATCGACCCCACGTTCGACGTTCAAGCGATCACCCCAGTCCTGCAACCCGCCTATGTCAATACGCAGGTCATGCAGGGCGATGGACGTCTTGTGGTCGGTGGCCGATTCGAAGTCCTGGGTGGAGCTGCACGTTCCAATATCGGTCGGATCGGAAATCACGAGCGCGTGGCCGACGAAGTGGTGTCGTTGTTGCCCGGCGGTGCCGTGCAGTGGCGTCGCAGCGTCGCCGGTGCCGTCCCGGAGTTGCTCGCGCCACCACAGTTGCTGATGTCGACGACCTGCTGCTCTGCCAGCAGTTTCACGCCACTGCCCGGCACGATGACGTGGTCCAGTTCGCTCGGGGGCAGTTGGCGCTACGACACGTTCCCGACGGTATTCGGCACCTACTACCTGCGCACCCGCGCCCGCATCGGCGACAGCCACGGCGGCAGCTTGTACGAGTCGCCAATCGTCCGCTTCAATGGCGGCCCGGCACCGACCGTGGTGGCCGACCTCTCCATTGTGAAGACCGTGGCGCCGTTGGCTGTACCAGCCGGCGCGACGGTGACCTTCACGGTGCAAGTGAAAAACCTTGGCCCCGATGCTGCCGCCAGTAGCACCGTGCAGGACATGCTGCCCAGCGGATACACCTACGTGTCACATACGGTAACCCAAGGCAGCTACGTACCCGCAACCGGCGTGTGGACAGTCGGCACCCTGGTCAGCAGTGGCGCGGCCAGCACGCGTGTGCTGACGGTCGTCGCCACCGCCAATGCAACAGGCAATCATGTGAACCTCGCCAGCGGATCGTCTGCCGCCTTCGATCCCAATCTGAATAACAGCATCGACTTCGCCGAAGTGACCGTGATCCCGCCAGCCGGCGACACGATCTTCGAGCACGGCTTCGACGACTTTTGATATCGGTTGCAATACCGGGCGTTGAATCGCTTGTTCGCTTGGTGATGCGACGCTGATCGGCTTGAGTTGGCAGACGCACTCTGATTAAGCATCGCCACGGATGGCGACGTTCGGGCACGCGTGAATCGCGCATGGACATCGGCTGCGGCTATCCTTGGTGTTCTCTATCGACACTGGACCCACCATGTCGGCATGGCGAATACACCCTGCGTTGCTCGCTGTCGCGCTCGCAACGGCGATCGGATTGCCATCACCGACGATGGCAGCATCGCCGCAATGGCCATTGGTGGGTGAGCGCAGCGAACAGATGACGCCGTTGCGCGCGAAGCGCGAGGCCTGGCGCCAACGCGCGTCGCAACATGTCAATGCGGTCACTCGTCCTGTGGCGAGGCTGCCTGTCACCAGTTGCGCCGACGACGGCAGTGCGGGCACGTTGCGCAGCGTGCTCGACACCGCGATCAGTGGCGACACGGTCGATCTGTCTGCACTCACCTGCAGCACCATCACGTTGACCACCGGCGCGCTGGAAACCGTAGAGGACGACCTTCGCCTACTCGGTTCGGCGACCAGTCGCCTGACGATCGACGGCAATGCGCAGGATCGCGTGTTGCTGCATCTCGCGAGCGGCACTCTGACTGTCGAGAACCTCGATATCGCCAACGGTTTCCAGATTTCTGGCGGCACCGACATCGGCTACGCCGGTTGCCTGGGCTCCGCGGGCAACATCACGCTGATCAACAGCAACGTGCGCAATTGCACGGCAATCGGTGTTGGCAGCTATGGCGGCGCGGTCGTATCCGATTTGCTGACCATGCGCAACAGCACCATCACCGGCAACACTGCATTCGGCGATCACCCAACCAACACAACCGCGTCGTACGGCGGCGGCGTGTTCGTCTATGGCGTTGATATCCTCGACAGCACGATCAGCGGCAATATTGCCAAGGGCACCGACAATTTTCCGCTCACCCATTTCGAAATCGGTGGCGGTCTGTTCATCGCGGGCGGTGGCCGCATCGAACGCTCGACGATTGCCGACAACCTCGCGTATCGCTACGGCGGCGGTCTGGCCAACGAAGACGACATCACCATCGTCAACTCGACCATCTCCGGCAACGTCGCACGGCAGGACACCGGTGGCGGCCTGCGTATCCGTCGCTTCACGTCGCTGACGCTGGACAACTCGACGGTCGCCAACAACACCGCGGGTTCGGCAGGCGGCGGTGTCTTCTTCGCTGACCAGGCATACGCCTCGACCATGCGCAGCTCGATTGTTGCAGGCAACTTCGCGCCGACATCGGCCGACATGGGCAGCGGCGAAAGCCTGGTCGTCAGCGGTGGCAACAATCTGGTCGAAGCGCGCGGCCCCTTGCTCACGCTTCCCGCTGACACGCTGTCCAGCGACCCGATGTTGCAATTACTCGCCGACAACGGCGGCCCAACACGCACTCACGCGCTCGACAGCGCCAGCCCCGCGTTGGACCACGGCAGCAACCCACTCAACCTCACCACCGACCAACGCGGCCCAGGCTTCACTCGCAGCAGCGACGACGCCGTCGACATCGGCGCATTCGAACGCGTCGCGGTTCCGTTCGTCGCGCCGCAAGCGGTGCCGAATAGCTCCAAATGGATGTTGGGATTACTGGCACTGTTGCTCGCCGCGATCGGGGCACCCGCGATCCGCCGCCGTGGGGTTTGATCGCTTTTCCACATCTCATCGCGTCTTGGGCTCTTCACCGAAGTTTGTCGTCGGAGCTGCTTGACCCGGCTTAACGTTTAACGTTACGCGTTATACATTCCATGTCGTGATCCTGAGCTTCCGTTGCGCTGAAACGCAATCTCTCATCGAGACCGGCAAGTCGCGACGATTCACTTCGGTCGCGTCTGTGGCGATGCGGAAACTTCAGCAACTGGAATCAGCCGAAACACTCGACTTTCTTCGCGCCCCGCCGGGCAATCGTCTTGAAGCCCTCAAACGCGATCACACGGGGCAACACAACATTCGCGTCAACGATCAATGGCGCGTTTGTTTTGTCTGGACCGAAGCGGGACCGCGAAATGTTGAGATCGTGGACTCTCACTAGAGGAAAACGTCATGTTCAAAAACGGTATGCGGCCCGTACATCCCGGTGAAATTCTTCGCGAGGACTATCTCGTCCCGCTCGGCATGAGTGCGAATGCACTTGCGACGGCGTTGAAGGTGCCGGCACCGCGGATCAACGATGTCGTGCGCGAGCGGCGTGGCGTAAGCGCCGATACGGCGCTACGGCTGGCGCGCTATTTCGCCGGCGACGCGCGAAGCTGGATGAACCTGCAAGCAGCCTACGAGTTGAGAGTTGCCGAGATCGCGGCTGGCAAGAAGATCGAACGTGAAGTACCGCCGATGTCAAACGCGGCTTCGTAGATACCGTCTTGCTCACCCATCTGCAAGCCCTGCATTGGGATCGAAGGGTTGCTGGTTTTTGAGCACACCGAAGATGAGGTGCATGAGTTTGCGCATGGCCGCGCAGAGCAGAACCTTGCCGCGCTTGCCGTTGCTCTTGAGGCGTTCGCCGAAGGTCCGGATGATAGGGTTGTGCTTCAGGGCGACCATGGCGGGAAAGTACAGGGCGCGGCGTAGCT
>JBATAQ010000294.1:0-8704 GCA_049661925.1 Dokdonella sp.
ACCGTGGTCGAAAAACGTCCATCACCGACCAGTGCAGTCACTGGAGCAATGCATATTGCTGCCAAAATGGTTGCAGCACCGAACCCCGCCAGCGCAGGGTTCGATTTCTTCGTCAGCGTGGTCAACGATGGTGCGATCATGGCACCGAACGTACGGACCTTGGCCAACTTCGGCATCGATGTGCGACTGGACAGCCTGACGTGCTCGTTGGCGGGATCGCCGTGCCAGGCGTCCATCGTCGGCAGCACGATTCGATTCACATCGAATATCGCTGTTGGCGCAACGCTGACTCTGACCGGGCGCGCGAGCGTGCCAGCCGCCTCCACCGCTCAGATCAGTCTCACCGGGTCGGCGTTCTCACCGTACGGCTTTTCAGAGATGAACCTCGCAGACAACATCCTTCCGGTGATGTCATCCTTTCGCGACTACATTTTCCGTAACGGCCTCGACTCGATTCCATAAACTCGCAAAACCAGCTCGCTTCAAATAATGGAAGCATGGGTCGCGCGTAATTCCCTCGCTGCTCGACCAAGTCCATGCGTAAATTTGCGGCCTGAGCGCCAAGCGCGTGCCAAGAGCGGCTATCGACCGATTGTGAAACGCTTGCCGTGCCCACCCGACAAGCTGGAGCGCTCGTCACCAGTGGGCCAAAGCGTGCCGCCAGTTTGTGGCCAGTGCTGGTGCGATGTCGTGCGTCTGGCGGGAACGGCCAACAGCGATAACGATGCCTACGCTTTCTACCCGCACCGTTGCCGCTGAGCAGCGGCAACCGTGCAGATCGGCGGCGACGGGCCACCGTACTAGCCGATGCAGCGCACCATCGTCGGTGGCTTGGTGTTCTTGAACATCCTTACCTTGATGGCGATGTCGATCAACCATCCGATGCTCGACAACAGCCGTTGCTGGTTGCGCAATGTGGTCGCCGATTCTCGCCGGCGTCGGTTGAGCAGGCTGAAACTACGGACGTACTGACGGTTCCATGTCGAATGTCGCCGGAAAATATCGGCGATCAAGACCACGGCGTCATTGGAATCCTGCGTTAGCAGAGTGGACACGTTCAAGACGCAGACAAGATCGTTGGTCGCCAAACGCTTGCTCTGGACCGCCTTACGCTTTATTCTCTTAAAGGAATTCTCAACTGTCAGGATTGAAATGCTCAACAAGACTCTTCTCTGTGCTGGCGTCTGCTTGGCTTTTGCCGCGGCAGGCACAACTGAATCCCAAGCTGCCATGCTGAAGTCAGCGCCGTCGGCCCAGTCCGCTGTACCGGCCCAACGCCCCGCAGGTACAACCGTGCTTTACACACAAACAGGCGCCAGCCTCGGCGGCGGTACGAACCAGAATTTTGCTACCGCCCAAGACGCGTATGACGGCGAAGTGGCTGATGATTTCGTCGTTCCTGCTGGCGGCTGGGGTGTTAACTCCGTCAATTTCCCAATTACCGCGTCGGCAGGCGGCAACGTTACCTTGGCTACCTGGAACATCACGTTTTACTCCAACGGTGCCGGAATTCCAGGCGCGGCTGATGCCGGGTGCACCTACCTTGCGCAGCCCGGAACGGGAGCCGCTGCGGCTGGCGGCACGGTCACCGTGACCCTGCCGACGCAATGCAACCTGACCGCAGGTACGCACTGGTTTTCGGCCCAGTCGAATCTGGACTTCGCCGCTGGCGGACAAACATTCTGGTCCAATTACCCGGCACCTGCCGTGGGTGCGGATGCGGTATTCCGCAATCCAGGTGACGGTTTCGCGACGGGTTGCACGACATTCACTTCAGTTGTTACTTGCGCTGTCGGTGGCAGTGCCCCGAATTATATCTTTCAGTTGCTCGGCCGGACTTTGCCAGTCACCTTGCAGTCGTACAAGGTCGACTGATCAAGGATTCAATCTGCGAAAGCGGCGGCTACGGCCGCCGTTTTTCTGTCCGCATGAATAGACTCTCGAATTTCGACCGATTGCAGACTCGGTCTAAAAAAAGCGCCCGCCAATGCTTGCTGCCAATGATCCCAAGCGTGTCGCCGGGTTGTCGCCAGCTGTCGTACGCATGCTGGCCGCGGCGGCGAACGCGATATCCACGTCCAAGCTAGCTGAGGCCGATGCGGCTTTCGTTGGCGTGCTGGCATTGGCACCGGCGCATCCGGAGGTGCTGCGCCTGCTTGGCGTGTTGCGGCATCTTCAGCAGCGCCCTGTCGAGGCAGTTGAGATATTGCGCGGTGCCGCCGAAGCGCGTCCCGGTGATGCGCTGATTCACAACAACCTTGGCAGCGTCTTGCGCGCGAGCGGCGAGATCGACGCGGCCATTGGTGAGTTTCGACGCGCCTGCGAGCTGGCACCTGAGTTCGACGGTGTCTGGTTCAACCTCGGCAAATGCCTCAAAAACCAGTCGCGAATGGATGAAGCACATCACGCACTGGTGCAGTGCATCCGCCGCAATCCGGGGCACGGTGCCGCGCGAATCGCACTGGCCGAGACGTTGAAATCGATCGGCAGTATCGACGAGGCGAGGGATATGTATGTGAGCGCCGCAAACCTCCCGCTACACGCGACGAGAGCGTGGTACGGACTGGCGAATTTGAAGATCGTGAGTTTTTCCCCTGACGACATCCGCGCGATGGAGCAGGCCTCGGTCTCGGCGACGAACGACGGACAACGGATCGAGTTGGGTTTCGCACTTGCAAAGGCCTACGAGGACAATGGCGATTTCGCGAAATCGTTTGAAGTGCTGTCACTCGCCAACCGTCGAAAGCGCAGCGTCGTCACTTGGGCCAGCCAAGCATTCCACCAATTGACCAATGAGCTGCTTGCAGCCGACGCCACTACGTCAAGCAGCGCTGAACCCGAACTCGGCGGCGAGATCATTTTCGTCATGTCCCTGCCGCGGTCGGGATCAACCCTGACCGAACAGATCCTCGCTGCCCATCCTCGCGTTGCGGGTGCTGGAGAGCTGTCGCATCTACCCGATATCCTCACAGAGGAATCGATGCGACGCGGACAGCCGTTACCGCAATGGATGCCAGGTGCGGACGCCAGCGACTGGCAACGTCTCGGAGAGCAGTACCTTGAGCGAAGTGCTCGCTGGCGGACCGACAAACCTCTCTCGACCGACAAAGGGCTCAACAACTGGTTCCACGCTACGGCGGCGCGGCGGATGCTGCCCTCGGCGAAAATCGTGTTCTGCCGGCGTGATCCGCTCGAGACCGTGTTCTCGTGTTATCGACAGATGTTCTCGATTGGACAGGAGTTTTCCTACGCGCTCGATGATCTCGTCAGCTACTGGAAGGATTTCGACCGGCATGCCAGTGCGATGCTCGACCGCCATGCCGGCGCCTGCATCGAGCTTGTCTATGAAGACCTGATCGCGGACTCGGAATCGGAAATCCCGCGCCTGCTGTCTGCTTGTGGACTCGAGTTTGACCAGCGCTGTCTCCGATCCCACGAATCCGACCGTCACGTCCGCACCGCGAGCGCAGCTCAGGTGCGACAGCCTATCCGCGGCGATACGGCGCGTGCGCCCGTCTACGGTGAGTTGCTCAACCCCATCCGTGCGGCGTTGGCGGCGCGGGTCTGACAAGCCAGCCTGGCCCGCGGGCAACGCGCAATCGGAATGCTATCCTTCGCGACCATTTTCGACCGACCCAACGACCATGATCGAGACCAATCCGATCCTCTTCCGCATTGCCGACCTGTCCGAACGGGTCGCGTCGTTACGGGGGTATCTTTGACTACGATGCCAAGGCTGAACGCCTCGAAGAAGTAACCCGCGAACTGGAGAGTCCCACCGTCTGGGACAACCCGCAGCGCGCGCAGGACCTTGGCCGCGAGCGTGCTTCACTGGAACGCGTCGTCGACGGTATTCGCACGCTGGGCGACAGCTTTCTGGAAGCGACCGAGCTGGCCGAACTGGCCGCCAGCGAAGAGGACGAGGACACGTTACTTGCGGTCATCGCGGATACGGATCGTCTTGAAAAGCAGGTCGAAAAACTCGAGTTCGAGCGCATGTTTTCCGGCGAGATGGACAGCGCGAACGCGTTCGTCGATGTGCAGGCTGGCGCTGGCGGCACCGAAGCGCAGGACTGGGCGGAAATGCTGTTGCGCATGTACCTGCGCTGGTGCGAGGCCAAGGGCTGGAAGGCGGAAATCCAGGAAGCGTCATCGGGTGAAGTGGCCGGCATCAAGTCGGCGACGTTTCGTGTTGAAGGCGAATACGCGTATGGCTGGCTGAAGACCGAGATCGGCGTGCATCGGCTGGTGCGCAAGTCGCCCTTCGACTCGGACAATCGTCGTCACACCAGTTTCACGTCTGTATTCGTGTCGCCCGAAGTCGATGACGATATCGAGATCGACATCAACCCGGCCGACTTGCGCACGGACGTCTATCGCTCGTCAGGTGCCGGTGGCCAGCACGTCAACAAGACCGAATCGGCTGTGCGCATCACCCACATTCCGACCAACACCGTGGTTGCTTGCCAGACCGGTCGCTCCCAACATGCCAACCGCGATACCGCGATGAAGATGCTGCGAGCGAAGTTGTACGAACTGGAAGTGCAGAAGCGCAACGTCGAGAAGGACGCGCTGGAAGCGACCAAGTCCGACATCGGCTGGGGCAGCCAGATCCGCAACTACGTGCTTGATCAGAGCCGTATCAAGGACTTGCGCACCGGCATCGAGCGCACTGACACGCAGAAGGTGCTGGATGGGGACCTGGACGAATTCATTGAGGCGAGCCTAAAGTCCGGGCTTGAGGCCGGCGCCAAGCGAATAGACGCCTGACTTGGATTGGCGCGGTGACTCGCCGCCAACGAAAAACGCCTCCCGCTTGCGAGGGAGGCGTCGTGGAGCTGATTGAACCTGCTGGAGCCTACTTGGGCGTCGACAAGTCCGGTCGATATTCCACTGCCGTGTAGCTGGATCCGTTGATCGAGCTGCTGAACTTTGTCAGCGTGGCCTTCGCCGCATCTTCCGATCCCAGCGATGTGGCAAGGATTTTCGCCATCGACGGGTCCGGGTCGGCCATGTCGGCATAACTCTTGTAGCCGACAACCACGGTCATCGTGTTTTCTCCACCAATGCGATAGTTGATCGCGTATCCGTAGGGCCACTTGGCATCGGTGACGGCCTTGTGGATCTTCTTGATGGCATCCTCCCGATCAGCACTGGTTCCCGATTTCGGGCTGTAATCGGTTACGCCGAAATAGCGATAGTCCTCGCTGTCGATCCAGTGACTGTCCTCAAGGTCGGTTTCCTCGAAGTAATGTTCCACTCGGTCGACAAACGGGCCGACGTCACGACCAAATGCTTCGCTTGTCTTGGCGCTCTTCTCCCAGTCGGCCTGGACATCGAAGTCCTTCCAGTGATGATTGCCACTACGGATCACGTAGTAACCGAGATCCTTGCCGACAATCGGCTGGTAGATGCTCCAGGACATGTTCTCACCGGCTGATTTGCGCCAGGCAGCGTGCTGCTTGATGGCGCTCTCGAACTTCGTCTCGTCCCCGTCCTTGGGCCAGATGATCCACATGTTCGCAATATTGCCCATTTCCTCCATGCCGGCGCTTTTCTTTTCGGCTGCGGATAGCGGTGCGATCGAGAACGCGAGCAGCGCCAGCAACAGCGCGGTAAGCGCTGTCTTGAACGTGAAAACTTTCATGTAACCCCCTTTCCTGAGTGTGAGTGGTGCGTGTACCCGCAACGCGGTTGCGGTACTGCTTGCACTACTTCGGGATGCCACCATTGGGATTGAAATGGTGCTGGCGACGCCACGACGCATCCGCGTTCGGGCCCGCCGACTATACTACCGCTGTGTTTTTATTCCGTTTCGGAGCGATGTCTGGTCGTCCGGATCAACTCCACTCCATCGACGGCGCGACATGTGCGCCTACTTGTTCAGAGCATCCCTAGCACGATGACCAACACTCGACCCATCAAGGGCCAAGCCGACAACGAAAACGCCGACGCGTCGCTGCCCGCGGTCGACGAAAACAAGCTGATCGCCGAGCGCCGCGAGAAACTCGCCGCATTGCGCGAGCAGGGCGTTGCGTTTCCGAATGACCACCGCATCGACAGTCTTGCCGCCGACCTGCAAGCCGAGTTCGCCTGCAAGGATCACTGGAATGCCGATGCCATCCAGGCGCTGAATCGCCGCGTCGCCGTTGCCGGTCGTATCGTGCTCAAGCGCGTGCAGGGCAAGGTCAGTTTCGTGCAGCTCCAGGATGGCAGCGGGCGTCTGCAATTGTTCATCCATCAGGGCACGCTCGGCGAGGAAACCTACGAGGCGTTCAAGGGCTGGGATGTCGGCGATATCGTCGGCGCGCAAGGCTTGCTCATGCGCACGAAGACCGGTGAGCTTTCGGTGAAGGCCGAAACATTGCGGCTGCTGACTAAATCGCTGCGCCCGCTGCCCGACAAATTCCACGGACTTTCCGATGTCGAACTGCGCTATCGCCAGCGCTATGTCGACCTGATCGTCAACGAAGAAGCACGCAACACCTTTCTGTTGCGCTCGCGAATCATTGGCTTCCTCCGCAAGTGGCTGGAGGCATCGCCGCGTCGCTTTATCGAAGTTGAAACGCCGATGATGCATATCATCCCCGGCGGGGCAACGGCGCGACCGTTCACCACCCATCACAACGCGCTCGATCTTCAGTTGTACTTGCGCGTGGCACCCGAGCTTTACCTCAAGCGCCTGGTTGTCGGCGGCATGGAGCGCGTTTACGAGATCAATCGCAACTTCCGCAACGAAGGCGTCTCGACCCGGCACAACCCCGAGTTCACGATGCTCGAGTTGTACCAGGCCTACATCGGCTACGAAGAGGTGATGGATCTGACCGAGTCGATGATCCGCGACACCGCACGGGCAATCCTGGATACGACGGATCTCACCTGGGAAGGTCGTGCCATCGATCTCGCGCCCGCGTTCCGACGCTGGACGATGGAGGACGCCGTACTCGAATACAACCCGGAAATCACTCGCAATGAGTTGCGCGATCGTGATGCGTTGGTTCGCCATTGCGAGCGTCTGAAAGTTGCGGTGAAGGCCAGCTACGGTTGGGGCAAACTACTCCTGGAAATCTTCGAGAAGACCGTGGAAACCGGTCTGGTGCAGCCGACTTTCATCACTCGACATCCCACCGAGGTTTCACCGCTCGCGCGCGCCTGCGATCACGATGCAGGTTTGACTGATCGCTTCGAGCTGTTCGTCGGCGGCAAGGAAATCGCCAATGGTTTTTCCGAGCTCAATGATCCGGAAGACCAGGCCGCGCGATTCAAGGCTCAGGTCGATGCGCTCGACGCTGGCGACAACGAGGCCATGCACTTCGATACCGACTACATCCGTGCGCTGGAGTACGGACTGCCGCCGACCGGTGGGCTCGGCGTCGGTATTGATCGCCTGGTGATGTTCCTGACCGATTCGGCATCGATCCGC
Source organism: Dokdonella sp. (assembly GCA_049661925.1). GTDB lineage: Bacteria > Pseudomonadota > Gammaproteobacteria > Xanthomonadales > Rhodanobacteraceae > Dokdonella. The sequence continues at coordinate 7,424 of JBATAQ010000294.1, forward strand.
GATGTGCTTTTGTTCCCGTACATGCGACCAGAAGCTTGACGTTGCAGCCTTGCGAGAAGTTGGTCGCATCCTTGAAAATGGAATCTCCCTAATCGTCGGCACTGTGATAACTTCGCCGGCGAACTCGAACGGCTGTTGGAAACGGCCATCGCACATTCGGCGATCGGGTTGTCTCCGGAATTGGCCGGACTCCACCCTCGTCACATGGATGCCATCGCCGGGTGTCATACGGAGAGCATCGTGAACGTTCTGATTGTCGACGACCAGAGTTCTGCCCGCACCATGCTGCGGCATGTCGTCGAGGGCATCGATGACGGCATCAGCGTGACCGATTTCGCCGATCCGCTTGAGGCGCTGGCCTGGTCAGTCGAGAACGTCCCCGACCTGCTACTGCTCGACTACCGCATGCCGGGCATGGATGGCCTGGAATTCGCGAAGAAATTTCGGCACGGTGCCGCCAATCGCGATGTTCCGATCGTATTGATTACTGCCGTCGACGATGAGCCGGTTCGACAAGCCGCGCTCGACGTTGGCGTGCTCGATTTCCTGATCAAGCCCGTTCGACCGCTGGAGCTGCGCTTGCGTTGTCGCAACCTGCTCGACTTGCGGCAGCAGGGTCAGTCCGTGAAAGAGCGGGCCCGTGATCTGGAATCCCAGGTCAGCGCAGGACTGGCCGAAATCGAGCAACGTGAGCGAGAGATGCTGTTCCGCATGGCACGGTTGGTCGAATACCGCGACCAGGGCACTGGCAAACATTTGCTGCGGATGGCGCGTTATGCCGAAATGATCGCCGAGGAGCTGGGGCTGTCGGAAGAGGAAGTCGGCATCATCGCCGCCGCTGCACCGATGCACGACATCGGCAAGATCGGCATCCCCGACGCCATCTTGCACAAGCCCGGCAAGCTCACCGACGACGAATGGGCAATTATGCGAACGCATCCACAGATTGGATACGACGTGATGAGCAATAGTCAGAGCCGCTTCATCCAGATGAGCGCGGTCATTTCGCTGGGCCATCACGAGCGTTGGGACGGCAGCGGCTACCCAAACGGATTGGTTGGGGACGAAACTCCACTGCCGGCGCGAATCGTGGCACTTGCCGACGTTTTTGACGCACTGTTGTCAGAACGTTCCTACAAGCGCGCCTGGAGCTACGACGAAGTCGCCGCATACCTGAACGAAAACAGTGGCACGCTTTTTGATCCTGTCTGTGTGAAAGCGGTTCTGGCCCACCCCGAGCGGGTGCGAGAAATCCAGAACGCCACATTGGTACCGTCGACC
>JBATAQ010000295.1:0-2125 GCA_049661925.1 Dokdonella sp.
CTGGGTGACCTACGAGTGGTTGCACTTCATCAATTCGCTGCCCGACAAACTGACCACGGAGCAGATCAAGGACATTGATGGCGCGTGGAAGTTGAGCGACACCATCAATGCAGAAATCGCATTCCGCTGGTTCGAGCTGACCGTCGACAGCGGCTACACCGCCAACTACCCGCAGATCGAACGTTTCGTCGTTCCGATCGGTCGCCGCAAACTGGTGATGCCGATCTATGAAGCACTGGTGAAGACGCGGGATGGCAAGGCGTTTGGGAAGACGATCTACGCCAAGGCTCGACCGGGTTATCACCCGCTGACCCAGGCCGGAGTGGACAAGCTTTTCGCGGAAAGCAAACTGCACTGATTTCTCGCTCTGGCGTCGCGATGGCGCTTTTGTTCTCGGCTGCGCCGGGTGCACGTTCCTTCCTCTCCCCTCGGGAGAGGATCGAGTTGAGGGTGCGCGCGGCTAGTCCTTCTCCCCTCGGGAGAAGGGTTGGGACAAGGGTCCGGGATTTGCGCTGCATTGCGTAGGGTTTGGCCTTTAGGCCTTCCAGACGTCCATACGACTTGCCCGGCTTCCGCCGGTCTGGTCAGTCGTTTCTCGCGCCGCCAGGCGAGAGAAACACTTTGCAAATATGGCGCGAGGCAAAAATCAGCCCGAATGGCAGTCGTAAGAGACCGCCGGATCAAATCCGGGGCAGTGTGGCGACAGCCGAACATAGCGAAATCGCCAGCGGCGCGTCATTCGCCCGCTCGTCGACCACCTGCTGCTTGCGCGCGCTTCCATCGCTGAACTACGCTCGCGGACTTGATCGGGCCCCATCGTCGGCCCCCTGGGGAAGAGGATGTTGGAAGTCTTGGGCCAAATCGCGTTCGGCCTGTTCGGGCTGGCGTCGCTGATTGGCATTGCCTGGTGTTTTTCGTCGAACCGCCGTGCGGTTGACTGGAAGCTGGTCGGCACTGGCGTATTGATGCAGATCATCTTCGCGGCGCTGGTCTTGAAGGTGCCACTGGGGCGGCAGATCTTCGACGGCATCGCGACCGGCTTCGTGCATCTGCTCGACTACGTGCGCGTAGGTTCCGAATTCATCTTCGGCAGCTTCGTCGACGTGCAGAAGAACGGCTTCGTGTTTGCCGTGCAGGTGCTGCCGACGATCATCTTCTTCGCCGCGCTGACCGGCGTGCTCTACCACATCGGTTTCATGCAGATGATCGTGCGCGGCATGGCCTGGCTGATCACGAAGGTAATGCGCGTATCCGGTGCGGAAACCACCAGCGTCTGCGCCAGCGTGTTCATCGGCCAGACCGAGGCACCGCTGACGATCAAGCCGTACCTGGAACGAATGACCCAGTCCGAATTGATGACGGTGATGATCGGCGGCATGGCTCATATCGCCGGCTCGGTGATGGCCGCGTATGTCGGTCTGCTTGGCGGCGAAAGCGAGGAGCAACGTATTTTCTTCGCCACACATTTGCTGACCGCCAGCATCATGGCCGCGCCAGCAACCTTGATGCTCGCGAAAATCCTGATGCCGGAAACCGAGCAGCCTTTGACTCGCGGCACAGTGAAACTGGAAGTCGAAAAAACCACCGCGAACGTGATCGATGCCGCCGCCACCGGTGCGGCCGATGGCCTGCGTTTGGCCTTGAACGTCGGCGCAATGTTGCTCGCTTTCATTGCCTTGATCGCCCTGCTCAATGCACCCTTCCAGTGGCTGGGCACGAAGGAATGGGGGGACGCTGGCAGTTCCTTGAATGCGTGGCTGAGTGCGTCGGCCGGCAAGCCGATGGTGTTCTCGCTGCAGACGATCTTCGGCTGGGTGCTGGCGCCCATCGCGTGGCTGATCGGCGTGCCGTGGCAAGACGCAACCCTGGTCGGCAGCTTCATCGGCCAGAAGGTGGTCATCAACGAATTCGTCGCCTATGTCGACCTCGCCAAGAACCTGCCGCTGTTGCAGGAGAAGAGTGCGCTGATCGCGACCTACGCACTTTGTGGCTTCGCAAATTTCTCGTCGATCGCCATCCAGATCGGTGGCATCGGCGGACTGGCACCGAGCCGTCGCGGCGATCTTGCGCGGATGGGCCTGAAAGCCGTCCTCGGCGGATCGCTGGCGACCTTCATGACGGCGAC
>JBATAQ010000296.1:0-41569 GCA_049661925.1 Dokdonella sp.
CCGTTATCGGTCAAGGTGCGCTTGGCGACTTCGAGATCGCTGGCGGTGGGATAAGGCCCCATGCGGACGCGGTTCCAGGTCTTGCCGTCCACGTTCACGGTCTGCACCTGTGCGCTGAAGCCGAGCAGCGCCAGCTTGGCCTTCACTTCGTCGGCTGATTTCGAATCGGGGAATGATCCGGCCTGCAACATGTAGCGCGATGTTCCGGTGCTTGCGGGCGGCGTCGTTGTCGGCGTCGACGCGCTAGTCGGCTTCTGCGCTTGCGCCGTCTTGGCGGCTTGCTCGGCACGGGCGCGGGCGCTCAATTCCGCGTCGGGAATGACGACTTCCTTTTCCGGCAGCACCTGGTAGAAATCGTAGGTCGGACGCTTAGGCTTGGTGTCAGCCGTGGTTGCCGGCACCAAGGGTGGATCGGTTTCGCCAGGCGCGGTCGCCTGTGGATCGGGGCGCGGCATTGCCTTGCGGTTGAACACGCCGGTCCAGTCCTTGCCGACCACCACCAGCATCAGGACCACGCCGAACACCATGCCCACGGCCATCCAGACCCACGCCGGTAGTGGCTTGCCGTGCTTGCCACGCGTGGCCTGGCGGGATTTTCTTGCTGCCATTACATGCTCTCCGGGGCGGACACGCCCAACAATTGAAGACCGTTGAAGAATACCTGTCCACTCGCTTCGGCCAGGGTCAGGCGTGCGTCGCGCAGGTCGGCGTCATCGATGATGAAATGATGCGCGTTGTACCAGGCGTGGAACGCGGCGGCGAGATCGCGCAGGTATTGCGCGATCAGTTGCGGGTCAAGACTCGCAGTCGCAGCCTCGACGACCTCCGGATAGCGCGACAGTTCGGCGAGCATGATTTTTTCCTGCTCTTCGACCAATCGGCCCAGTTGCGCCTCACCATTCGCGCGATTCCATTCCAGCCGGCGTTCGGCCAGCTGGCGACGCACGCTGCACACCCGGGCATGCGCGTACTGGATGTAGTAAACCGGGTTGTCGTTGCTCTGCGAACGCGCCAGGTCGATGTCGAACACCAGCTGCGAATCGGACTTGCGCGCAAGCAGGAAGTAGCGCGTCGCGTCGCGGCCGACCTCGTCGATCAGGTCGCGCAAGGTCAGATAACTGCCGGCACGTTTGGACAGCTTCACTTCCTCGCCGCCACGCATCACCGTCACCATCTGGTGCAACACGTACTCGGGATAGCCCGCCGGAATGCCTGCATCCAGCGCCTGCAGGCCGGCCTTCACGCGTTGCAGCGAACCGTGATGGTCAGCGCCCAGTTCGGTGATCGCACGCGTGTAGCCGCGCTGCCATTTGCTGAGGTGATAAGCCACGTCGGGTACGAAATAGGTGTAGCTGCCATCGGACTTGCGCATGACCCGATCCTTGTCATCGCCGTAGTCCGTGGTGCGCAACCACAGCGCACCGCCTTCTTCGTAGGTCTTGTCGTGATCGATCAGCGCTCGCACGGTTTGCTCGACCATGCCGTCGCGGTACAACGACGATTCGAGGTAATGCACGTCGAAGCGCACGTCGAACGCGGCGAGGTCGAGATCCTGTTCCAGGCGCAAGGCGGCGACGGCGAAGCGGCGGATGGCGTCAAGGTTTTCGCTGTCGGCAGCGCCGGTGATGGTTTCGCCATCGACTTCAACGGTTTTGCCGGCGAGATAATCGCGCGCCACATCAGCGATGTAGTCGCCGCGATAGCCATCGGACGGCCAACCGTCCGATTCGGGGTTCAAGCCGCGTGCGCGCGCCTGCACGCTGAGCGCGAGGTTTTCGATCTGCACACCGGCGTCGTTGTAGTAGTACTCGCGGACCACGTCCCAACCGCTGGCATCGAGCAGGCGCGCGATGCTGTCGCCGATGGCGGCGGCGCGACCATGGCCGACATGCAGTGGACCGGTTGGATTGGCGGATACGAACTCGACGCCAACCCGACGTTTGCCGCCACTGTCGTTGCAACCGTAGCGATCCGCCAGCACGAGGATGCTGCGCACTTCGCGCTCGTAAGCGCCCGCACCCATGAACACATTGATGAAACCCGGTCCAGCGATCTCGACTCGCGCGATATCGCCATTCGCAGGTAGCGCGGCCACGATGGCTTCGGCCACCTCACGCGGTTTGCGCTGGGCGGGCTTGGCCAGCATCAAGGCAATGTTGGTTGCGAAGTCGCCATGGTCGCGATTGCGGGTGCGCTCGACGGTGAAATCGGGCGTGCTGCCGTCCGGCAGGCTGCCGTTGGCGCGCGCGGCGACAAGTGCTTCGAGGAACAGGGAACGCAAGGCTGGTTTCACGGCAGTGTTTGCTTCACTTGCTAGCGCTAGGCGAAAGCCGCTTATTGTAGCGGCGCGCCAGCGTCATACCCGAATTGCGGCGACATGGGGGTCGCGGTTTCGCCTGTCAGTCGAAACAACCACGCGTCACAGCGCGTGACCACTTCGCCACCTTTTGCCGCCCGGCCAACCTGTGGATAAGTCTGTTGACGGTGTGACGGCGGTCACGCGCCAGGAGATAGAGCCAGCCTGGAGCCGCCAGCGATGGTGCCTCAACGCGACAGAAATTTTGTTTCAAATCAATTGTTTGTAATAAATCAAAACCCAAGAAACCTGAACGAATGAAGCGGTTCATTCAGCATTACTCGATGTGAATAAAGTCGTTCGAGGGGGTTTAATCCAGCGCGATTATTTCGGATTTTTTCGCGCGCAAGCGACTGGCAGACTGTTACCGAACCGCGCTCATCGGGGCCGCGTCGGTATCGCTGGCGTAGGGCGGCGAACCGGGCCAGCGTAGCTGCACCTGCATGTTCCAGCCGCGTTCGGCCAACTCACGACGACTGACCACGCTCGCCGCGCCGGCGATCAGGACCGATTTGCGTTCGACCCGAAACTCGCTGCGATCAAAGAACTCGCCGATCTCCTCGGTCCAGCTCAGATAATCCACCGGCAACGGCACCACCAGGCTGCCGTCGGCCAGTCGCCAGCTCAGGCCCGCACCGACCGGAGCAAACGTTCCGCCCGTGCGCCTCTGCGGGTCGGCGATCAGCATCCGCAAGGCGTTGACGATGAAGCGCGCCTCCAGCTCCGAGCGTGCACCAATCGCGAGTTCCAGCAATTGGTCGACGCCGCCAGCGGGTTTGAGTTCATCGATCGCATCGACCAACGCCAGCTTCAGCGTCGGCGTGTAGGCGCTGTTGCGCAGGAATTGGCGGATCACGAATTCGTCGCTGACGTTGTCTCCCAGTCGTTCGGCAACGCGGCTTTTTATGTCGTCGGCATCGAGCGACCAGACCAGATCGTTGAGTTGACCGGTCTGCGAAATGGCGACACCCGCGCCACCGCTGACCGCGCCGATCGCGGCCGTCGCCGCATAGTTTCCGCCGCTGGCAACCCAGGCAAGGCTGTCGAGCCGAACATGGATGTACGGATTCGCGGTGTACGGGTCGATGCCGAGTCGCCTGGCTAAATCACGCTTCATCTTGCCGTAGCTGAGCTGGCGCTTGCCTTCACGCGCCAGTTCGGCGCCGGTGCGGTCGTACCAGGCGCGATCCTTGCTCGGCGCATCGTCGCGGCGGCTGTCGGTCATCGGGCCATCGCCTGCCGCATACGGATCGCCGTCCGAGCCCATGCGGCGCGCAGCGCGATCCGTCAACGCCTGCGCCTGATCGCCCACCTTGACGACGCGATTGCGCACAAAGCGCGCGACGCCGGTCGAAATGCCGGCGACGGTCTTGAGAGGATGAAGGAATACGTTGCCAAACGCGTTGGCCAATCCGCCGAGTTTTCCTTCCGCTGCGAAGAGAAATGCTTCGGAGCGCGTGACCTTGTCCAGTGCTTCCAGCGCAGGCACTTCGGCAACCCGCTCGGCCAATAGTTCGACACTGTCCGCGCCGATTGCACCTGCCGATGTGTTGATCGTGAAGTTGCCCATGTAGCCGTGAACTTCGACGCGCGGGGTCACGTTGAAATGGGGCCCCGACAGCAGCGAAGCTTGCACGAGTGACGCGGCGTTGAGGATCGGCTCGCTTTCGTTGCCGTTGGCGGCGAGCGCCACCGTCCCCGTCGTCATCGCAGACAACGCGATCACCGACACCTGCCATCGAGCGCGGATCATCATCGTCAGATCAGCGAACGCTGGGAATACGCAGGATGCCGGCCGGGCAACGTGATCGGGAAAGTTTGCCGCAGGCGCGGACGGACAGATCCGCATCCGCGCAGATCCGCACTTCGCTCAATCGATTCCCGGTGCATGCGACCTGGATGGCATTGGTGGAAAGTCCCGGGTTGGCTTCGACAAAGGCGCTGTTGACTTCGCGAGCGGACAACTGCGGCGGCGTGCGCGGTGCACGCAAGGCTTGCGGGATGCGCACCGACGCGAACGCGCGATCAGCGAGTTGGAAATAGTCGTCCGGATCGAGCGTGGTGCAACTGCCGTGGCTGCGCCATTCGTGGATGACCAGGCCACGGCTGGGCATGAATCCCATGCTGCGATCAATGGTGCGCTCCGGAACGCGCTGCCGGCTGCGACAATCCTGCGGACCACCGCCGCGTTCGTATTGTGGCCACAGCCCGTGCAACACGAAGCCGAAACCACGGTTGCCGCATTGCTCGCGGTTGTCGGGATTGAACTCGCACCAGGTCGGCGACCATGACAACGCGATCAGCCAATAATCGAAATCGCCGGGAACGGATTTCGCTGCGGCAACCGGCGCTGTCGCTGGTGCGCCGCGCCGCGTGGGCAAGGCCGACGGCGACTTGCTCGCTTCCGGCTCAGCGGAACACGCGGCCACAACAAAAAATGCGCACGCGACGATGGCCATCGCGATCAATGATCGCCGCGAGTCACGGGAACAGTTGGGCGTCAACGCAGTTGTCATCGATGCAGTGTCGCCAAGGAGGGTGGCAAGTCTGCGTAGCTGCATCAGCGACCGCAAGCGGAGGCAGCGAATTCATCAAGACCGGACGATGGCGGGTTGTCTACGAAATCGCCCGGCACTCTGGCACACTTGTTGTTCGTTTTCCGAACTACAGCGCCAGCCCGTCCATGCCCGACAACGTTGTTCGACGCCGCTCCCCGATCCACGGAAATGGCGTATTCGCCAAGGTCGACATCAAGGCCGAAACCGAAGTCATCCAGTATCGCGGACGGCTGTTGACCCATCCGCAGGCGGATCGCCTGTACGACGGCACCAGCGACAGCGGCCACACCTTCCTGTTTACGCTCAATGATCGATACGTGGTCGATGGCAACGTCGGTGGCAACGTGGCGCGCTGGATCAACCACAGTTGCGCACCCAATTGCCAGGCTGCGGTGATCGAGGACGAGGACGGCGATCCGCGTGCGGACCGCGTCGTCATTGAAGCCGCCCGCAACATCAAGGCCGGCGAAGAACTGACCTACGACTACGGCATTCGCCTGGAAGAACCGCATACCGCGAAGCTGAAGCGCATCTGGGCCTGTCGATGCGGTGCCGCCAAATGCACCGGGACCTTGCTGAAGCCCAAACGCGCTGCATCCCGCGCGGCCTGAATCGGCCCGAAGCGCAACCACACCGGGCGATTGGCAAACTATGAAGCAGGTCACATTTCGGGTAATCTCGACCTGCGTCCCCGGATCGGGGGCCCTGGGGCGACTCCGGCGTGATCTATAGCGAAAAAACCTTGGCAGTCGTTGGCGTCGCCGATGAAGATGTCGCGCGCCTGTGCCTGCTGCTGCGGCGCATCCTGCCGCGCTTGCAGGGTCGTTGGCGCTGGGGCGTCGCGAGCCGGGCCGACCTGGTCATTGTCGACGCATCGAACGTCGTCGGCTGGATGGGCTGGACGCGCGCGCGCGCCTCGGGAGTGCGCTGCGCACTGATCGCATCGAGCGAATCACAGCAAGCCGAATACGCGCTGTCGCGACCATTTGAGGCGTCCGCCCTGGAGTTCGCGCTGAACGACGTCAGCCGTGAATCGGCTCCGCCGCCGGGCCTGCAACCTTATCTCTACGATTTCTACTACGACGAACTCGGTTGCCCGGGCGAGGCGCGGAAACAGAAATCGGCCACGCCAGCAGCGGTTGGACTGGACGAGTACCTGCGCACCCACAGCGATCATCAGATTGTCGTTGAACGGCCCGCTCTGCCGCAGGTCGCCAGCCTGCGCCAGGCAGCGCTGGCAGCGCATATCGATCCGCCGACCAATCCGGCCGCATGGCATCTGGAGCCTGTCCGTCGATCACGTGGCGGCCTGTCGTTGGTGCACAGCCGCCGCGACGATGAGCAGACCCGGCATACACTTTGGGGCTACCTCACCGGACACCTGATGATCGCGCCGCGACGGCTGGAAAAAGCTGGCCTGCCAACCCTGGTTCTCGATCCGATCAATCGCGTGTTCCACAGCGAGTCGTTGTTGCGCCAGTTGCAGCCGCATTGCAACGTCAGTACCGCGTTGTCCGAATGGCAAGCGGTGGGACCAGCGGAGTTGCAACATCTGCGGCGTGAACAACCGGCGCAGCCTTACAGCAAGTTGCTGTGGCTTGATGCCCTTACCCACTCCGATGGGCAGCTCGCATTGCACCTGGATGCGACAGCGATGTATCGGCTCAAGCAGTGGCTGGAAATCGACGACAGCTTGCCGCGCCAGCAACGCATCGCGACATCGATGGTGCGCGCACGTCGGCTCGACGAAATTTCCGAGACCAGCCGCGTATCGATGGCCGATGTATTCGACGCGGTTTCGGCGTTCGACGCAATCGGCCACGTGGAATGGTCGCCGGTCGCAGCGCAGGCCACCGCCAACTCGAACAATGGCGAGCGCATCCACTCGCTGGTGTCGCGCTTGCGTCGACTGATCGAAACGCACGGCCGCGAGAATATCGGCCTGGGGCAACTCCGCTCGATGAGCGCCTGACTGGTTTGTTGCTGGTCGACCGTTCGGTCCGTGTTACCTGAAACCCGTCGCGTCGATCGGCGCGAGCCTTGCGATAAGACTTGCTGTCGCGTCCAATAGGTCTGCGCCGTCCCCGGCCAGCCTTCAGACGGAGCACTCCATGTCGAAATCATCCTTGAAAGCCTCGCTGCGGATTCTGGTTGCCGTGTCGTTGCTTTTGTCGATCATTGCTTGCGGACAGAAGGGCGACCTGGTTCGACCCGGCACGCCATCGGCTGGCGCAGCGAACGCAAGCCCAGCTAGTCGCTGATCTACATGGCGTGGCCGCGTTTCAGCAAGATGCACGGCATCGGCAACGATTTCGTCCTTGTCGATGCGCGCGACGCGCCACTGTCGTTGACTCGCGACGAAATTCGCCATTTGGCTGACCGTCGATCAGGCGTCGGCTTCGATCAGTTGTTGACGGTTGAACGCTCGCCGGATCCGGATTGCGCATGGGCCTATGGCATCTGGAATACCGATGGCTCCAAAGCCGGCCAATGCGGCAATGGCGTGCGCTGCATCGCGGCATGGTTGGCACGTGAAGGCGTGTTATCGCGCGGTGCCGTTCGGCTGCTGAGCCCATCCGGCCCGGTCGAGGTCGAGCTGCTGGACGATGACCAAGTCCGCGTCGATATGGGTGTGCCGCAATTCGAGGCGAATACGATTCCGCCGCGCGACGACGTCAATCGCGAATCGCACGAAATCACTTTCACGGGATCGACAATCACCTTCAATGCCGTGTCGATGGGCAATCCGCATGCCGTGATCGAAGTCGATGACGTCGACGCCGCTGAAGTCTCCGTTATCGGCCCAGCCCTGGAGAATTCTCCACTATTCCCCGAGCGCTGCAACGTCGGTTTCGTGCAGGTGCTCGCGCGCGATCACGTGCGCCTGCGCGTCTGGGAGCGAGGCGTTGGCGAAACACGTGCGTGTGGAACGGGTGCCTGCGCGGCCATCGCTTGCCTGCGCCGACGTGGCCGGGTCGAAGCCCGGGTCGCGGTTGATCTGCCCGGCGGGCGATTGCTGATCGACTGGGAAGGAACAGAGCGATCACTATCGATGACCGGTCCGGCAACTTTCGCCTTTGAAGGCGAATGGCGCGTCGCCTGATATACGCGCTGCTACTCTTTCGTACTGAGAGACAGAGCCCAAGGAAACCACGATGTCCGATTTACCCAGCAAAGACAGCGCCACCTCAATGGAGGTTGCCAGCTACCTGCGCAAGCATCCCGACTTCCTGGTCGAGTATCCCGACTTGGCGCTGTTGCTGCAGATGCCGCGCGCTCAGGGATCAGCATCCTCGCTTGCCAGCTATCAGCTGGAAGTGTTGCGTGACAAGAATCGTGAGCTGTCGCGCCGCCTGCAAGACCTGATCGAAGTGGCCCACGAAAACGAGCGGCTGATGGCGCGCGTGCACAGCTTCAGCCTCGGCTTGATGCGCGTTGACAGCCTGCGCGCGACGGTGGCGCATGTAGTAGCTGCGATGACTGAAGATTTCCAGACTGAATACGTGCGCTTCGTGCTGTTCCACATCGACGTCGACTTGCCGGCTGCCGACTGGTTGCTGATCGAGGAAAACGGCGCTGCCGCGATGCCGGCGTTCCTGGAATTCTTCGCCGCCGGTGAGCCGCTCTGCGGTCGCCTGCAACCGGCAAAATTGCAGGCGTTGTTTGAGGATCGCGCTGGACAGGTCGCGTCGGCTGCACTGTTGCCAATCGATGGTCTCGGCATGTTGGCCATCGGCAGTAGCGACAGCAATCGTTTCCATCCCGGTGTTGGCACGGTATTCCTGAAGTTGATCGGCGAATCAATTGCCGTCGCCTTGCGGCGTTACTGGCGAACGCCGTGAACGACTCGGCGCTCAACGACTGGTGCGGTCGTTTTCTTCGCTACCTGCGTGATGAGCGCCGCTATTCCGCTGCCACCATCGACCACTACGACCGTGGATTGGCGACGCTTTCAGCGCATGCGGAAAGCCTTGGAATACATCACTGGAAAGATCTGCGCGGCGACAGCGTACAAGCGCTGCTTGCCAGCGAGCATCGACGTGGATTGGCACCGGCCAGCCTCGCCGCGTTGTTGTCAGGCTGGCGCAGTTTTTTTCGCTGGCTTGCGCGTGAAGGCGAAGTCACTGTTAATCCTGCCGTCGGCCTGCGCGCGCCGAAAAATCGTCGCAAGTTGCCGCAGGTTCTCGACGCCGACGAAATGGCAGCATTGGTTGAAGTGCCAACCGACAGCCCTGAAGCTATCCGCGACCGTGCCTTGTTGGAACTGCTTTACTCCAGCGGACTGCGCGTATCGGAAGTCGTCAGCGTGCGCTGGATTGATCTGGACCCGGCCGACGGCCAGTTGCGCGTGACCGGCAAGGGCGGAAAAACGCGCATCGTCCCGGTCGGTCGCAAGGCGCTGGAAGCGCTGGCAAATTTGCGCGAACAGGAAACACCGTCAGCAGAATCGACCATCTTCAGCGGTCGTGCCGGCAAGCCGCTATCGACCAACGCGGTGCGAGCAAGGCTCAAGCTTCGCGCCAACGAGCAGGGCATCTGGAAGCGCGTCTACCCGCATCTGCTGCGTCATTCTTGCGCCAGCCATCTGCTGGAATCTTCCGGTGACTTGCGCGCGGTGCAGGAACTGCTCGGCCATGCCGACATCGGGACCACGCAGATCTACACCCATCTGGATTTCCAGCACCTGGCCAAGGTCTATGACGCCGCACACCCGCGTTCCAAGCGCCGCGTCGGCGACTGACCTTTTTTTCGCAGTGGGACCATTGTGCTCTATCGCGCGACTGGACCCGGTCGTAAGCTTGCCGGCATGACGACGACGATCAACCGCCGATGAGTTCGGAACGTATCCATCTGCAGGCCGGCGCGCGCGTGTTCGACGCGGGCGACGAACCAACCGGCGCATTCCTCATTGAAAGCGGCCTGATCGAGATCAGTGTCGATCACGGTGCCGTGCGCACGGCGCTGGCCCTGCTCGGCCCCGGCGAAATGTTCGGCGAAATGGCGGTCATCGGAAACGAGTTACGCGGCAATTCCGCACGCGTGCTTGAGCCCGCCGTCCTGGTACCAATCGCGCGCAGCGAATTCGTGGAGCGGCTGCGTCTGGCTGATCCAGTGGTGCGCGCCTTGCTGATCAGCCAGGTCAGTCGCTACCGCTCGGAAATCGCCGCGTTGACTGGAGCCCGGGTCAGCCACGTCGGCATGCAAGGCGATGAAGGTGCGCTCGACAAGATTCGTCTGGAAAGCGAGTTGCGCGGCGCGCTCGACAAGGATGAACTGGAAGTCCGCTTCCAGCCCATCGTCGACATCGCCAGTGGCGCAATCGCAGGTTACGAAGCGTTGACGCGCTGGCAGCATCCCGAGCGCGGCGAAGTGCCGCCGACCGAATTCATCAAGCTGGCCGAGGAGACCTCGCTGATCCTGCCAGTCGGTGACTACGTGTTGACCAGGGTCTGCGAAACGCTGTCACAATTGAGTTCAGCGCACGTGGACCCGGTGCCGTTCGTGGCGATGAATGTGTCGGCACGCCAGATTGCCGATCCGCGTTTCGTCGAGCGCGTGCTGCGCATGTTGCGCCAGTATCGCGTGGCACCGGATCGCATCAAGCTGGAGATCACCGAGAATCTCGCCTTCAACCATGCCCGCCTCGCCAGCCTGATCAAGCGCTGCCACACGGCCGGCGTACATGTAGCGCTGGACGATTTCGGCACCGGTTATTCCAACCTCAACCTGCTCGCGTCACTGCATTTCGACCAGATCAAGCTCGACCAGACCTTCATCCGTGCCCTCGACGACGAACGCACTGCTGCGCTGGTGAAGACGATCGCGACGATGGCGAAGGATCTGGATTGCGACCTGATAGCCGAAGGCGTCGAAACGCCAGCGCAGTACCACGCACTGCGCGAACTCGGCTGTCGATACGCGCAAGGTTGGCTGGTAGGCCGCCCGCAGTCCTTGTGCGAAGTGATCGCGGCGAGTGGGTTGGAAGCAGTCAGGTAGCTGGTGCCTCATTCGCGACAAACTGCGTGCCAATGAGGCATCAGGTTCGCAGCGCTACTTCATCGAATGCAGGCCGAACATGTTGCCCTCGGTATCGACGGCCAACACGATGCAGCCATATTCACCGATGGACATTTTCTCGCGCTCGACGCGGCCACCTGCCGATGCAACGCGACTACCTTCTTCGGCGCAATCTTCGCAACCGAAATAGATCAGGCTGCTGTTGCCGCCAGAGGGTGCGCCATCCATCTTGACCAACGCGCCGTTGGCCCCGTAGTTCTCCATGTCGCCGGGGAACGCCATCATCTGAATCGACGAGTCGGTCGGATCGCCGAGCGACTCGAGCTTGCTGCCGAGCACCACTTCGTAAAACTTCTGCGCACGCGCCATGTCCTGCACGTAGATTTCAAACCAGACGACGGAATTGGAGTTCATGCTGTGGTCCTCGATGGGATGATTTTGGAAAGCCACGCCTGGCATTCATGGTAAAGACGAAGGAGTGACGTCGAAATCGACAAGCCACGTTTGCTGATTCGGTGTGCGGCTGGCGACCGCTATTTTTTCGACTTCGATTTCGCTTTGCGGGATGCTTGATTGAGCGCTGCGGCCGAACGAATCAGCGTCTTGAAATGCGTGGCGTTGACGCTTTCGCTCTCGGCGATATCGATGGCGCGTCGCGCGTTGCCTTCAAGACTTGCGTTGACCAATTGTTCGGGATCATCCAGCGACGCGCCCTTGGCGAAAGTCAGCTTCACCTTGTCCTTGTACGTCTCGCAGGGGCAGATGATGCCGTCGTGCGAGAACACCGGCGTGCCGCGCCACTTCACTTCTTCGATGACATCGGGGTCGGCGTCATGGATCAACTTGCGCATGCGTGCAAGCGTCTCGCCGCGCCAGTCGCCTCGAGCTGTGATCTTGTCGTTGATCTGTTGAGACGCAGCCTCTTTTGAATTCGAATCGGCACCTTTCATGTCGTCGCCTTTGCTGGATTCGACATTTGTGCGGCCACTACGCGCGCCGCCGGTTGCTACCAAAAACCGTCATCGTCACGATCATTGACTACCTTCAACCGGTGCCTGGCGATCTTGCGAATCAGCGCCTCCGGCAACGGTTCCTCATAGCGAATTTTCAGGAAGTGCTTGGTCGTATCGTACGTCGCCAGCTGATCGCGAAAGGCCTCCAGTGATTCAGCGCTGGGCGTAAAACTGACATGGTTCTTGTGTGCAGAGTAGGCAAACAAGAAGCGTGGCTCGATGAAGAACGGATTGCCCCACTTGATCGTCTCCTGCGCCTTCGGAGCCACGCGCTGGAGCAGCTCACGCAAGCTGCGCAGGTGTGGCTGCGCCTTGCCCGCAGCCGAGTTGATGTACTGGTCTACCGTAGTAGCTCGTTTGGCAGTCATCGGGATTTCTCCTTGGTTGCGGCCGCTGTCTCGGCACGCCGACCGCACGGCGAAACCCATTTCCAGCCAAGCGTTCCCGATAGCTTTTCCCACGCTGCAAGGGCTGGACTGTTTTGGCTCACGTCGTGCCTCTGATGCTGTCGGGATTGTCCTGCATCGAGCGGCCCGGTGGCAACGCCTTGGACCACCCGCGCATCGCGACCGGCACTTGGCGAAGGTCATCTTCGGTTTGACAACACGCGGAGCCGGGCCAGCCGCAAGTAATGCACATTCAACGAATTCTGCGCACTTCCTCCATTCCCGCTGCACAATCGTTGGATAGGATTGACAATGCAGGCTGCACCTTGCTGAACACCGTCAGCCAACATCACAGTAGCAACCGAGGAGAGGCAACATGAAACAGACCAATCCGGTATCTGGTGACAAATGTCCCATCAATCCCACGGACCGCCGCGAGTTCCTCGGAAAGTTGGGTGGCATGGGTCTGGCTGCGGCGGCGGTTGGTGTTGGCGCATCTCCCGGTGACGCGCTCGCGCAGGAACAGGCAAGCACGCTTCCGGGCGCTCCTCCGCCATCGGTGACCAACATTTTTCAGAGGCGTGCACGGGAAAGTTTCAACCTGCGAACCGAGCAAGCCTTGGCCGCCTTCCGGGCAACCCGGTACGCGCATCCGGTCAATGGCGACGAAGCGCTGTATCCGAACCGGATCGCGAACTTCAGCAAGACCTTGCCGCACGATGCGCTCGGCGAGGTCGACCTGGACGCTTACCATGCACTGACTTCTGCAATAAAACTGGAAAGGTCGTCGGCGTTCGAGAGCATTCCGCTCGGCGGCACCAGGAAACTTGCAAACCCTCAAGCTGCTTACAGTTTCCAGTTGGACGGCGTCGACGGCTTCGCCATGTGGACGCCGCCGCCGCCGCGTTTCGCCAGCGAGGAAAATGCTGCGGAGATGGCCGAGATCTATTGGCATTCGATAGTCCGCGACGTGTCGTTCGCCGATTATTCGACCAGCCCGCTGATTGCAGAAGCCGTCGCCGACCTGAGCCGCTTTGCAAGGTTCAGCGACGTCACCAGCGGTTCCGTCTTCCGTGGCGATTCCCCCGGTGACCGGATTGGTCCGTATATTTCGCAGTTCCTCTACCAGCACATTCCGTACGGCCCGAGCAGGATTCCGCAGGCCTATTCGGTTGCCCTGAGCGGTCAGAAATTCATGACCGTCTACGCGGACTGGCTGGCCATCCAGAACGGTGCCGAGCCGCCGGACGCGTTGCAGATTGACCCGACCGTTCGCTATATGCGCAATGGGCGCGACCTCACTTCGTACGTGCACACGGACTATTCATTCCAGGCGTACTTGAACGCGGCGCTGATCCTTCTCGATCATGGCGACGACGCGTTGATGGTGGCCAATCCGTACAACACGTCGAGCACGCAGAGCGGGTTTGTCCAGTTTGGAACGCCGCACGTCGTTGACATGGTTTCACGCGCCGGGCTTTCGGCATTGAAGGCTGCCTGGTTCCAGAAATGGTGCATGCACAGGCGTCTGCGACCCGAGGAAATGGCCGGACGGGTTCACAATATGAAGATCGGGAACGCGAATTATCCGATCCACCAAAAGCTGCTCGACTCGTCTTCTCTGTCGCGTCTTTTTGCCGACAACGGTTCGTACCTGCTGCCGCTGGCATACACCGAAGGTTCGCCGACCCATCCCGCCTATCCGGCCGGGCACGCGACCATTGCGGGTGCGTGCGTGACGATCTTGAAAGCGTTTTTCAATCCCGATTACGTACTACCAAGCCCGATGATTCCGACAGCCGATGGCAGGGCACTCGATCCGTACATCGGTCCCGCGCTGACGATCAACGACGAACTCAACAAGCTCGCGGCGAATATTGCCATCGGACGCGATACGGCGGGTGTCCATTGGCGCTCGGACGGTGTCGAAGGAATGCGGCTCGGCGAAAAGGTTGCGATAGCGATGCTGGAAAACTACAAGGACACCTACAACGAGGCGTTCGCCGGCTTCAGCATCAGGAAGTTCGACGGCACTGATGTCGTCGTTGGCGGGCAGCCATCACGCCGGAATTTCGACTTCTGATTCACTGATCGGCACCACCATCGCGAGCCACAGCTTCGATATGGTGGCACCGGCTGTCTGTTCACGGCAGAAGATCAATCCCGAACGGCCGCACCAGCATTGCGAACAATACGAACGCGATGACGGTGATGACGATACACGCCAGCAGCGAGAGCCAGAAGCCAAGACGTGGCAGCAGCAACGGAAAGGCAAGGAACATCGGTAGCGTCGGCACCACGTACCAGAACGTGTACCAGGCATGGTTGGAAATCTTAGCCTGCGGCTGCTTCTCAACGTACAGCCAGATCAGCGCAAGAAACGTGACCAGCGGCAGCGCGGCAAGCAAGCCCCCGAGCTTGTCATTGTGCCTGGCCGCCTCGGACACCAGGACTACGACCGCAGCGGTCAGCATGTACTTCGTTATCAGCCAGCCCATTCTTGCCTCCAGTAGTTGCGCAAGTGTGCATGTTCTTCGCACTGCCGACTGCGCGCGAACGCGTCGACAATCACAACTGGCGCCAGGCAGTCTTGATGCCGACCAGGTGGACGAGGCCGATTGTCAGGCAGATCGACGAACTCACGATCCAGAAGGTCACGCTGTTGCCGGGGAAGTACGGCACGATCACGATGAAAGCGAGCCCGCGCAAAATGTACACGCCAGTGATGGCACACAACACCCAGCGTCGAAGCGGCAGTCTGGGAATGACGCCAGCGCCAGAGAGTGCGTACAGCGACCAGACAGTCAGAATGCTCGCGATGACCAATGCTCCGACCGTCGGATATCAATGACCGGCCGACGCCATTTGCGCCATGCGCTCGCCTGCGCCAAAGAACCGATACCACGGCGCACCGAATACGATGCAGCCAAGGTGGATGAGTGCTGCGATTGCGCTCAAGATTCCACCAGCGATCAGGTAATGATTGAAAGTCTTGTGCATGCTGGTTGCCATTCGCGCGTCGGCGTCATTCAGTCGTCTTGCTTGTAGGTCGCGAGTCTCGATGTGCGCGTCGAACAGCTAGTCGCGCAGCAGTCCTTTTACCAGCCATGTCGCGCGCGACAAAACGATCAGGATACCGGTTACCAATCCGTACATCGCCAGGTTGTTTTCAGGCTGCATGTGGCTGTCCCAATACACGAACAACGCGCCGAACAAAACAAACATCGTGCCGACGAACAGCACAATGAAGCTGAGAATGAAGAATAGCCATCGGGGCAGCGGAAGTAGCAGTGAGCCCCATGCGACGGCGATCAGAAGCAGGTTGATCAACGTGTTACTCCGAATTGAACCCGTCGAGCAACAGCGTAGTCGAGGCGCTTCGTTCGCGGGGAGAGCGTCGATTTGACGGGGCATGCAAACGCGACGTTGTCGATAATTTCCAGTTGACGTCAGTCGCCCGCCAACAGCCACATCCAGTGTTTTCCAACGCGCCGCATCGTCGAAACAGTTCCCAGCTCATCACTGGTCACCGATGAACTGGCCGGTTGCCCGAAGCTGAGCCGGTACACCTGCCGCCGCGTCGTTACGATCAGTCCGCCAGAGAAGGTGTACCAGGGAAAGCGAACAGCAACTTGCGCGAGCGGTTCGTTGAACAGTGTTGCTCGATCTCCGGATCGAACCTTGTCGAAAAAATCGACGTCGCAGGCGGTGTGCGCCAGTTTATTGAGCTGCCAGTCCCATGCGCTGCCTCGCCCTTCAGCAACGAACGACAGCTGCGCGCTCCGCAATCGCAACTCTCCGGGCACGCTGCTGATCCCGCGCAACAGCCATGCGGGCGAGGAAGAGGAACCGCCGCGAACGGGTTTCAAACGTTTGCCAAGGTCGATTGCATGACCGCGAATGGTACGCCGATCGCTCGGCTCAACAGCCATACGCCTGAAGGCTTTCGCGTTATCGCCCCTTCGAACCGCCTGCCGGTTCAAAATGCCAATCGCTCCAGAATGGGACTTGCCGTGTTCAGTCGACATCCATGGATCCCCGCCTACCGCTGATGCCGTTGCAGACCCTCCATCACGGCAACGCATGCACGTCGAGCCCATTCGCGGTAAACATCGGGGCCAGGATGGAAGCCGTCGGTTGCCATCAAGTTCGCGTCTTCTGTGAAACGCAGTGTAAGGAACGAGACGTCTTCTTCGGCTTTTACGTCATGCTTCAAATCGTCATCGAAACTTCGTGCCCGTGCACCCAGCCACCAGCGCAGCGGCTGCGGAAGAGCCGGGAACCCGTGTACCGGCGGTAATCCCGACACGATGATCTCTGCAACGCCCAATCGTTCGCGCAGTAGTTTCCTCAGTGCAGCCTGTTGCGATCGCCAGGCCTTTCGCGTCACGCCGGAAGTGACATCGTTGACGCCAAGCGAGGTGACCGCGACATCGAAAGGACCCGCGTCGAGCTCACGCAGGTGCCGCAGTGTTGAATCCGTCGTCGCACCCGTTCGCGCTACCAGCCGCCAGTGCACGGTGAAACGTGTCGACAGGGCTTCCACCAGTTGCCCCAGCAAGGCTTCATCCTGATGTGCCGCGCCAACACCCGCCGCAGAAGAATCGCCGACAATCAACAACCGCAGATCAGGGCCGCAGCCCGTCGATCCCTGTCGCGGCCCCGGCGGTTCCGGCAATCGCGGAATACGCCGACGAACCGACCTGCCCTGCACGTACAGCAGTGGTCCGAGAGCGAGCGTTGCCAGGTGATATCGCAAAGCGCTCACTCCTGTTCTGGATCAGCTTGGTTCGGGCGGATTCGATGATGGTGAAACCATGGCGCACATGACTCGGCGCTCATCCGCCAATTTTCATCAAGGCGATTGTGCCAATTGCGAAAAGTACGATCCACGACAGATGCTTGCCACGGGTGATAAATAGCGGCAACAGGCCTGAAGCAAGGCATGTCCAGCCAATCGTGCGAAGCATGGCGGCTTGATCGAGCCCACCGGACGATGCCTGCCAGAGCAGCGCTGCGAATCCCCACAGCGCGATCGTGGTGAGGTGCCACGCGAAGCGCAACGTGCGCGTCGTGAATTGCGTACCGCCGAATAGCTTCGGCAGGGTGTCGCGACGAAACAGGCGCATGAGGATGTAGCGCTCGCCAAGAACGGAATGAGCCAAGCCCAGCAGGAAACCAAGAAGTGCCGCGATCTGCAGGAGTTTCACTTTGCATCTATCGATTGAGTCATGGCTGGCCACCAGTCCGTTGGGCTTGTGGATGAATTGTTGGGCGATACCAGGGTCATTCGGACTTTTAACGACGTTCGCGAATTCGATACAGCCCGTACGTGATCGCGACGATGGCGGTCAGGCTGGCGGGAAACAGCAGGGCGGAATAGCTGAAGGCACGGAATGCAAATGCGCCCGCGACCCCGCCACACAGGAAGCCCGAAATGACAAGGAAGCAAAGTCGCAGACGCCGGTGATCGACGGGCAGGCCACGCAGCGCATGGCCGAGAAAAATTCCGAGATCGGTGAACATGCCCGACAGATGTGTCGTGCGAACGACAGCACCGCTGTACGTGCTCACCATGGCGTTCTGCAAACCACATGCGCATGCCGCAGCGTACATGCCGTATGCGCTGTTGATCTTGAAAAGTGGAACCGCGAGAAACAGCAGCAGTGAGACGATGAGCAGCGCAGCGCCATAGCGGCGGCCCAGTTGCAAGGTGCTGTCCTGGATGATGAAGCCGCTGAGGACCGTGCCGGCAACAAATGCGCCGATCAACGCTGCGAAGTGAATCGTTGCCGACAGATCGAAGCTGGCGATCGCCGCCGCCAGCAGGGACGTGTTTCCGGTGAGGTGGGTAATGGCCTGGTGCTCCACACCAAGCAAGCCGACCACATTGACGATACCGGCGATGAAGGCCAATACCCACGAGCCGGCCCATATCCAGTTGGGCAGTTTTGAGATCATCGTTGCTGGGAGATTTCTGCAAAAGCGAACGACCGAAGTCGCACAAGCCTGTCGCTTCGCGCTTCGCTACCGAATGGCGGTCGACTGACGCGTGTTTCGATCAAAGCTCTGTCAGCTGGATTCATGAGATGCGGCCACGACTCACCTGCACCACTGGTTTTCACACGGTACGCCATCACGATCGCCATCCATCTTCGTATTCGGGCAGTGCTGGATGAAATAAGTCGCTTCGGCGCATGAGCGCATCTGCGAGCAATGCTGACGTCCATCGCAGGTGAACTGATCTGTTGCAGTTGCAGTTGCAGCTGCCGTCGCTGCCGATTCGCCGGACTCGTCGGCGACGACGGCCACGCTCCTTGGCGCAGGAATCCTGGTCGATGCTTCGTGCTTGCCATAGCCGTACCAGGCAGCAGTGACAAGAATGAGAAACAGCAGAAGTTTCCGCACGTCGCGCTCCCCTCAGTAAAAGTGCCGCTTGATTACCCCAGTGGATCTGCCAGCCGAATGATACGGTTACAAACTTGCTACAACACAAAACAGCAACCTTGAATGGGCCGCGGCGACTGCGCTGGAACCCAACGCAGGTCACGCAAACGAGCTGCGAAACACGCACCAAACCAGCGCAGTGCCTAACGCAATCGATGATGCGCCGATCAGCTTCACGTAGCGCAATGCCTGCGGAACAGCCCGCTGCGCGAACTGCCGATGCCAACGCCACGGCACCACGAACATGACCAGTGACGTGACAATCAGAACCCAGCCAAACACGTTGAATAGCGGTGGGTACGGAAGCGTGGAAGACGCGTGAATAAGCGCAGCGCCAACCAGCACCCGTAGCACCAACTCCAGGTAGTGGAGACACGCGGAACTGGCAAACCCAAGCAGGAACCTAGCGGCGGTGTCGGGTCGAACAAAGCAACTGACGCCGAGCAAAGCAAGATAGAGCCCTGCCGCAACAATCACCGCGCTTGCCAGAAGATCAACCATGAACCGATCCTACGCTCGAATCCGATCGACACGAAGGCCGACCCCGCGTGAACGGATTGCTGAAATTCACCCGGTTACTCCGAGTATGGCGCCTCAACCAGACGCTGCGAGATCCACCAGATATTTCCGTGCGCATCTTTGACGCCGCCTTGCCGATCACCGTAAGGCATGTCAGCCAAGTCCATCTCCAGCACCGCGCCCGCCGCGATCGCTCGCGCCATGGCTCTGTCTGCGTCATCCACATAGAGATAGAACGCGGCGGCCATCGGTGGATAGCGACCATCCGCCTCGCTGACCATGATCGTGGATGTGCCGACACGAATTTGCGCGTTGGCAATACGACCATCCGGTCGAAGCGAGCGCAGCTCTTCCGTCCCGCCGAAAGCGTTGACGAGGAACTCAACGAAATTCTCCGCACCCCTGACGAAGAAATACGGCGTGATCGTGGTGAAGCCTGGAGGTGTGTACATGAGTACCCCAATGTTCCGCGTGGGCTCCGTCGCCAGGATCAAGCCGACCGGCGAAGGGCATTCGGTTTGAACGGGATCTTCGGCGCTTTATCCCCTGGTGCGATGGCACAAATCCCAGGCGCGAGTAGAAGCGTAGCGCATCCTCTTGCGTCCGGTCTGTGCTGAGTCGGACCATGACGCCGTTACGCGATCAGCGCGCCCGATAGCCCAGCAGACCATTGCAGCCCGAACGCCTTGCGAGCGCACGCACAAGCCGCTTGCACGCCCTTGATCGGCGCGTCCGAGCGGCGTGCGCCGCCATGCTTCAACAGTACGCATCGCTTCGGGTATCAACCCACCCGCGTTGCGAGGCTGCATCGTGCGCGCAACGCCATACGCGCACGATGCCGGTCCTTTTGTTCCTAGAAGCGCAACACGTAGGCCGCGCCGTAGACCAGCGGATCGATGTTGACGGTGCCAATGCGATCACCGTCGAGCTTCACCTTGGTGTCGATGTCCATCCAGCGCGCGTCGAATCGCAATGCGCCGCGATCACCGATGGCGATGTCGACGCCGACATGGGCGGCCAGACCCCATGAATTGTCGAGTGACAGCTTCGATCCGGCCAACGCACCGCTGCTCTTTTCACTGAAGAACGCCGTGTAGTTCAGCCCGGCGCCAACGAATGGCTGCACCTTTCCGTTGCCGAAGTGGTATTGCATCGACACCGTCGGCGGCAGGTGCTTGGTCGATCCGACCTTGCCCAGGCCAGCGATGGAAATGTCGTGCTTGAACGGCACTGACGCCAGCACCTCGATGCCGAGGCGATCACGAATGAAATATTCCGCCGTAATGGTTGGCTTGATGTCGCTGCCAACGTTGACCTTCAACGTGCCGTCGACAAGCCGTCCATTGCCCGACTTGGGATTCACCTGGTGTGCGCCAATCCCGATGGTCCAGTCGCCGGCGGACTGGGCCAAGGCGGGGACCGAAGATGCGCCGAGCGCGGAGACGCAGACAAGAGCGATGGTTTGGTAACGCATGACAACTCCTTTGGTGTGGTTGATCGATACATTATCCGGCGAGGGGCCAGGCGCTAATTTGATAACGATCAATTCTTCGGTCGAATCCTTCACGCGCCCCGTGGTCACTTGTCGCAGCCTGGGCGTGCGTCGCGATAGACGTCGCTGCGCTCGTGAAGCGGCTGACTCGCAGGGGCGGTCCTACCGAAAAAGGCCATATTCGAAACCAACGACGAAATTCAATCTCACCGCGCAGCAGCCACCGCAATCGGCTCCATTCAAGATTTCCGGTTCACGCTGTCCGCTCGCTACGCGTTCACATCGAACAATGCACGCCCTCAGCGGATTAGGCTGTGGTTTCCACGAAAAAATTGCATCCTGATCGTTGCCCTGGAATCCATTCGCCAGAACCATGAATTTCCTGAACGTCACACTCGATATGCCGACACTCACGCTCAGTCGCGCGCTGATGCAGGTGATTTTCGCTGGCCTGTTGATCTATGTGGGCAGCCGGCAGGAGCAAGGCGGCGCTGCTCGCTTCTGGGCGTTGGGACTGCTGCTCAACGGCATCGCCCTGCTCTTCTTCCTGGCTCCAACGGAGCTCGCGTGGAAGCACGTCATCACGATCGGCAACCATCTCGCAATCGGAGCTTCAAGCGCGTGCTTCCTGATTGGCTTCTGGAGCTTTGCAGGACAACCTTCAAAACGCTGGCTGGTAGCACTGCTGATCATCATCCCCATCGTTGGCCTGCTGAGCTGGGAAGTGCTCTGGCCGAATGCGCGGTTCCGGATTCTGTTCACAGCGTTGGGCCAGACTGTGTTCCTGCTCGCCCTGCAGCACAGTTTGAAAAGCCATCCACGCACGGAGATTGAGCCGATCTACCGTCGCTTGCGCGTCATCGTGATCGTTTATCTGGTGATCTTCGTCTGGTCGTACGTCAACCTTGCACAGCTGTTGCCCACCTCGGCCCAAGTCCTGGGAACTTACCACCGCGCCGTCTTCAGTTTCGCCTCGCTGCTCTTCATGCTCACGCTCGCAGTGGGCTGTCTCGCCCTTCAGTTCGCCCTGCTTGCCGCTCGCGAATCAGACAGGGCAATGACCGACTGGCTGACCGGCTTGCTCAATCGACGCGGGTTCTTTCGTGCGCTGCGCGATGCCGAAGGACGGCAGATGGCGAACTCTTCGGGTTCCAGCGTCATTGTCATCGACATCGATCAATTCAAATCGATCAATGATCGTTTCGGCCACAGCAGCGGCGATCACGCGTTGCAGGCAATGGCCACACTGTTGCGCGAGCAGATTCGCGACCAGGATCTGATCGCACGGACCGGAGGTGAGGAGTTCTGCATCTTCCTGCCTGGCGCAGATACGCGCACCGCCCTGACGGTAGCCGAATCGATCCGCGAGGCCTGCGGGCGCATCAATGTCACCGCCGCAGATGACCAGCCAATTACTTTCACGATCAGCGCGGGTGTCTGCGACGTTCCAGCCGGAAGTTCGTTCGACGAAGCCCTGGTCCGTGCCGACAAGGCGCTCTACGTCGCCAAGCGCGAAGGTCGCAATCGCGTGCAGGTTTGTGCGGAGGCTCGGCGTTAATCAGAACATCCCTTGACTCAAGCGCACGAATGCTCGCATCGACGACCTTCTTGAAGATGTCCTTCGCCTGCCGGCTGACGAACGTTCTGCTGTGGATGCCGCGCTGACTGACAGCCTGGAGAGCGGCGAAGAAACGGCAGTGTCGGAAGCCTGGCGCACGGAACTGGTCAAACGTAGGGAAGACCTTCGCACCGGGCGCCGTGTTGCAAATCCCTGGGTCGATGTTCGGGCGCGCTTGGACGGCCTTTGAGCCGCTTCTTCGTTCACGTCCTGCCCAAACTGTTGTCCGAAATGTGTGCGCGTCGTGCCGCCCAGCGTCAGTCGCACTTCGCTTTCGTCGATGTACCGGCGCGGAAAACTCAAGTTTACGGAGTCGCCGAACCCACAAGCTTCCTCATTCCTGCGAAGGCAGGAATGACGAAGAACTACTTTTGTCGGCTGAGCGAGTCCGCGCAAACATTCCCGACTGAGCGAGTCCGCGCAAACATTCCCGACAGCAGCTCGTAGGGTGAGGCGCTTCTCATTGACCCGCCGGCGGTTCCCACAACTCGACCTTGTTGCCCTCGGGATCGATGACCCAGGCGAACTTGCCATAGCCGGATTCATCGATCTTGTCGAGGACGTTGCAGCCTTCTTCTTTCAGCGCTGCGACCAATGCGTGCAGGTCGTCAACGCGGTAGTTGACCAGGTACGACGCCGTGCTCGAAGCAAACTGATCGCTGTCCTCCGCAGCGATCAACCACGCGGTCGTCCCGCCGGTCGGCTTGCCATCCGAGTCGGCCCAGTCGAACGAAGCGCCACCCCACGTCTGCACATCAATGCCGAGATGGCGCTTGTACCAAGCCTGCAACGCAGCGGCGTCCTTTGCTTTGAAAAAGATGCCACCGATGCCAGTGACTCGCTTCATGGGATGCTCCAATGTGTGGCGTTTGTGGGTCGCGTTCGAACGAACGAGTTAGCGTCTCTTCAAGCAATCAGCTGCGACGCGCTGGCATGAATCGGCGATTGCGAAGCAGGCCGGCCGAAACCAGCGACACCAGCACGCCAACCGGAAATATTTCGACAAAGGTCATTGCTAGTCGGTACAAGGGATTGGCGTACTCCGCTTTGAACTGCTCCATCCCGGCGACAAACCTGGCCAACTCGTCTCCGCTAACGCCAGCCGCCTTCTGCTGCTCGATCAGCGTGGCGGCGTAGCTGCCCGCGAAATCCATTCCGGTGGCTGCGACCAAAGCCTCCCAGGCAACGACGTACAGAACGCTCGCGACAACACTCATCGCCACCCCCATGCCGAAAGCAGGCCAGAAACGGATGACGCCACCAAGCTCAACGTCGCGGTAGCGCTTGATGCCAACGAAAACTGCGGTGAACGCGATCAGCATCGCCGTGTAGCCGATCGCCATGCCGACAGTTGGCGTGATATCGCCCAGCGTGATTGAGGTCACGGATACCGCGACGCCGGCGATCAGGCCAGCGATCACGCCATAGGACAATATTTTCTTGAGCATGTGATGACTCCTCGCACATTGGGCCCTCAATGGAACCCGCAGCTTTGCTCCAGAACAATCGCCCGAAAGGGTGATTTCGCTGCATTCACCCGGAATAGCGACGAATCAACGAACAATCCCCAACTCGCGCGCCTTGTTGACCGCATCAGTGCGCCGCTTGGCTTCAAGCTTTTCGTATAGCCGGGCGACGTGGGTCTTCACCGTGTTCGGCGACACGTGCAGGTGTGCGGCGATCTCCTTGTTGGAGCGGCCGGCGGCGAGTTCATGCAACACCGCCAATTCGCGCTCGCTGATTCCCAGGCTGGCCTGTGCCTTTGGGTTTCCATCAAAAGTCGCGGGCGTTGCGTCCGTGAAGACGCGCTTGCCGATGACCACGCCCAGCGTGAGGAAAGCCACCGCGATAAAAAAGATGGCGATGTCGCCGGAATGCATCCGCGCCATGCGCTGGTAGTCCAGCCACTGCAAGGCCAGCGTGCCCACCGCCAGCAGCGCACCGTAGCCAACCACCTGCTTCCACATCTCCTGCCCCTCTGATCCGACGCGGTAAACCTAGCATCTGCCGACGACTCGAATCCCAATGTACTTCTGGCTTGGGAGCACCGCCGTCTGGAACGCTTCAAGGTGCGCCAGCGCGACGTCGTTGTTGGTTCGCCGCCGAAACTCGCGCTCCCAACCCTACTCGTCATTCCCGCGAAGGCAGAGGCGCTCTTCAACAGCCGGAGGCTGGTCAATCCATTTTGATGTTCGTGAAATCACAGAAGGAACAGGAGAATCAAAATGGACCTCTGCCTTCGCAGGGGTGACGAAGAACTATTTTTGTTAGCTTGGCTAACCCAAACGAACGCACTGGTCCCCATCAAATCCAGCGCCTGACTGATCGCATGTACTGCGCGAACGGCTCGCCAAATTTTTCCAGCAATACCCGTTCTTCCGGGATGATCTGGAAGCGCGTGATGTAGGCCACGAAAACCACGACGGCAACTACGCTCAAGGGATTGGCCAGGTACGCGCAAAACCCAAGCAGAACCAGCGCCAGGCCGAGATACATCGGGTTGCGCGTGAACTGAAATGGCCCGTTTCGTACGATGCTGCTCGCTTGATCAGGCGAGCGCGGATTGACGGTGGTGTCGGCTTTTCGAAACGCAGCCATACCCGACAAAGCCAGCGAAACGCCAGCAAGTGCAAGCACAATGGCGATCAGAATCCGCGCGGGCAGAGCAAACGCGAAAGCCGGCGTGGAGCGGGCAAGCAGCCACGCCAATACCGCGCAGAGCAGTGCGATCACGGGAGGTGGAATCTTGTGATTGAGCGAGATCATGCTGCCGAGGCTAACACCTAATTCACGCCGCGAAATTTCGCGTGCAGCAACAAGACGATCACCAGAACGACTTGTGCCAGTAAGCAAGCAAGATCCCATCGCGGAACAAGGTACGGCAATGCGACGGTCGTCACCGACGCGATTGCAACAAACGCCTTGGCCGGTGTCGACGCGTCCGACGCGAGGACGAATTGTCCGGCGATAACCGCCACGACGACCAGTAGAATCAAATCGTATGGCATTGCCGATTTCCGGTGACTGCAGTTCCAGCTCTTCGCACCCTCGATTGGGCCGTCGTGAGCAGCCCAGGCGTACTTTCAGAAGCGACCTTGGCTTGCCGCGCGTCCGTGGGAGCCAGGGCGTCAACGCAGTATCGCAAGCGACTGCGTCAAATGTCAGCAGCCGCTACACAACGCCATCAAGGTTGCTAGCCAGTCCATCGACTACTGCTTGTCCAGCCCATCATAGAAAATACGGTCGCTGCGCCGGACCGCGTACACCGCACCGGAGTTGCTCGACTCGTTGGCGACGCCGATGCCCAGTCGCATTGCGGCTGCGTTGCAAGGTGGTGCGCACAGCGCTGCGACGGTGCCAATTTCGGTGGTTGGCGACGTGCCGAAGAACACATCGCCATCAAGCTGATTGGCCTGCAAGCGCGCGAGATCAATGACGGCGGGGAGCTGAACGTGGGGCGTTAGCAACATGATCTTGCCGGTGCCAAGCGCGGTCGTGTCGACGAACTGCGGCGCGGCCATCGCAAGATCGTTGCGGCCGTCCTCATTCAAGTCGATTTTGCCGGTGACCGACGTGCCAGTCTTGTCGCCGCCTACCGCGCCCTGGATACGCACGCCGTTGCTTCCGTCAAGTGTGTCCAGGTTGGTCGATGCGCTGTACGAGGTTGCCCCGTAGACGACAAATACCTCGCCGGAAAAGCCGCGCGCGTTCGGGCTGGCGTCGGGATCGGCGATGATCATTTCAGCACGGCCATCGTTGTTCTGATCGCCGAGGAAGCCTACCGCGCTGCCGGCGGAATCGGCCGCGCTCATCGTGTAGAAAGCACCCACGAAGCGCGCGCCATTGCTGCCATTCAAGGTGTTCAGCGCCAACGTTCCGCTGCCAAATCCAGCCGCCCGACCGAGCACCAGATAGGCTCCACCGACATCGTTGCTGGACGAGTCCTGCAGCCCGAACGCGCCAATCAGCATGTCGCCGACGCCATCGCCGTTGACGTCGCCGCCCAAGGCGGTGGCGATGCCGCTGAAGTTGAATGAGCCGGGGTCGATGATCGAAATGCCGTTCTGGCCATTCAATCCACTCATCGACAAACTCAACGCTGGCATGGTCGAGCCGAACACAGCGTAGGCGCCGCCGCCGAAACTGTTACCGAACGGCGCGCCGATCAACAGATCAGGCCGCGCGTCGCCGTTGACACTGCCGCCGCCGGATACGGTGGAGCCAAAGCTGTCGCCGTTGGCAACGCCGGTCAGCGTCATGCCGGCAAGCCCAAGGCTGCCCAGATCAATGCTGGCCGGAAAGCTGCTGCGACCGAACACGATCCAGACGACACCGGGCGCGCCGCCACCAAATCGACCGACGTTGCTGCCGATCGCGATGTCGTCCAGACCATCGCCATCGAAGTCGCCGATACCGGCCACGCTGATGCCGATTGCCGCATTCGCAGCGGCACCGGTCTTGGCCAGTCGCACCCCGTTGCTGCCAGTCAGGGTCGACAGATCCAGCGACGGTAGCCCGACCGAAGTACCGAACACGACCCACGCCGCGCCGGCGAAATTGTTCGGTCCGTTCGCCGTTCCAGGCGCACCGATGACGATGTCGCGAAAGCCATCTCCATTGATATCACCAGCGTCGTCAAGCGCCAGTCCCAATTGCGCGTTGGCGCCCGCGCCGGCAATGCGTGAGGCGAGTACTGGCGACAGCGCGTCGATGGCCACGTTGGCGAATGCCGATTGCGCGAGGCCGCCAGCGAGAGCGATGGCGACGCATCCGAGCATGGCGAGAGAAGGTTGTCGGGCGAGTTTCATGGTTTGAGTCCTTTGCAAACTATCTGGCGGGTCGCGGCCCACGTTTAAGCCGCGCATCACCAGTCGTTCTCGAAAAACGTGGCGATGTCCGAGCAAACGGTCATCGCCGGAGGGACTGCCTAATTGTCGAAACCGTCCGCGAAAATCCGGTCGAGTTTTTCGAAGGCACCGATATCGCAAACCGCGCCGGTCAAACGTGGAAAGCCGACGCCGCGCTGGTCGAACACAAGATTCTTGCCGAGATAGTCCTGGCAACCGGCTGGATCACCCGCATCGATGGCCGGGCTGCCGTCGAGCAAAGCGACCGTGCGAGTCACGCCGCCGTTGTCAGCGACGCTGGCGGCGAGCAGCGGATCGACGCCGCTGATATTGCCGACACCCATGAAACCGCAACCTGCCGCATTGCGAAGCACGCTGTACGACGCGGTCAATGTTCCTGCCGCTGCGGTGCAATCGTCCGCGCTGCCAGCGGCGCTGACCAGCGTGTTGTTGGCCAGCAAGGTGTTGGCGAGGTTGACCGTGCCATTGTCGATACGCAGGCCGGCTCCGTTGCCCGATCCGCCGATGTTGGCGATGTTGTTGGCGATGGTGGTGCTGCGCAGATCGGCGTTGCCGCCACCTGTCAGATAAATGCCGCCGCCGTGATAGCCAGTGCTGTTGCCGAATACGGTGCTGTTTACCATGCGCAGCCGGGCCGTCGACTTGATGCCACCGCCGCCGCTGAACGACGACGGCGACTGGTTGCCGGCAATGGTCGACCCGACAATTTCGATGGTCGTGTCACCCGCCGCGGTGGTCTTGCCCAGGGTCAGTGCGCCGCCTGTGCTGTTGGCGTAATTGTCGCGAAACTCGGAGTCGCGAATCATGCCGCGTGCTGACAAGGCCATCGCGCCGCCGTTCAATTGCGAGCGACTGTTGCTGATCTTCACTCGCTGCAATGCAACGAAATTGTCGGACACGTTGCCACCGCTGGAATCGTAGGCCCGAATCGCACCGCCATCGCCGAAGAACGACGGCCCGCCACCGTTGCGGATCGCGAGATCGGCGATGATGGCCGTCACTCTTCCGGTCGCCGATCCGCCGCTGGGGTCGATGTCGAACGCGCGATCCAGATTCATCGCATCGATGATGGTCGCGCCCGGGCCAGCACCGTAAATGCCCATGCCTAACTTGATGTCGAAGTCGCCGCCATTATTGGCGTCGTCGCTGCTGCTGCCGAGTGTGATCGGGTAGGTTCCGGCCGGAATGATCACCGCGCCGGGCGTGGTGTTGGAGGTCTTGATCGCGGCGCGCAGGCTGCAATCGCCGACCGCGCAGCCGCTCAGCGCCGGGTTTGGATCGTCAAGGCGCGTCACCAGATATTGCGGCGACACCGTGGCGGAGAATTGCAGATTGCCGCCAAACGTCACGCTTCCGTGCGAGATCACTTCAATGGAGTAGCTGGTGTTTGGTGCAAGGCGCAGGCCGGCTACGCGCGACTGGAACGTGACGCCGATGCCGTCATCGTTGCAGCCGCCAATGACCTGGTCGAACGCACCGGCAGAGCCGCTGAACACCTGAACCACGGTGTCGTAGGTGCTGCCCTGAGTGGACAGGTTGAGATATTCGCTGTTGGCGCCCGTCATATAGCGGTACCAGACCGAGCCTTTGCCGACGCTGCTATTCGCGCCGACGAAGCAGATCGACTGCGGATCGGTCGGCTCCGTCGTCGCCGCCGACGTGGTTACCGCATCGCTGTATGGCAGCGCGCTGATGACCGTGGCGTTGGCCCAGTCGTCGTTGACCTGCGCACAAACCGGTGCAGCGACAAGTGCGGCGAAGATCAACGCCAATCTGGCGGCTGTTGAGCGAAGCAATCCAATCCGACCGATCATTTACCTTCTCCACTTGTGGGTTGATGGCCTGCGAACGGCCGGATGCTCGCTTCGCTGTCTCGCGCCGTTGGAGGTATCAGCCTCGTCCGCGCAGCCCGCGCAACGCCGAGCGGTCACCCGAATATCGCGGAACCCCGCCGATTTCGCATCAGCAAACGATCACGGAACGATAACGGAGCGATAGACTGCCCTTTCCATCCCAACGCCGACGGTAACGCTGCACAGTCGCGAAGCGGCGCAGCGCTCGACGCCGGCAACGGGCCGTCCGCGGAATGAGAGAACGCTTTGCGTTACCGATTCGGTACCATCGAGCTCAGGGTTCCGGAACGGGAACTGCTCGACAACGACCACGCATTGGCCATCGAGCCGATGGTTTTCGACTTGCTCGCCTACCTGGTTGAGCACCGCGATCGGGCGGTGGGCCGCGATGAGTTGATCGCTGCCGTCTGGGGCCGACTTGATGTTGCCGATGGCGCACTCGCGCAGGCAATACTGCGTTTACGCAAGACGCTCGCAGCGTCGGGAATGTCAGCCGATCCGGTGCGCACGGTGCCGCGCCATGGCTATCGCTGGGTCGCCGAAACGCAGACCATCGCCAGCAGCGAGAGCGTTCCAGCGCAGACGCATATCGAAGTCGACAGCAGCGCGGATGCCGTTCTCGCGTCAGCGCCAGCGCCAGCGCCTGCGACGGCAAGGCGGCGCCGATTCGCGAGTCTGCCGATGTCGTTGCTCGGTCTGTTGGCGCTGATCGCGATTGCCGCGTTGATATATCGACTTGCCGGTGATCCGGCACCCGACCTCGCCGACTCGCCCCTGCGCGTCTCTACCCTGCCAATCGAACCGCCAGTCGAAGTGCCTGCCACGCTCGCCGATGCACGTCGCCTGAGCGAACAGGGACAGACCAAAGATGCTCACGCGCTATTGGTTTCATTGCACCAGAAAGAGCCGTCGCGAGCCGACATTCTGGTTGCACTTGCCAGCACCGAGTGTGCGCTGGAGCTTATGGCCACCTGCGACGCGCATCTTGACGAAGCGCTCGCGTTGACCACCATCGACGCGGATTCCAAAGCCAACGCCCATCTGCTGCGCGCTGATCGTCATCTGACAAACAACAAACCGGACGACGCTGCCACTGAAATCGACGCCGCCGCGACGGCCATCGGCGACAGCGCGGACAACCAGTGGCAAGCCCGCATCCTGCTAGCGCGCCAACACCTCGCCATCGACCGCGATCAAGTACCGCAAGCGCTCGACTTTGCTCGCCGCAGCTTGACCTTGTTCCGCCTCGCCGAGGACGCGCGCGGCCAGGCAGCTGCACAACTCGTGCTCGGCGACCTCGCGGCGGATGCCGGCAACTTCGATGAATGCGTCGCCAGTTACAGCACGGCGGCAGACGTCTACGAGAACGCCGGAGACCTCGACGGCCTTGCCCGCGCCAGCGCAAGAACCGCCATGGCGCTCGCCCATCTCGGCCGCTTCAACGACGCGAGGATCGCGGCCCAGCGCTCATACGCAGCGGCGATGCGTCAGCAGAATCCGGTGGCAACGCGCATCGCCTTGTACAGCCTGGGCTGGTCACTGCTGCAATCGGGCCAACTCAACGATGCCCGCGAAACCGCGCACCGAAGCCTGGCGATGATCGACACCGCCAACAATCCGAACCAGGCCATGCGCCTCACCAGCCTGCTCGGTTTCATCGACGCCGCCGGTGGACGTTTTCGTACCGCCATGAGCGCGTGGGATGCTGCTCTGGAAATGGCCCACGGCGATCCCTTCACCGTCAACGGTTTTCGCCTGGCCATCGTCTATGCCGCACTCAATGCCGGCGACGAAAAGCGCGCCGAAGCGGAAGCCAAACAGCTACGCCAGGATGCCGGCAAGGCCGGCGGACGCGCCGCAGGTTTTTTCGCCGATCACGCCGATGCCCTGCTGGCCGCACATCGCGGCGATCTGGACGCTGCCGCGCGCCTGTACGCCGAGGTCTGGAAGCGCGCGAGACTCTCCGGCACCATCAACCAGCAAGTACTCGCCGACTACAGCGATGTGCTGTTCAAGCGTGGCGACCTTGATGCGGTTGAAAGCCTGCTCGGAGAAGCCAGCCTGCCCGACAAGGAGGGTCATCTGGTTCAACTGGTACGAGCCCGGTATCTGCTGCGACGTGGCCAGATCGACGCGGCCCAGGCCGCCTTTGTCGAAGCCGTTCGCCTCGCTGCGGAACGCTACTCGCCGTTGATCGACGTCACCCGCGCAGAGCTTGCCGCCGCACGTTCATCGCACTGAGTGCCGAGATCCAATGCTGGACGGATGGAAAAACACCCTGACCCTTGGATTTCCAATCGCCATGCCAGCGACCAGCAGGATCAGCGCGTACGCTATTGACGTGGATCAGCCGCAGCGCCGCAGTAGTCTTTCAGGAACGACCAGATGCGCTGGTGCTGGCCGCCGATCACATGCCCTCCATCGGTGACGAGGATAAGTTGGTAGCGGCTACAGTTTGAACCCCACGCCGACAGGTCGTAGCGACGAGCCTCGCGAGCACCGATCGCATACGTTTCCCGTAGCACGCCGTTGTCATTCCCGGTGGAATTGTCGCCGCCGAAACAGCCGTGTTGCCTCGCCCACAGGTTCATCGGAAAGAACACGCGCCAGTCCACATTCCAGTCGATGGGGGAATGAAACGTCGCGGTGGGCGGTGGCGCGACCGCCGTGTCGTCGGTCCCGTGCAAGTGCAGGATCGGCGTCGCGGAACCGTGATTGAGCGGACTGGAACTGCCGACAAGGCAATCGGCGTCGCCGGCTTGGCAATACAACAGACCGGCGTTGACCGCCACTGCCGCGAATCGATTTCTCGTCGAAGGACGCTGCAGCAGGAAGTACGGCATGTACGCGCCACGCGACTCGCCGCCGATATAGATGCGGTCAGGATCGACTGCTGCGCCGGCAACGCCATCGGCAATCGCATGATCGATCAACAGGCTGATGAACTGCGAATCCTGCGGCTTGCCAACCATGTCGTCGGCCGCGTGC
This sequence comes from Dokdonella sp., assembly GCA_049661925.1. Lineage (GTDB taxonomy): Bacteria > Pseudomonadota > Gammaproteobacteria > Xanthomonadales > Rhodanobacteraceae > Dokdonella. Next base: position 32,117 of record JBATAQ010000296.1, read on the forward strand.
GTCCACGTTTGATTGATGCCGCTAGGCGTGACCAGGATCGCCGAGTCCGCGTCGGTGAATGGATAGAACCCACTGCCATAACCGTTGCCGGAACCACCATCGCCATGCAGCCAGATCAAGATGGGGTGACCACCGCGCGGCGCAGGCGCGGTCGGAATACGGTAGTACCAGGTATGGATCGCCCCATCGCTGGTCTGCAGTGTCGCTGAGCCCGTGATTACCGTCGCGAGTGGCGTCGCATCGAATCCGCTAACGAACAGATCACCGCAGTCGGCCGTTGCCTGCGAACTTGTCCATAACGTGCAGGCAATGCACAGCAACGAGTGCGTCATCAATCTGCATGCGCGATGCGCCGCTCGCGCTGCATAACGCGAGCAATTGTTCGAAACGTTTTCGCCCCGCAAGCGCTGCACCAGTCTGACACTCATCGGCTTGCTCCGAAATGGGGATCCGAAATGTGGCCAGAGTGTACGTTTTCCGGATGCGACATCCGTGGTCCCGCTCACATGTAGGGTGGAACCCGCACAGCGGATTCCACCGCCAGCATGGTAAGAGCCTCGGATGGTGCTGGAAAACAGTACCGCCAATAGCGGTGGAATCACCTCCGGCGGTTTCACCCTAGGTGAACCCGATTGAAGTGCAGTCGCCAGCCGGTCGACCGAAACTGCCACGAAGGGGAAGCATGGTCTGAACCGCATATCCGCCATCGGGCTACCATCTCACCGCCATCCGGAACGTATGCACCAGGTCGGTTGGCCAGCCATCAAGAACGTCGTCGTCATTCCTGCGAAAGCGGAGGCGCTCTTCAACAGCCGGAGGCTGGTCAACCCATTTTGATTCTGCGTTTGCGGCATCGACTTGACGAAGGTCAAAATGGATCCCCGCTTTCGCGAGGATGACGACATGTTGGGATAATTCCTCGCTGGCAGACCGCGATGTCGAGCGGCGTCCTTACACGGACGACGAGGGTTGCGTGTTGGGGACGCAAAGCCGTGGTGCATCTGCACGAAAGCCCACAACGCACAAGACAGGTAAGATCAAACCAGAGCCCCGCCTTCGCGAGGGTGACCATGAAGCTAGGGGAAATCAGATGAAGTGGCTATTGGCTTTTGTTGCGGGTTTCGTTTCGACGCTCGTCTTTCATCAGGGTTTGCTGCAGTTGCTGCACATGGCCGGGCTGGTGCCGAGTGCGGCGTGGCACATGAATGCGGTGCCGCCGCTGGGCGTGCCTGCGGTGGTATCGCTGGCCTTCTGGGGCGGCGTGTGGGGCATCGCGCTGTGGGCGGTGGTCAGGAACATGACGGGCGCGAAGCGCTGGGTGTGGGGCGGGATCCTTGGCGCGCTACTACCTAGCGCGGTGGCTTTGTTCATCGTGTTTCCAATGAAGGGCATGCCGCTGGCGGTTAGCCTCGATCCGAAGATGATCGCTGGCGCGTTGCTGCTCAACGGCGTCTGGGGCCTGGGCGTGGTCGGGCTGATGAAGATGTATCGGCAGTTCTGATTGCAGCTTTCGCTTCGCATATCCCGACGCCGCGACCTTCGCAGTCGCGGCGTTTGCGTGTCGAATGGCAGGTGTTGAGCGCCGAATTCTGACCAGGAACGCAGCGCCAGCGCGGCCTGCATAAAACTTTGTCGCGATCACGCTGTCAGACGGCGGGACCGCCAGGCCGTGCTCTGATCAACTCCGCAAAGCGTGGAGTCGATCAGAACATCCCTAGTATCCTTGGCACACACAGGCCCTAACCGGATGGACATGACAGAACCGCAGACTGCCGTCGGCGCGTTTTCCGCGCTGCGCACCGAACTTTCCAACTGCATCATTGGCCAATCGGCGCTCGTTGATCGATTGCTGATTGCGCTGCTCGCCGATGGACACCTTCTTGTTGAGGGTGCGCCGGGGCTGGCCAAGACCACGGCAATCAAGGAGCTGGCCGCGCGCATCGAGGCGAATTTCCACCGCCTGCAGTTCACGCCCGATCTGTTGCCTGCCGACCTTACCGGCACCGAAATCTATCGCCCGCAGACCGGCGCATTCGAGTTTCAGGAAGGGCCGATCTTCCACAACCTGGTGCTGGCCGACGAAGTGAACCGTGCGCCGGCCAAGGTGCAGTCGGCGATGCTGGAAGCAATGGGCGAGCATCAGGTGACCGTCGGTCGGACCACTTATCCGTTGCCCAAACTCTTTCTGGTGATGGCGACGCAGAACCCGATTGAACAGGAAGGCACGTACCCGCTGCCCGAGGCGCAGCTTGATCGCTTCCTTTTGCATGTGCGCATCGACTACCCGGAAGCCGGCGCGGAAGCCGAAATTTTGAAGCTGGCGCGTGGTCGAGCGCGCCAGGAAATGACCGAAACCGCAGCGCCCGAGCGCTTGCTGACCCAGGCGCAGATTTTCGAAGCGCGTGCTGCCGTGCTCGATATGTACATGGCACCGCCGCTGGAGCAGTACATCATCCAACTGGTGCTGGCCACCCGCGAGCCGGGTCGTTACGGCGATGATTTGCCGCGCTGGATTTCGTGGGGCGCCAGTCCGCGCGGCACGATTGCGCTGGATCGCTGCGCGCGTGCGCACGCTTGGCTCAACGGGCGCGACTACGTCACGCCGGCGGACATCCACGCCATCGCGATCGACGTGCTGCGTCATCGCGTATTGCTCAGTTACGAAGCGGAAGCCGAAGGCATTCGTCCTGAAAACGTCGTGGCCGCCCTGCTCGAACGCGTGCCATTGCCGTGATCGTCGGCGCGCTGGCGTTGTCGTTGTTCGACGCCAGCCAGAAGAATCCATGAATCCCACTGTCGTCACGCTGGAAGATTTGCTCGTTTTGCGCAGCTTTGCGCAAGGCGGACGGCTGGCCGTGCGCCGCAAGAATGTGGCGGCTCGCAGCGGCGGGCACGATTCGCGCTGGCGTGGTCGTGGAGTTGATTTTCGCGAGTCGCGCATCTACCAGGCCGGCGACGACATTCGCCACATGGACTGGCGCCTGACCGCGCGCAGCGGCAAACCGCACACGAAACTGTTTCAGGAAGAACGCGAACAGGGCTTGTTGCTGGTGCTCGATTTGAACCCCGGCATGCGTTTCGGCACGCGGGTTTGTTTCAAGAGCGTGCAGGCGGCACGCGCCGCTGCATATCTCGCGTGGGTCGCAAGCAGCGATGGCGACCGCGTTGGCGCACTCGGTTTCGGCGGCGGCATCAATGGCGAAGTGCGGCCCGCTTCGGGCGGACGCGGCGTGTTGCGCAGCCTGCGTGCCTTGCGCGATTGGGATGCAGCAGCGGACCGCGAATTGCGCCAACCGCTGTCATCCGCGATGCCGCGTCTACGCCAACTATTGAAGCCCGGCATGCGGCTGATCTTGATCAGTGATGGTTACAGCATTGATGCGGAAAGCTGGCCGCTGCTGGGACAATCGGCAGGTCGTCACGATGTCAGCATCGTGCTGGTACGCGACGCGCTGGAATTGGCCGCACCGCCCGCCGGCCGTTACGCGGTTAGCCATTCCGGCGAACGGCGCGTGCTCGATTTTTCCGCGCCCGCGATGCGCGACGGCTGGCTGCATGCGTTCGCCGATTCGCGCGAAAGTGTGCGAGCGGAATCAGCCAAACGCGGTATCCGCGTGCTTGATCTGGATACCCGCGATGACCTGCGACGTGCGCTCGGTCCGCTGCTCGCACGCAAACCCGGCGTGGGTGCAGCATGAAGCGGCGTCCTTGGATTGCGCTCGCGCAAGCACTGCCGGCAGCCCCGGCCGCTGCACCGCCGGGACCGGAATTGCGCGATATTCATTTGCCGCCGGATCCGTCGTGGTTTCCGCCGGCACCGGGTTGGTGGATCCTTGCGGTGCTTTTGATCGGGCTGCTGGTGTGGCTGTTTCGTATTGCTCGCAAGCGCATGCGCAAGCGGCGTTGGTTGGGGGCGTTGCAGGCCGAAGTCGCTCGCATCGCCAACGACCACTCGGCGCACAACGATCCACGCCAGACGACCGCCGCTGTATCGCAGTTGCTGCGCCGCGCGGCATTGCGACTGGATCGGAACGCCGCTGCCTATCAAGGGGATGAGTGGCTGGCTTGGCTGGACTCGCGTGGAAACACGAGCGATTTCATGGGCGGCCCGGGCAATGTGCTGGTCGATGCGCCATGGCGGCGCGCGCCGGAAGTTGACGTGGATGGCTTGTTGAAGGCGACACGCAACTGGCTGGCACGCGCGTTCGCGCAGGAGCAACCCCATGCTTGAGTTCGCGTGGCCGCTGATGCTTGCCGCTCTTCCGCTGCCGTTGATCGCCGCGTGGTTACTGCCGCGTGCGCGTGCATCGGCGAGCGGTGCGTTGCGATTGCCGCATGGCGCGATCAGCTTGCCGGCATCAGTGCAGGTTGGCCGCGTGGCACCGTGGAAGCGTTGGCTTGCGCTGCTCGCTTGGACCTTGCTGATCGCTGCGGCGTGCCGGCCGCAATGGTTGGGCGAACCCGAAGATGTGCCGCGCAGTGGTCGTGACTTGCTTCTGGCCGTTGATACGTCGGGCAGCATGAGCATCGAGGACATGCAGATCGGCAACCAGTCGGTGCCACGCTTCAGTGCGATCCAGGCGATCGTTTCCGATTTCATCCGGCGTCGCGATGGCGATCGAGTTGGTTTGATTTTGTTTGGCAGTCAGGCGTACTTGCAGGTGCCGCTGACATTTGATCTGCGCACCGTTTCGCAACAATTGCGCGAAGCGTCGATTGGTTTGGCTGGTCGTGAAACAGCGATTGGGGATGCGGTCGGCCTGGCCGTGAAGCGCCTTCGCGAACGGCCCGCCGACAAGCGCGTGCTGATCCTGCTCACCGATGGCGTGAACACGGCCGGCGTGCTGCAACCGGACAAGGCGAGCGAACTGGCGAAGGCGAGCAACGTGCGCATCTACACGGTTGGCGTCGGTGCGGATTCGATGCGCGTGGACAGCTTGTTTGGATCGCGCGTGGTAAACCCGTCGCAAGATCTTGACGAACCAATGCTGACGCGCATGGCCGAGGCAACCAGTGGCGAATATTTCCGCGCGCGCAACAGTGCCGAGTTGGCCAACATCTATCGGCAGATCGACAACCTCGAACCCTCCGTCGGCGAGGGCACGCCGTTGCGACCCATCGACGAGCTGTACTGGATTCCGCTGGCGTTGGCCTTGTTGTTGGCGATGCTCGGCATGCTCGCGCCATCGCTGCAACGCGGAACGCGCGAGGCATTTGCGACATGATCGACGCGGCAAACATGGGTGCTTCGACGCTGGCAGATTTCCACTTCCTGCGCCCGTGGTTTTTGCTGGCGCTGTTCGCCCTGCCGCTGTTCGCGATGATCTGGCGACATGCTCGCGCCGATGGTGGCGGCTGGCGCAGCGTGGTCGATGCGGAACTGTTGCCGCATCTGATCGATCCGGTCGCTGTGCGCGGCAGTCGTGGCGCGTGGTGGTTGGCAAGTTGCGCGTGGATCATCGCCTGCCTTGCCGTCGCCGGGCCGGCCTGGGAACGCGAACCAGCGGCGCTGTATCGCGGCGAGAGTGCACGCGTGATTGCGCTGGGTTTGACGCCATCGATGCTGGCCACTGATGTACAACCAAACCGGCTCGCCCGCGCACGCTTCCGCATCGACGATTTGCTCAAGCAATCCGGCGACACGCAAACGGCGTTGATCGCTTACGCGGGCGATGCGTTCGTGGTCGCGCCACTGACCGACGACGCCAATACCGTGCGCAACCTGGTTGACGCGCTGGAGCCAGACATCATGCCGATGCGCGGCAACTCCACCTCGCGTGCGATCGCGACGGCGATCAACCTGATTCGCCAGGCCGGCTTGCAACGCGGACAAATCGTGTTGATCGCCGACAGCGTTTCCGACGATGCCGTCGGCGCTGCGCGCGCGGCGCAGGAGCAGGGAATGACGGTTTCAGTGCTCGGTGTCGGCACCGCTGCGGGCGCGCCGGTCGCGCTACCCGAAGGTGGCTTCATGAAAGATGGTAACGGACAAATCGTCCTGCCGAAAATCGAGGAAGCGAGATTGCGCGCCGTTGCCGATGCCGGCGGCGGAAGCTACATCGCATTGAATGGCGACGCGCGCGACCTGTCGCAATTGCCAAGCACGCAAGCCGATGTTGCGAACAATGCGAGCGATGCCGGCGTGGCAACCAGCGAACGCTTTCGTGATCGCGGTGCCTGGTTGTTGCTGGCTTTGCTGCCGCTGGTGCTGATTGGCTTCCGGCGCGGCTGGCTGATGACCGCAGCGCTTGCCTTCGCGCTGCCATCGGCCCCTGCACAAGCCTTGAGCTTCCGCGACTTGTGGCAACGACCCGATCAACAAGCGGCTGCCGCACTTGCGGCAGGCGATCCGAAGCAGGCACTGGACATTGGCGCATCGCCTCAGTGGCAAGGCAGTGCGGCGTATCGCAATGGCGAATTTGAAGCGGCGACGAAAGCGTTTGCCGAAGGACAGAATGCCGATGCTGCTTACAACAAGGGCAATGCGCTGGCCAGGGAAAAGAAGTACGAGGACGCGATCGCTGCCTACGACAGCGCATTGCAGCGTCAGCCTGATCACGAAGACGCGAAAGCCAATCGCGATGCAGTCGAGGCGTTCCTGAAAAAACAGCAGCAACAAAAGCAGAACGACAAGAACAAACAGGGCGAAAAAGGCGACAAGGACGAGCAGCAGAAGCCGGGCGATCAACAAGGCGACCAGCAAAAGCAGGACGGCGACAAAGACCCGTCGGACAAGGAGAAGTCCGATCAGGAGAAGGACGGTCAGGACCAGCAATCGAAAGATGAGCAGTCCAAAGACGGCGAGCAGTCGAAAGATCAAAAAGACGGCGAGGACGAAGGCACGCCAAAGGACGAGCAAGGCAAATCGGCCAGCGAAGAGCAACAGCAGAAAATGAAGGACGAGATCGACAAGCAGATGGCACAGCAGCAAGCGACGGAAGGCGAAGAATCACCTAAGGATGCGAAGCCCGACGCGCAGGCCGTGCGCGAGGCCGATCCCGCAGAACAAGAAAAACAGCAGGCATTGGAACAGTGGCTGGAACGCGTGCCGGATGATCCGGGCGGCCTGCTGCGTCGCAAGTTTGCGATTGAATACCAGCGTCGCATGCAACAGTCGGGAGGCGATCAATGAAGTCGTTGTGGATGCGCGCGATCTGCGTGCTGTTCTTGCTGCCGATGGTCGCGTCCGCGCAGACCAGCGTGCGTGCGTGGCTGGATCGCGACACCGCGCGCATGGGAGAATCGGTCACCTTGAATGTCGAAGCCGATTCAAGGATGAGTGCGGAGCCGGATTTCTCGGTGCTCGATGGGGAGTTCACCCGCGTCGGCACGCAGTCGAGCCAGCAGGTCAGCATCGTCAACGGCCAGACCACGTCGAAAACCTTGTGGGCGGTTGGCCTTGAGCCACGCCGCGAAGGCACCCTGACGATTCCCGCGATCAGCGTTGGCACTGAAACCACGCAGCCGCTCACCTTGACCGTGCTGGCGCAGCCGGCTGGCGCGCAAGGCAGGGTTGGCGATGACGTGTTCCTGCAAGCGACGGCGGACCCGATCAATCCCTACGTGCAGCAGCAGGTTCGATACTCGGTAAAACTTTACTACGCGTTCGATTTAAGCGACGGCAATCTCGGCGAGCCGAATGTGCCTGGCCTGGTCGCGCGTCGCACCGGCCAGGACAAACGCTATGTGGCGACGCTGGGTTCGCAGCGCTACAACGTGATCGAACGCAACTACGCGTTGACGCCGGAACAAAGCGGCACGCTGACCATTCCCGCCATCGAGTTCCGTGGCAGCGCGATCGACGCGCGCGACCCCGGCAGCTTCTTCAATCGTGGTCGCGTTGTCGGCGCGCGTTCCGACGCCATCAGCTTGAACGTCGCCGGCAAACCAGCGACATGGGGCATCGATCCGTGGCTGCCCGCTGAGGAGTTGAACCTCACTGAAGACAGCCAGTTTCCTGCCGAGATTCACGTGGGCGACGCACTCACGCGCAGCGTGCGCGTGCAAGCGAAAGGCCTCGGCTACGAGCAATTGCCCGACCCCGAATTCCCATCGGTCGCCGGCGTCGATATCTACCCTGACAAGTCGCAAACCGCGACTCGCGATGACGGAACCTGGATCTACGGCGAACGTGATCGCAAGTTCGCCTTCGTGCCGAACAAGGCAGGAACGATCACCCTGCCCGCCATATCCATTCGCTGGTTCAACACCGCGACCAAGCAAGCCGAAACAGCGACGCTGCCGGAGCGCACCATCAATGTGTTGCCGGCGACGGGCGCGGCGACAGCTGCGCCGACAAAGCAGGCCGCGACGGATGCTGCATCGTCGTCGTCAGAATCACCAGCAACGGCGTCGACTGGACCGGTCATTGGCACGCTGGGTGCGAGCGGCTCGGCAGACGATGGTCGCTGGCGCTGGCTTGCGCTGATCGCGACTGCGCTCTGGTTATTGACGGTGGCCTTGTGGTTTCTATCCGCCCGTCGCCGGCGTAGCAGCGTTCCGACGGCGGCCGCACCGCAACCAAGCAAAGCCGCCGCCTCGGCGCGCGCCGAATTCCTGCGTTCCTGCGCACTCGGTGACCTCGTCGGCGCAGAGCGCGGACTGATTGCCTGGGGCCGCGCCGAGCACGCGCACATCAACAATCTCGACACGCTGGCCAAGGCCGTCGATTCCGACGAGCAACGCGACGTGCTGCACGAATTGCAGCAGATGCGTTACTCCGGTGCCGTCGTAGATGGCCTTGCACAACGACTGCAAAACGCGTTTCGCGATGGCCCGTCATGGACGGGTCGGATCACTTCCGCAAGCGCAAAAGCCGGCCCGCTGCCGGAGCTTTACCCGTCTTGATGTCTCGTCGATAGCGTCGCGGTTGCGACGTTATCAACCCGATCCGCAGCGCCATCATCGGCCTGCGGGTAAACTGACCAGCCTGCCAGCGGCTTGCAAGACGCGCCTCGCGTCCTCAGATCTACGCCATGAACCTGTTGCCCATTCTTGAATTTCCCGATCCCCGCCTGCGCACCAAGGCGGTGCCGGTGACCGAATTCGGCCCGGAACTGGAGACGCTGGTCGATGCCATGTTCGATACCATGTACGAAGCGCCCGGCATCGGCCTTGCGGCGAGCCAGGTCAACGTCCACCAGCAGTTGCTGGTACTCGACGTGAGCGAGGAAAAGAACGAGCGCCGCGTCTTCATCAATCCGAAGATTCTGAGCAGCGAAGGCAGCCAGACCTATCAGGAAGGCTGCTTGTCGGTGCCGGGAATTTTCGCCGATGTTGATCGCGCCGAAAGCATTCGCGTCGAGGCGCAGGACGTCGACGGCAGGTCGTTTACGCTCGATGCCGATGGCCTGCTCGCCGTCTGCATCCAGCACGAGATGGACCACCTGATCGGCAAGCTCTTCGTCGACTACCTGTCGCCACTCAAGCGCGACATGGTCCGCAAGAAACTCG
>JBATAQ010000297.1:0-7361 GCA_049661925.1 Dokdonella sp.
TCGCGCGAAGCGGTCGAGCTGCGCGATGGCGACACCTCGCGCTATCTCGGCAAGGGTGTGCGCAACGCAGTCGCCAACGTCAACACGACGATTGCCGATGCGCTGAAGGGTTTCGATGCCGGCGATCAGCGCGGGCTGGACGACAAGTTGATTGCGCTCGATGGCAGCCCGAACAAGGGCAACCTTGGGGCCAACGCGCTACTCGGCGTTTCGATGGCGAATGCACATGCCGTCGCCGCGTCGAAGAAGCTGCCGCTGTGGAAGCATCTTGCTGGCGATCGCACGCCGCAGCTCCCGGTGCCGACGATGAACATCGTCAACGGCGGCGCCCATGCCGATAACAACGTCGACATGCAGGAGTTCATGGTGTTGCCGATCGGCTTGCCAAATTTCGCCGAAGCGCTGCGCGCCGGTACCGAAATTTTCCACGCCTTGAAGTCGGTACTGAAGGGGCGCGGATTGTCGACCTCGGTGGGCGATGAAGGTGGCTTCGCGCCGAACCTGAAGTCGAACGAGGAAGCGATCGAGACCATTCTCGAAGCCATCAACAAGGCCGGCTTCGCGGTCGGCAAGGACATCTGGTTGGGCCTGGATGTCGCCAGCAGCGAGTTTTACAAGGACGGTGCTTATCACCTCGACGGCGAGGGCAAGGTGTTGAGCGCCGCCGAATTGATCGAGTTTTACGCCGACTGGTGCGCGAAGTATCCGATCATCAGCATCGAGGACGGCATGGCAGAAGGCGACTGGGATGGTTGGAAGAAGCTGACCGAACGCCTTGGCAAGACGGTGCAATTGGTCGGCGATGACCTTTTCGTCACCAACACGAAGATTTTTCAGGAAGGCATCGACAAGCACATTGCCAACGCGATTCTGATCAAGGTCAATCAGATCGGTACGCTCAGCGAAACCCTGGACGCGATTGCGATGGCAGAGAAGGCGAACTACGCGTCGGTGATTTCGCATCGCTCCGGCGAAACCGAAGACACCACGATTGCCGATCTTGCGGTAGCAACGGCGGCAACCCAGATCAAGACTGGCTCGCTGTGTCGCTCTGATCGAGTGGCCAAGTACAACCAGTTGCTGCGAATCGAAGAGGCGCTGGGCATCGACGCGCGCTATGCTGGTCGCGACGCCTTTCCGAACTTGCCGAAGTTCAACCGCTGAGCCAATGCCGTGTTGCGCTACGTCGCCCTTGTCCTGGTCATCTTGATTGCAGCGCTTCAGGTGAAACTCTGGACCGGGCAGGGTGGCATGCGTGAAGTCTGGGCATTGGGCGAACGCGTTGCGGCGCAGGCGACCGAGAACGAACAATTGCGCGCCCGCAATGACGCGCTCAGTGCCGACGTCGATGACCTCAAGAACGGAACCGAGGCGGTCGAGGAACGGGCCCGTTCCGAACTTGGCCTGATCAAACCCGGCGAGACGTTTTATCAAGTCGTCGAACCATCGGCCGCACCGATACCGCCGAAACTTTGAGCGCATGCCGTCGCGTATGAAAGGCTTGTGGTGTGTCGTTCCCGCAGCCGGTCGGGGCAGTCGCTTTGGCAGCAAAACTCCCAAACAACATGTCCTGATCGGCGAGCGCAGCCTTCTTGGCTGGACCTTGCAGGCGCTTGCGGCGAGCCCTCGCATTGATGGCATTGTCCTGGTCGTCGCAGCAGCTGACGAGCAGTGGAGATCGTCAGTCTCCGATCTTGCCGGCGTGGAATTGCTCAGCGCGATCGGTGGCGATCAGCGTGCCGACTCGGTCCTCGCGGGACTTGCCGCTTTGCCGGCCAGCGTCGCGGTCGACGATTTTGTGTTGGTCCACGATGCCGCCAGGCCGTGCCTCCACGTGGACGACATCGATGCATTGATTGAACGCGCTGGTCAATCGGACGGTGGACTACTGGCGTCGCCATTGCGCGACACGCTCAAGCGTGCTGACAGTGATGGCCATGTGCTGGCGACCGAATCACGTGAATCGAGATGGCGCGCGCTGACTCCGCAGATGTTCCGACGCGCGGCGCTGACGCAGGCGCTGGAAGATGCGCGCGATGCGGGCGTGGTCGTAACTGACGAGGCGATGGCGATGGAACGCGCCGGCCATCGACCACTGTTGGTCGAAGGCCGTGACGACAACATCAAGGTGACCACGCCGGCCGACCAAAAACTGGCCGCTTTCCTGCTGGGCCAGCAATAGTTCTTGAGCTTGGGCAAGCAGCGGGCTCGACGGGGATCGCTTTCTACAAGCCCCGTCGATCATGCAACGCCGTGTCAAACGGAGCGCTTACTTCTTGCCGGATGGTTCCGGCGTGTTGTTCTGGTCAGTAACCGTACCGAAGTCCTTGCCAACCTTGCGGAACAGCGAGCGGGGATCACCCTTGAACTGGCCGGGGCCGATGATTTGAGGACCGCCGATCGGCTTCTCGCCCAAAGCCGGTCTTTCCATTGTCTCCTTCCATGCGAAACGCAAGTTGCTGCGGAAGACGTGTTGCGGACTCGCGGCAGACTCGTTCTTGGGAACGCCGTAAGAATCGTAAAAGGCGCGGTGACTGTCGGCAAAGAAATACAGGGCGTCGTCAACGATGGTGCCGGTCGTCGGGAAAACGAGCGCGGGATTGCCGGCATCCAGTGGCATGACACGTTCCACCTTGCGGCCATCGGCGGACAGATGCAGGCGGATGACGCGCTTGGGCGACATTCCGGGTTCGATCGCAATCAGGGTGTTGTCGTACCAGAACAAGCCTTCGATGCCCGGCAATACCAGTTGGCTGAGGTCGTATTTGATGTCGAACGCCTTGGAGGTCGTCAGGTCGACGCCGAAAATGCCTCGCGTGTAGTCGGAGAAGTAGAGCGTTTTGCCGTCGCCGCTGACGGCCATCCCACGCAGGCTTTTCAAGTTCGGGTTATGCATCAGCGGCTTGAGCGTCTTGCCATCCAGCCGATACATGATGCTGCGAATGCCGTCCACCGCGAACACCTGGCCGTTCTTGCCGACAGCCAGTGACGACAATGTGTTGTTGCCATCGGCGGCTGCCGGCAGTATCACCTTGTCGAGAAATTTTCCCGACGAAAGCTGGAATTTGAAGAGTCCCGCCTTGCCAACATCGTCGGCCTTGAAGCCCTTGAAGTACTCCGATGCGGTGCTGGTGACGTAGAGCAGATCGCGCTTGGTGTCGACCGCGAGCGCATAAATGCTCCACAGGCCGTTGACGGCGTCGGGCACGATGAATTCTTCGATCTTGCCCTGCTTGTCGGCCAGGTACACCTTGCCCTCGCGAACGCTGCCGAGCAGGAATTTCTCACGCTTCGGATCCCAGGCCATCGACTCGAACAGGTACTCGCCCTTTGGAAGCGTGAACGCGACCTTGCCTTCGCCGAACGGCTTGAGATTCGCGCGCAGATTGGCGAGGGCATAGTCCCAGACCTCGGTGTCGGAGACTTTCTTGAAGCGCTCGTCCTTGGTCAGGTTGTAGCCGAAGCCCTGTGTCTGCATCCGCAGCAAGGTGTCGTAAGCTTTCGACTTCTCGTCGAGGTTCGAGTACGACGCGGCCAACGCAAGCTGGATGTCACCATCCATCGGCGTCACGCGCGCCATCTGCTCCAATGTCCACGACATGCGCTGCATGTCGCCGCTGTCCTGGTAGGTTTCGGCCATTCGATATAGCGTGGGCACATCCTCGACGCTGCGTACCTGTTCCTGGGTAATGGTGTTGACGTTGGCTTCCTGAGGCTCGTCTTGAGCGCCGGTTTGGGCCAGCAAAGGCAACGAGGAAGAAAAGGCGAGGGCGCCAAGGCACAATAATGTCGTACGCTTCATGCGGTGAATACCTGCGTCAAAGGGGTCCGATCCAAGACCATCGGATCCATTAAAAGTTCGGGGAGATGTGGCTCAATGCAAGCGGTGGAAACGCTGTACCGAGGGGTGTGGTTGCGACTGATGCGTTGCGGACAATGGGAATATGCGGAACGCACCAATCCCGGCGGCGGCGTGATGATCGTGGCTGTCACGCCCGAGGACAAGATACTGTTCGTCGAGCAGTTCCGGCCAGCACTGGATTGTCGCACGATAGAAATGCCCGCTGGACTGATTGGCGATGCGCTGGCCTTCGCGAACGAGAAGGCGGTTGATGCGGCATCGCGCGAACTTGAAGAAGAAACTGGCTATCGCGCCTCCCGCATCGACTTCCTGATGGAAGGTGCCACTTCGTCCGGCATGAGCAACGAGATCATGGCCTTCGTGCTGGCCAGCGACTTGACCCGCATCGGTGATGGTGGCGGCGACGAGCATGAGGACATCGTTGTCCACGAGATCGACCGTCGCAGCGCGCCGCGCTGGCTGGTCGAGCGCATCAATGCAGGCTACTCGATCGATCCGAAGATCTTCGCCGGCCTGTACTTCCTCGATCACGCTACGGAATTGTTCCCCGCGCAGGATTGACCGGCGCGGGGAACGTTTGGCGATCAGGCCTGGCGTGCTGCCGGTCGCGGTGACCGGCGACGCTTCTTGCGTGCCGGTGCAGGATCGCCGGTGCTTGCGTGGGGCCGGCGTGCATGCGAGTTCGGATTGGGCTTCGCATTCGCACGAGGGCCACCACCACCGCCGACTTCCAATCGCAGCGGACTGCGCGGCTCGAAGCCCGGATAGTTTTCGATGGTCAGTTCGTTCTTCAGCAGCTTGCGGATGTCACGCAGGCGATCGGCTTCCGCGTGTGAGACCAGCGAGATCGCCACCCCCTCCACGCCAGCACGACCGGTGCGGCCGATGCGGTGGATATAGTCTTCGGCAACCATGGGCAGCTCGTAGTTGATCACGCGCGGCAGGCCACTGATGTCGAGGCCACGCGCGGCGATGTCGGTGGCAACCAGCACGCTGATGCGACCGTTCTTGAAATCGGCCAAGGCCTTGGTGCGCTGGCTCTGGCTCTTGTTGCCGTGGATCGCGGCCGCGTGGATGCCTTCCTGATTCAATTGTTTGGTCAGCTTGTCGGCGCCGTGCTTGGTACGGCCGAACACCAACGTCTGGCAAGCATCGGTCTGTAGCAGTTCAACGAGCAGGTCGCGACGCGCTTCACCTTCGACCGGATGGACGCGATGGGTCACCGTCGCCACGATGCTGTTTGCCTTGGCGATCTGGATCTCGATCGGATTGCGCTGAAACTGGCTTGCCAAGGCCTTGATCTCGTTCGAGAACGTGGCCGAGAACAGCAAGGTCTGGCGCTCGCGCGGAACCGCGACCAGGATGCGCTTGATCGCCGGCAGGAAGCCCATGTCGAGCATGCGATCAGCTTCGTCGAGGATGAGCGTTTCGATACCGGACAGGTCGATCGTGCGCTGCTGCATATGGTCGATCAGCCGACCCGGCGTGGCGATGACGACATCGACGCCGCGACGCAGCGATTCCACCTGCGGCTGCATGCCGACGCCGCCAAAAATCAGCGATGCGCGCACGCCGACTTCACGGCCATAGGTGCGCAGGCTTTCCGCGACTTGAGCGGCGAGTTCGCGAGTTGGGGTAAGGATCAAGGCGCGCGGGCGACCGGGATGGCCGTCGCGCTGACCGTTCGGAAACATGCGTTCCAGCAGCGGTAGCGCAAATGCCGCCGTCTTGCCGGTGCCGGTCTGGGCACCAGCCAGCAAATCGTGGCCGGCCAAGGCCAGCGGAATTGCTTCGGCCTGGACCGGGGTGGGGTTTTCGTAGCCTTGTCGCGCAAGCGCACGCAGCAACGCGGGCGATAGCCCGAGTGAAGTAAAGCTCATTGATGACTCCAGATCCCGACGGGGATCGTCTGGCCCTTCGCGTCCCTGGATCAACCGCGCGGCAGGCAGAATTGTTTGCGAACGCGCCGCCGGATTTGGCGGTGCTGTTCGTGTTTGAGCGTCGGGACCGAACGGTGGGAGTCGCTGCCGGCAAGTAGCCAATCAGCAATGTTCCGTAGAGGGAAACGGAGGGTCAACGCGACAAAGCGCGCCGAGTATAGGCTATTCCGTCGGATATTGCGATGCAGCATTGACGGGTTTTCCGTGCGAACTAGGCGGTCCGACCGGCAAAGGTCAGAATTGGAAATAGACGAACGGAATCTGCGCGTCGATTTCGCCGAAGATTTGCAGCGCAACACAGGCCAGCATTGCCGCCGTGACGGCAGTACGAAATCTGGCGCGTTCGACCAGCCAATCCTGCCACTGGCGATTGCGATCAAGCACGCAAAACACCAGAGTCAGCAAAGGCACCGTGACGATGGCTGGATGAGCGATGACGAGGGCGAAATCCGGTGCCGCAAACGTTGCCTGCGCGGTTTGCCAGGTGCTGGCGAAGTCGGGAGCACGGAAAGGGATCCATCCCAGCGTGACCAGAACAAAAGTCAGCGCGACCCAGAACGGTTGCAGCACGCGGTGATCGACCACGCTGGTCCATTGGCGCGCCTCCACGCCACGTCGCCAAAGCCGATGCACGATCAACAATCCACCGTGATAGAGACCCCACACCGCGAAGTTCCAGCTAGCGCCGTGCCAGAGGCCGCCCAAACCCATCACGATCAGCAGGTTGAGCAGGGTGCGCGATTCGCCGTGGCGATTACCGCCGAGAGGAATGTAGAGATAATCGCGCAACCATTTGGATAGCGAGATATGCCAGCGTCGCCAGAACTCGCTGATGTCGCGGGCGAGATACGGGCGCTCGAAGTTCGGCGGGAACCGGTAGCCAAGCAGTCGCGCGCAACCGCGTGCAATGTCGGTGTAGCCGGAAAAATCGAAATAGATCTGCATCGAGAACGCCAGCACGCCAACCCACGCCGGCACGCTGCTGCCTTGCCATGTACCAACGTTGAAATAGGCGTCGGCGATGGGCGCGAAGAAGTTCGACAATACGATTTTCTTGAACAGTCCCTTGAGGATTTCACGCAAGCCCCAGCGTGCGTCGACATCGCTCAATGACAAAGGCTTGCCGACCTGCGGAAAGAAATCGACCGGGCGGATGATCGGCCCAGCGACCAGGTGTGGGAAGAACGAAATAAACAGCGCGAAATCAAGCGCGTTGCGCCGCGCCTGGATATCGCGCCGATACACATCCACCGCGTAGGCGATGCCTTCGAACGTGAAGAAGCTGATGCCGACTGGCAGCACGATGCGCATCGTCACGCTGTCTGGCGACAGGCTCAACAGCACAGCCAGCGTATCGGCAAAGAAATTGAAGTATTTGAAGAAGCCGAGTACGCCAAGGTTGAACACGATCGCGACGATCATCGCGCGCTTGCGCATCGCGCCTGGCTCGCGATCGATCCACAGGCCAAACAACCAGTTCGCCACGGTCGATCCGCCGAGCAGGAAGGCGAAACGCCAGTCCCAGCACGCGTAGAAGAAATAGCTTGCAACGACGATCA
>JBATAQ010000298.1:0-3929 GCA_049661925.1 Dokdonella sp.
GGTTTCGTCCAGGACGATGGCCACATTTTCTGTACCGACGAGCAGATCGAGTCCGAAGTCGTCGCCTTCCATCGCCAGGCGATGAAGGTGTATTCGCATTTCGGCTTTACCGAGATCGACTTGAAGCTCGCCCTGCGCCCAGATTCTCGGATCGGCGACGACGCCACCTGGGACAAGTCCGAGCATGCACTACGCGCTGCGTTGGGTGCCTGTGACGTTGAATGGCAGGAGTTGCCGGGCGAAGGCGCGTTCTACGGCCCGAAGATCGAGTACCACATGAAGGACTCGATCGGCCGCGCCTGGCAGGTCGGTACCATGCAGGTCGATTTCTCGATGCCCGGTCGGCTTGGTGCCGATTACGTCGGTGAGGACTCGGCCCGGCACACCCCCGTCATGCTGCATCGGGCCATTGTTGGCTCGATGGAACGCTTCATTGGCATCCTCATCGAGCACCACGCCGGCCAGCTGCCTGACTGGCTGGCACCGGTGCAGGCGGTGGTCATGAACATCACCGATGCGCAGGCGGATTACGTCGCCGACACGGTCGATTTCCTGAACGGGCAAGGCCTGCGGGTGGAGTCCGATTTGCGCAACGAGAAAATCAACCGTAAAATTCGCGAGCACACATTGGCGAAAGTTCCCTATCTACTGGTCGTGGGTGACCGGGAAAAGGAGACGGGGACCGTTTCCGTGCGTGCACGTTCTGGCGAAGACCTGGGCTCGATGCCCATTTCGACATTCGTGGAACACCTGAAATCGGCCGTCCCTGGCGCTTGATGCGCTGGGCGGTTAACTGTCACTGAAGTCCAGGAGAAGTACCTATCGCTACTGATAAAGCCAATCGCCGCAACTCCGAGATTCGGGTCCCGCGCGTGCGCGTGATCGATGCTGAAGGAGAACAGGCGGGGGTGCTTTCCCGTGACGAAGCGCTGGCAATGGCGCAGGAGCAGGGCCTGGACCTGGTGGAAATCCAGCCGAACGCCGATCCGCCAGTATGTCGGATCATGGACTTCGGCAAGTTCAAGTTTGATGCACAGAAGAAGGCCAGTGCGGCCAAGAAGCGCCAGAAGCAGGTGGAAATCAAGGAACTGAAGTTCCGACCAACCACCGACGTTGGCGACTACACCATCAAGATGCGAAATCTGCGGCGCTTCCTGGAAGAGGGCGACAAGGTGAAAATCACGATCCGCTTCCGCGGTCGTGAAATGGCGCATCAGGAGCTGGGCGACCAGATGATCAAGAAGATCGCGGCCGACATCGTCGATGAAGCCGTGGTCGAGCAGTACCCGCGTATGGAAGGTCGCTTGATGGTGATGATGATCGCGCCGAAAAAGAAAACCTGATTGGACAACGTTCGATTTCAAGAACGCAGATTCAAAGAAATTTAGCTGTACCAGGAGTTGGCCTTCGGGCCGCAAAAAAACCGCAGGATCGAGCAGGAAGGAAAGCGTGGCACCGCCACCGCTCGGCCCAGTAACGAAAACTGACAAAGGAGATGGGCCCATGCCCAAGATGAAAACCAACCGGGCCGCTGCCAAGCGGTTCCACAAGACCGGTTCCGGCAAGTTCAAGTGCGGTCACGCATTCCGTAGCCACATCCTCACCAAGAAGTCGACCAAGCGTAAGCGCAATCTGCGGGGACCCAATTACGTCCGCGCAGAAGACGCCGGTCGCGTGGCTCGTATGCTTCCCTACGCTTGAGGATTGAACAATGGCTCGTGTAAAACGTGGCGTAACTGCCCACCGTCGTCACAAGAAACTTCTCAGCCGCGCCAAGGGTTATTTCAATGCCCGCCGCAAGGTTTACCGCGTTGCCAAGCAGGCTGTCATCAAGGCCCTGCAATACGCCTACATCGGTCGCAAGCAGCGCAAGCGTCAGTTCCGCTCGCTGTGGATCGTGCGTATCAACGCCGGTGCACGCATGCATGGCATCAGCTACAGCCGCCTGATGAATGGCCTGAAGAAAGCCAACATCAACGTCGACCGGAAGGTACTTGCCGATATCGCGATGCATGACATCGCGGCGTTCGGTGCACTGGCCGAAAAAGCCAAGGCTGCCCTGGCGGCGTAAGCCATCCCGATGCGGCAGCGCCTGCGCGTTGCCTGCATTCGTTGAACGGGGGAGTGGCCGGGTTGATCCCGCACCGCTCCCCTTTTCATTTGTGATGCTGACGTTTTTTCCGGGGAACTCATGGAAACTTTGCAATCGCGCGTTGCTCAAGCGCTGGCTGCCATCGCCGCTGCGCCGACGCTGGATGCGCTAGATGCGTTGCGTGTGAGCGCAATCGGCAAATCCGGCTTTGTCACTGAGCAGCTCAAGCTGCTGGGCAAACTCGATCCCGAGCAACGCCGCAGCAACGGCGAAAAAATCAACATTGCCAAGGATGAATTGCTGTCCGCGATCGCCGCGCGCAAAGACGCGCTGGAACAGGTCGCTTTTGACGCACGTCTTAGCGCCGACCGGGTCGATGTTACCTTGCCCGGCCGCAACGGCTCGCGCGGTAATCTGCACCCAATCACCATCGCGATGGAGCGCATCTGCGACATCTTCGCGCGACTCGGTTTCGAGCGTGCCGATGGCCCCGAGATCGAAGACGACTGGCACAACTTCGGTGCGCTGAATTTCCCGGACGATCATCCCGCCCGCACCATGCATGACACGTTCTGGTTTCCGGACGGCCGCCTGCTACGCACGCATACCTCGCCGGTCCAGATCCGCAGCATGACGGGTCGCACGCCGCCGATCCGATTGATTGCGCCCGGCCGCGTTTATCGCAGCGATTCCGATCAAACCCATTCGCCGATGTTCCATCAGATCGAAGGTCTGCTGGTCGACGAGACGACGACGATGGCCGACCTCAAGGGAACCCTTGCGACCCTGGTGCGCGCCTTCTTCGAGCGCGATTTTGAAATGCGCCTGCGACCCAGTTTTTTCCCCTTCACCGAACCATCGGCCGAAGTGGATATCGCCTGGACGATGGAAGACGGAAGCACGCGCTGGCTGGAAGTGCTCGGCTGTGGAATGGTCCATCCGAACGTGCTGCGTAACTGCGGTATCGACCCCGAGCGCTACACCGGCTGGGCGTTTGGCTTGGGCGTGG
The DNA here is from genome assembly GCA_049661925.1 of Dokdonella sp. GTDB lineage: Bacteria > Pseudomonadota > Gammaproteobacteria > Xanthomonadales > Rhodanobacteraceae > Dokdonella. The sequence goes on from JBATAQ010000298.1 coordinate 3,102, forward strand.
AACGCTTCGCGATGCTGCGCTACGGCGTGCGCGACCTGCGTGCCTATTTCGAAAACGACCTGCGCTTCCTCAAGCAGTTCGCATAGGCGGGAATGGAATGAAATTCAGTGAACAGTGGCTGCGCGAGCTGGTCGACCTCAATGTCGATAACGAGACGCTGCTGAAACGATTGAACCTGACCGGGCTGGAAGTCGAGAGCGTCGAATACCTCGGCAGCGGACTCGATCACATCGTTGTTGGCGAGATCATTTCCGTCGATCCGCATCCGGATGCGGACAAGCTGCGCGTCTGCCAAGTTTCCGTCGGCACAGGCGAGCCATTGCAGATCGTCTGCGGCGCGCCAAACGCACGCGTTGGCTTGAAGGCACCGCTGGCGCAAGTCGGCGCAACGGTTGGCGCGCTGACGATCAAGGCCGCGAAACTGCGTGGCGTCGAATCGAACGGCATGTTGTGTTCGGCCAAAGAACTTGGCCTTGATTCGGATGCCAGCGGCTTGCTGGAACTCGCCGTCGACGCAAAGACCGGTGCCTTGCTGAGCGACTATCTCGGCTTGCCCGACAGCGCGATCGAACTCGGTCTTACGCCGAACCGTTCCGACTGCCTGGGCATGCGTGGGCTCGCGCGTGAAGTTGCCGCACAATTCGCGACGAGCACGACGCTGCCCGAAGTCGTGGCGGTGAAGTCATCGCACGATGCCGTTCCAACGATTCAGCTAGACGCGCCAGTTGATTGTCCACTCTATTGCGGACGCCTGATTCGCGACGTTTCTGCGGACGCAAAAGCACCTCTGTGGCTGCGCGAACGCCTGCGTCGTTCCGGCGTGCGCTC
>JBATAQ010000299.1:0-8608 GCA_049661925.1 Dokdonella sp.
CCGATGCGCAGATTTTCGAGGATCGAACGATAGAACAGGCCCGGGTCCTGGAACACGACGGAGATATTCCGGCGCAATGAATCGAGCTTGACGTGACGAATGTCGTGCCCGTCGACCAGGATGCGTCCTGATGCGGGATCGTCGGCGCGATAAAGCAGGCTCAGCGCGGTGCTCTTGCCCGCGCCGGTCGCGCCGACGACTGCTATTGTGCTGCCCGCCGGCGCCTTGAAGCTGATGTCACGCAACGCTGGCAGGGTCTTGTCGTAGCTGAAGCTGACGCGCTCGAACTCGACCGCGCCGCGCGTAGGTACCGGCATTCCCGGCGCATTGGCGTCGTCGTGGACGAGCGGTTTCTGGTCGAGCAATTCGAAGAAATCGCGCAGCGACTGCGACTGGAAGAACAGCCCCGAAATAAACGACGCGAACTGTTCAAGTCTTCCGATCAACATCATCGAGAATCCGACGAAAGTGACGATCTCGCCAACCGAAACTTCGCCCTTGCCGTGCAGATTCGCACCAAGCGCAAAGATGGCGACGATGGTTAGCGTGCTGGCTGCACGATTGAGTACCGAAAGGAATGCCCAGCCGCGCAGCACCGGATATTGGGCTTCGAGGACACGGCGCATCATTTCGCGCAGCTCCGTCACCTCACTGGAAAGCCGCGTGAAGCTTTGCACGACTGTGACATTGCCCAGCACGTCACCGGCGCGGGTGGCGATCTGGTGATGCAACTGTTCGACTTCGCCCTGTCTTTTCTGGGTGCGCCGCATAGCGATCGCGTTGGACAAGGTGAACACCACCAGCAGTCCAACCATCAGTGCCCCGAGCTTCCAATTCTTCATCATCGCGAGTGGCAGCATCACGACGATGGCGAGCAAGGTGGTCAGGTGATCGCGGAAGAAGCCCAGCCAGATGCCAAACAGGTTGCCTGTGCCGGTATGCATGATGCGGGCGAGCCGACCGGTATGGTTGTCGGCGTGATACGACAATGGCAAGCCCACCGCGTGCTCGAAGTACAGCGATATCGCGGCTTGGCGACGGCGATGAGCGAGTCGGTCCGCTTGCAGGGACACCACTGCGTTGACCGCAATACCCGCGAACCCGGCCAGCGCCCACAGCGCTATCAAGTGTGGGGCGCTGCCACCTTTCTTGCCGGTCAGTGCGTCGATCACCTGGCCGAACAGCGTCGGTTCGATAAAGAGCACGCTGGCCAGGCCGAGGTTGGCCAGCACGAGCGCGATGGCCAGGCCTTTCTCGGGAGCGAGCAATCCGAGCACGCGCAGGTACAAACGGAACATCGACATGGGCTGATTGCGCTAGGATGGTGCACCGCATCATATCGCGAGTTGTGGATCGATCATGCAAGCCAGTCGTGCTGCCCTGTGGCAGATCCATTTCTGCGTGGTGTTGTGGGGATTCACGGCCATCCTCGGCAAGCTGATCACGCTGACGGCGCTTGCGCTGGTGCTGTGGCGGATGAGCCTGGTTGCGTTGCTGCTGTTGCTGCTGCCAAAAGTGTGGCGCGGACTGCGGAAGTTGGAATGGCGGCAGATCGCGATCTATGCGGGGATTGGCGTAATGATTGCCCTGCACTGGTTGACGTTTTATGGCGCGATCAAGCTGTCGAATGCATCGGTTGCGGTGACGTGCATCGCCTTGGCACCTGTGTTCCTGGCAATCATCGAACCACTGGTGTCGCGTCGACGTTTTGATACGCGTGAACTGATTCTTGGCGTGGCCGTGATACCGGGTGTTGCGTTGGTGGTCGGCGGCATTCCACGCGATATGCACATGGGTGTGTGGGTGGGCATCGCGTCGGCATTCTTCGTTGCGGTTTTCACCAGCCTCAACAAGCGCCATGTCGAGCGCGCAGATTCCGCGACGGTGACGGCGATTGAGCTGGGTTCCGGTGCGCTGTTCCTCGCCTTGATCGCGCCACTGCTGGCTGCGCCGGGTGATGCGGTCTATCCCCTGCCCGGTCGCGACGATGCTTTGATGTTGTTGGTACTGGCGGTGGTCTGCACGCTGTTGCCCTTCATTGTGTCGCTGCGTGCGTTGCGTCATATCAGCGCATTCACGGCGCAGATGGCGGTGAATCTGGAACCGATCTATGCCATCGTGCTGGCGATCATTTTGTTGGGCGAACAGCACGAACTGGATCGGCAGTTCTATGCTGGTGTGGTGATCGTGCTGGCTGCCGTGTTCCTGCAACCGCTGTTGGCGCGACGCAGCTTGCCGGTGACGCCGATCCAGGAATGAAGTTGGTCGTCTAGCGGCGCTGCCTGCCCAAGGTAATCAGTCCGACGCCGAGCAGGATGATTGCCATCGAAACCACGTCGAGCGTGTGGATCGCTTCGCCACCGATGGCAACGCCGATCAACACCGCAACGGGCGGGTTCACGTACGCATAGCTCGACGCGACCGGCGCACGAACGGTCTTGAGCAGGTAGACGTAGGCCGTGAATGCAACCAGTGATCCCATCACGGCGAGGTAGACCATGGCCCAGATCGCTTCGGCTCCAGGTACGGCCACGATGCGCTCGCCACCGAGCAGGCCGACACCTGTCAACACCACGCCAGCGACCAGCATTTGTGCCGCCGTATTCATCGCTGCGGGCGGCATGTCCTGGCGCGAGCTCCAGACCGACCCGAATGCCCATGAGATTGACGCGACGATCAGGGCAACCGCGCCCACGACCGACCCCGTCATGCCGCCTGCGGTATTAAGCACGACGACACCGACCAAGCCGATTGCCAATCCAACCCACTCAAGCCGCCTCGGCCAGTTGCCATACATGCCGGCGAACAAGGCAGCGAACAGCGGCATGCCGGCCACCGCGACGGCGGCGAGGCCCGACGCGACGTGTTGCTCGGCGTAGCAGACCAACCCATTGCCGACGCCAAGCAAAAGGGTTCCGGTGATCGCCGCGTTGCGCCACTGCAAGCGCGACGGTGATGCCATGCCGCGCCAGCGTAGCCAAGCGTAGAGCAAGACGCCGGCAACGGTGAAGCGCACCGCGCCGAGCAGGAATGGAGGGAAGCCTTCCAGCGCAACGCGGATCGCGTAGTAGGTGGAGCCCCAGATCACATAGACCGACAGCAAGGCCAACGGGATCAACAAGCGGTGCTCGTTGTCGGCGGCCGGTGTCGGTATCAATGAAGTCATGGCCGAAGGGTCGTGGCGGTCGCGCATTCTGCGGCCAGTCGCTGCGCGGCTCCAGTGGTTGCACACCAATGTACGGAATTATTTGACCGCGCTACTGGAGGCCGTTGCGGCGATTGGCCTACGTGGCTTTTGCGGTGCGGGCGACTCCAATTCCAGAGAGACACAACCCGCACCCGTCGTCATTCCCGCGAGGGTGGGGACCCATTTTGATCTTAGGTAAGCCCCTGAATCTAAGAAAAAATCAAAATGGGTCCCCGCTTTCGCGAGGATGACGACGAACCTATTGGTGGTCGGCTAACCGGTCTGGCGAAAGATTCCGGACAGCAGTGCGCTTTCGCGACGATGACGACGGATGCGGGCAGCGCCGCCCTCGGTAGTTGAGTCGTCCGTTCCGTCAAAGCCAGGCATCGTCGGCGTCCAGGCACTCTTGCTAAACTTCCCTGATCGACTTGAGGGGACAGCAGATGGATCAGGCACAACTGCCGGACGCGGCGCAGGTGAAAGTCGCCGTGATCGGATTGGGTTACGTCGGCTTGCCGCTGGCAGTGGGCTTCGGCCGGCAGATGTCGACTCTGGGTTTCGACATCAACCAGACTCGCATCGCCGAACTCAAGCAACATCGCGATCACACATTGGAAGTGTCTAATGAAGAATTCGCGCAGGCGAAGCAGCTTTCCTTCAGTGCTGACGCGGACGATCTTGCCGCCTGCAACGTGTTCATCGTCACCGTACCGACGCCGATCGACGACGCCAAGCGACCAGACCTGACACCACTGGAAGCGGCCAGCCGCACCGTTGGCAAGGCGATCCGCAAGGGTGATGTCGCGATCTTCGAATCCACGGTCTACCCCGGCGCGACCGAAGAAGTCTGCGTGCCGATCATCGAGCGAGAATCCGGGCTCAAGTACAACGTCGATTTCTTCGCGGGATACAGCCCCGAGCGCATCAATCCGGGCGACAAGCAGCATCGGCTGGAAACCATTCTCAAGGTGACATCGGGATCGACGCCCGAAGTCGCCAATTTCGTCGATGCTCTTTACGGGCGCGTCATCACTGCCGGCACGCACAAGGCATCGAGCATTCGCGTCGCCGAAGCGGCCAAGGTTATCGAGAACACCCAGCGCGACCTCAACATCGCCCTGATCAACGAACTCGCGCTGATCTTCCACAAGCTCGGCATCGACACCAGCGAAGTGCTCGCCGCGGCTGGCACCAAGTGGAATTTCCTGCCGTTCCGCCCTGGCCTGGTCGGTGGTCATTGCATTGGTGTCGATCCGTACTACCTGACCCACAAGGCGCAGCAGATCGGCTACAACCCGGAAGTGATCCTGTCAGGCCGCCGCATCAACGACGCGATGGGCCAGCACGTGGCGCAACGCGTCATCAAATTGATGAACCAGCGGCGGATTCTTCCGGCCGGCTCCAAGGTGCTGATCCTCGGCCTGGCCTTCAAGGAAAATTGCCCGGACCTGCGCAACACGCGCGTCGTCGATGTGATTGCCGAGTTTCGCGACTACCACGTCGATGTCGAGGTGTACGACCCGTGGGTCAGCGCGGCAGAGGCCAAGCGCGAATACGATCTCGATCTGGTGCCGGATCTGAAGAACGGCCACTACGACGCCATCGTTCTGGCCGTTTCCCACCATCAATTCATCGAAATGGGTGCCGAAAAAATCCGCGCACTCGGCAAACCCGAGGCGATCCTGTTCGACGTGAAACAGGCGCTGCCACGCGCCAGCGTTGACGATCGTCTCTGATCCCCGCCGCAATACGGAAATCCCATGCGAATTCTCGTTACCGGCGCTGCCGGCTTCATCGGCTCGACCCTGTCGCATCGACTGCTTGCGCGTGGCGACGAGGTTTTGGGTTACGACAACGTCAACGACTACTACGATCCGACGCTGAAGGAAGCACGGCTCGCGCGGTTGACGCCGCAAGATGGGTTTTCTTTCGTGCGTGCATCGCTGGAAGACCGCCCCGCGCTGGAAAAGGCATTCGCCGACTTCAAGCCGGAACGCGTAGTCAACCTAGCCGCACAGGCCGGCGTGCGTTACTCAATCACGAATCCCTACGCCTACATCGAAAGCAATATCGTCGGCTTCATCAACGTGCTCGAAGCCTGCCGGCATGGTGGCGTCAAGCATCTGGTCTACGCGTCATCCAGTTCTGTCTACGGCGCCAACAAGAAGCTGCCTTTCTCGGTGCAGGATTCGGTCGATCATCCGGTCAGTCTTTACGCGGCAACCAAGAAAGCCAACGAGCTGATGGCGCACACGTATAGCCATCTATACGGCTTGCCCACGACCGGACTTCGATTTTTCACGGTCTACGGTCCATGGGGTCGGCCCGACATGGCGCTGTTCCTGTTCACCCGCAAGATTCTGGCCGGTGAACCGATCGAGGTGTTCAACCACGGCAATCACACGCGCGATTTCACCTACGTGGACGACATTGTCGAAGGCGTGATTCGCACGCTGGACCGGGTGCCAGGGCCGGACTCGGCGTATGACCCGATGCTGCCGACTGCAGCCAGTTCGAGTGCGCCATATCGCGTCTACAACATCGGCAACAACAATCCGGTCAAGCTGGCTGACTACATCGCCGTCATCGAGAAATGCCTGGGCCGTACTGCGGAAAAGATACTGCTTCCATTACAGCCGGGCGATGTACCGGATACATACGCCGATGTCGAAGAGCTGAGTCGAGATACCGGATACCATCCGGACACCGGCATCGATGTTGGCGTCGCGCGGTTCGTCGAGTGGTATCGCGATTACTACAAAGTCTGAAGCGACAATGCCCGGCCGCGACGGACGCGACCGGACCATAAAACCGGCGACGCCGATCAGGCGGCAATCATTACCGATTCAATGTCTTCGGCAATGTCGGCGATGACCGCGCGACGTGTGTATGTGCCAATGATGCAGGATGGCCAGCGCAGCATCGCCATCGCGGCGATACCTGACTCATTCAGCGGTGCATAGATGCGACCTTCCATGGCCAACAGGGTGACACCGGTGGAATTTCCAGCGTTGCGATCCATCTTCAATTTCGCCTCACGCGCCAGATAGCGTGCGCTCTGCGTGAACTCACCAATCTGGCTGCGGGCGATACGTTCAGTTGGGCTACGTTTCATCATTCCCTCCTCGACTCGACCTTGTTGCAATAAATGCCTCGATGCAATCACCTCTACGCGCAAGAACGGGTTACGGATGCCACATCATGCGCCTTTATGAGTTGCCCTAGCGTGAACTCACCCACATTGGCGACTTCCCGAACGCGTGTTCAGCAAGGTCGGACGTTCACCTCGTGCGTCATGACGCGTACTTTGAAACCGCGAATGCACTCGCTGTCGTAGGGTTTTTCGCCGACGGTCGCGCTGAAAGAGATTTGCCTGATGCCGCGCACCAACCAGTCGGCATGGTTGATGAAGCGCTGGGTGGGTGGCAGTGGATTGACCGTGGCCCATTCCGCGCGTGCAGCAGCACTCTGGAATTTCCGCGAAACACCTTGCAGACGGCCTGAACTCGGCGCGGCAAACACGGACACAACGCCGGGTGTTGTAGAGTATTCGGCCCGTTCGCGCCGCGACACGGGCCCCAAACCATCAAATACGGAGTCCATATCCATGTCCGATATCGTCATCCTCGGAGCCAAGCGCACTGCCATCGGCTCGATGCTTGGTCAGTTCACCGGCGTTCCGACGCCGACGCTGGGAGCGACCGCCATGCGCGGCGCCCTCGCTGAAGCCGGCGTCGCTGGCGACAAGGTCGACGAAGTCATCATGGGCTGCGTGCTGCCGGCCAATCTCGGTCAGGCACCGGCGCGCCAGGCGGCATTGGCGGCAGGGATATCGAACACCGTCGGCTGCACCACCATCAACAAGGTATGCGGCTCGGGCATGAAAGCGATCATGTTCGGCCACGACCTGATCAAGGCGGGTTCGGCCACCGTCGTTGTTGCGGGCGGCATGGAGTCGATGACCAACGCCCCGCACATGGCCAACGTGCGCACCGGCATCCGCTATGGCGAAGGCAAGTTCGTCGATCACATGGCGTGGGACGGCCTGACCAACCCCTACGACGGCCAGTCGATGGGTGTATTCGCTGAAGCCACTGCCGACAAGTACGGTTTCACCCGCGAAGCGCAGGACGCCTACACCATTGAATCGGTCAACCGCGCCCTTGCCGCACAGAAATCCGGCGCGTTCGATGGCGAGATCGTTCCGGTCAAGGTCAGCACGCGCAAGGGGGACGTGGAATTTGCCATCGATGAACAACCGGGCAAGTCCGATACTGCCAAGATCCCGACCTTGCGTGGCGCTTTCCGCAAGGATGGCACCGTTACCGCAGCGAGTTCCTCAAGCATTTCCGACGGTGCCGCGGCCGTGGTCATCACCGACAGCGATACCGCCAAGAAGCTCGGCTGCAAGCCGATTGCGCGCATTGTCGGCCACAGCACGGCCGCTCACGAACCGGAATGGTTCACGACGGCACCGATTGGTGCGATGAAGACCTTGCTCGACAAGGTCGGCTGGAGCGTTGAAGACGTCGACCTGTTTGAAGTCAACGAAGCGTTTGCCGTCGTCGCCATGGCACCAATGAAGGAGCTCGGCGTCCCCCATGAAAAGCTGAACGTGAATGGCGGAGCCTGTGCGCTCGGTCATCCGATTGGCGCGTCGGGCGCCCGCTTGGTCGTCACCCTGATCAATGCCTTGCGCAATCGCGGCGGCAAAAAGGGTATCGCGTCGTTGTGCATCGGTGGCGGCGAGGCCACCGCCATCGCGATTGAAATGCTTTAGGTTCAGCGGCAAACTTGCGTTGCTGCGGCTGGCGACGGATCATCGTCGTGTTTCACCGAAGTAATGAAGCGTCATCCTCCACATCTTCCAACCAGGGGTATCAAGATGAATATTCGTAATATCGTGATCGCCGCATCCATCGTTCTCGCCTTGGGCGCGTGCAGTGACAACTCGCAGCAAAAGGCTCAGGAAGCCGCTGACACCGCCAAGGCAGCCGCCGACCAGGCGTCGCAAGCCGCCAAGCAGGCCGCCGACGACGCTGCGATGAGCAGCGCCAAGGCAGTACAAGACGCTGCAGCAGATACGCAGAAAGCGGCCGGTGAAGCCGCCATGGCTGCTGGTGAAGCCACCAGCAACGCCGCCGCCAGCATGACCGCCGCCGGCGAGCAGATGAAGGAAGCCGCTGGCGACGCCGCCGACAAGGCCGCCGACGCTGCCGACACGGCAATGGACAAGGCCGAAGACGCCGTCGACGCCGCCGCTGAAACGTCCAAGGAAACCATGGACGCCAAGAAAGAAGCTGCTGAAAAGAAGTAATTGCACCAGGCTTGAAACAAGCGCTCGTACGAGCGATTGTTTCACAACTATCGCCTCCAAGAAAAATGGCCGCCTTGTGCGGCCGTTTTTCTTTGGCGCAAGAC
>JBATAQ010000300.1:0-2871 GCA_049661925.1 Dokdonella sp.
CTAATCTTCCGGGTTCGGTCGAATCAGGGCTGATGCAGCACCGGAAGATCGGCGAGGAGTTCGTGGTTGAATCGGAACCCGATCTGGAAAACCGGCTCAAGGCCTGACGCGCGGTAAGTGAACCTGACCCCGTTCTTGCCGTTCTTGGATCCTGCTCGAATAAACGCTGGGACACCTCAGACTCTGACCCGGGCTTCCTCACGAGAGGCAGGGCTATTTGTACAGCCGGCCGGGGAGTGTGAGGCACGGTTCCTGCGGCCGGCTAGCCTCCCAACAGCGCCCACCACAGCCGCGCATTGAGCGCATGGCTGTTGGACTGTTCGCGGGCAAAAGCCTGTAGCCGTGCCAGTTCCGCTGCGTCGAAGTAGATGCCGTCCTTGAGAACGGCATCGATTGCCCGGGTCGCGCCGATTCTCTGTAGCGGATCTTCACGCAGCAGGATCAGGTCAGCCCGGGCACCAGCGATGACCTGGCCACTCTTCCCGGAAAGCCCGTGGAATTCTGCGGGAACCTGGGTCGCGGCACGCAAGGCATCTGCGTTGGAGAATCCAGCCTCGACGAGCATCTCGAGTTCGTCGTGCAGGGATGCACCATGCTGCACGAAGGGGTCCAACGCGTCGGTCCCCGCAAGCACGGGCACGCCGGATGCATGTGCGAGCAAAGCCAGCTCCATCGCCAGTTGGTGACGCCCTTGCGCGAGCCTGCGGTCATCCGCATCCATGCCTGCGGCGTGGAGTGAGCGATAGACCGTCCATACCGAAGCGATGACCTGGGGTGAGTATTGCCTCCGCTCGTCCTCGACGCGCCGGTTCGTTCCCAGCAGCGCATCCTGTCCGGTCGACGCAACGAAGGTCGGGACGAATGCCGTTCGCCTGGCCGCTAGCGTCCGAAGCAGCGTGGCGCAGCCGGCAACAACACCATCGGAATGCGCCTTGGTCGCCTGCATCTCGCATTGATCCAGCAACTCGTTGCCATGCTCGATGCTTGCGATTCCGTCGAACAACGGATCGAGCAGATCGATGGACGCGGGCAGATGGCCTGCAACGGGGATACCAAGCCTCCTTGCCTCGACGACAATGGCGTGGACAACGGCAGGCTCGACTTCATCATCGAGCTGGAGCTTGATCAGCGTATCGCCGCGGTTGACCAAGACGCCCACCCGTTCGGCGCTCCCGACGACATCCCCGGAGCCCTCGAAGTGATAGCTGGCGGCAACAGCCGAGTACGGAAGCAGCTGGCCGGCGCCTTCGCCTTGTGTCGACCATTCAACCTGGTCAGGGACACAGCCGACATCCGTGCTCCATGAACACCCGTCACCCAAGTTGCGAATAGAGGTGACGCCATGGGCGATCAGCAGCGGGAAGTGAAAGCGCGGCGAGTGCTCGAGCGTGTGCACATGGGAATCCCAGAGGCCAGGGACCAGGAACCTTCCTGTGCCGTCCACCCGTTGCGCAGCGACTGGAACCTCGAATTCATCGGCAGGACCCATCCAGCTGATGACCTTGTTCTCGATGAAGACTGTCCTGCCGCCTAAGGTTTTCCCGGAGGCCACGTCGACTACCGACACATTGATGATCGCGATGGGGCGATTGCCCAGGCCAAACATCGGGATGGTATCGAGCGGGCGCATGAGCCCGATCAAGAGCCACGCACATGCGAGGAGCAGCAGCGCCACCAGAACAAGACTTGCTTTGCGAAGGATGCGCAACACCATATTGGTTCACAATGGCTGAATTTGACCGAAGAGCCTCACGCTAGCTCTACCGGGATGTGCTTGCACATGCCATAAGTGTGGGTGACGTCGATCCACAGTGCGACGGCTGATGCGGGCGGTCGGGCTGAGTTTCAGCGGTGCGTAGATATCGGCATCGACGATGTCCTTGAAGATGTCTTGCCCTTTTCGACCGGGTTGTTGCTTGAGCAGATTGTTCAGGGCTGCGCCGAGCAGATAGGTGTCGGCAGTGTGATAGACCCAGGTCTTGCCGGGTTCGCTGGCGCGCGGATACGCCTCGCAACTGAAGGCGAGCTTGTGCGCATAGTCGACCGGGTTGAAGCAGAACAGCAGAACAGCAAGGGGTCAGAACAGCAGCCAGCAAGGGGTCAGGTCTAGAGCCAGCAAGGGGTCAGGTCTAGCATCATTGCATCTGGGCATCTAGATGGCCCGGCGGACGATTCGCCCGACCGTGGTGAAATGAACGCCGAAGTAGGCAGCGATCTGCGTATAGCTGTACTCACCGGTCGCCCACGCCGCCCGCATGGCGGCATCGCGATCCGGGTGGGCTTTTGCAATCGTCTTCAATGGCTCAGCGGGCGGCCGCCGCTGAGCGCGCGGAATGTTGATGTCATCTGGCCGCTGCCCGGCTCGTTGGTGTGCGCCAGCGACAAAAGCATCGTCACCGAGGAATACCTGACGGTTCAGATGTTTCCAGATCGACTCGCCCTCCATCCCCTCATGCACAAACTTCTCGTAAGCCGCCACGGCTCGCGCGCGACGGGCTCCAAACTGCGCAAGGAGTCCATCGGTCTCGAGCCAGTTCGGCGCATCCGCCTCACCGATGACGGCTTGATAACTGCTCCATGGCCACCTGGCGGGCGAGTCCACCATGTGCGCACGCACCGGATTCAACACCACGTAACGGGTCAATTCCAGCAGATAGCTGTCGGCATCGACCAGTATCGCCTTGTAGCGCCCCTGGAACAGATGACCCGTGCGATGGTGGCGGCGGTTGCTCCATTGCGTGAAAACGCCATTGAGTTGGCGCATCCCTTTCGACAAATTGCCGTCCGCCGTCGCGATCACCAGATGGTAGTGATTGCTCATCAGGCAGTACGCATGACAGCACCAATTGAACTTCCCGACCACCTCACCAA
>JBATAQ010000301.1:0-9061 GCA_049661925.1 Dokdonella sp.
CTGTGGTGATGGCCGGGTGGGCGCGTCGGCGGGCAGCGTGCCTGCGGTGACGAAGGTGCGCGCCGATTCCCAGTCGGGCAGGCCGCGTGTCCAGAAGCCGACGCCGGCAATGCTGGCTTCGAGGGTGGGGGCGCCCTGGCTGCTCATGCGCGTCCGAACACCAGCGAGGCGTTGTTGCCGCCGAAGCCGAAGGAGTTGTTCATTGAATAGCGGATCGGCCGGCTCTCGCCGGCAAAGCGGATCTGCGGACCACAGGCCGGGTCGGGCACGCTGCTGTTGAGCGTGCCGGGCAGCTCGCCCTCGGCCAGCGCCAGCAGGGCGATCACCGACTCCACGATGCCCGCCGCGCCCAGGGTGTGGCCGGTCCAGCCCTTGGTCGAACTGGCATGCAACCCGGCCGGGAACATGCTGGCCACCGCGCTCGCCTCGACCGAGTCGTTGGCCGGCGTGGCCGTGCCGTGCAGGTTGAGGTAGCCGACCTCGCTGGCATCGATACCGGCTCGCGCCAGCGCATCGCGCATGGCCAGCTTGGCGCCGACGCCTTCGGGGTGCGGCGCGGACATGTGGTGAGCATCGCTGGACTCGCCGTAGCCGCGAAGTTGCAGGTCGCGATCACTCTCGACTGGACGTTCCAGCACGGCAAAGCCGCCGGCTTCGCCCAGCGACAGACCGACGCGGGTCGCATCGAACGGCCGGCACGGATCGGGTGACACCAACTGCAACGCGTTGAACCCGAACAGCACGCTGCCGCACAGGGTGTCCACGCCACCGACCAAGGCGGCATCGGCCAGGCCCGACTGGATCAGCCGCGCGGCCTGCGCAAATACCTTGGCACTGGACGAACATGCAGTAGCGACCGTAATGCACGGGCCACGCAAGCCGGTGGCCTGCTGCACGAAGTTGCCCAGCGAATGCGGCGTGTGCACGATCGGGCGATCCAGGTCTTCCGGGAAGCATCGCGCATCGCCTTCGCCAACCAGACGAGTATAGGCCTCTTCACTGGCACCGATGCTCGCGGTTGAGGTACCCATTACCACCGCCACGCGCTCGGCGCCGTGAGCGGAGATCATTTCTTGGACCGACCCGAGCATGCCGTCCTGCTGCAGCGCCAGCCAGGCCAGGCGGTTGTTGCGGCACTCCCATTGCGCCCACTGCGTCGGCAGCGGCGCGTCCTCGATTCCTTGGACGCGGCCGATCCAGCAGTCCAGCGGATCGGGACCGAAGTCGTTGCGACGCAGACCGCTGCGACCTTCGCGCAGCGCGGAAAACAGCGCTGCGCGTCCACGTCCCACGGCGGTAGTGGCGGTGTATGCGCGTATGGAGAGCGGAGCCATAGGCGACAGTGGCAGCGAAGGAGGCACGCGATTTCCAGAAATATGGACGACCCGATTATATCCAGCACCTGTCGCGCGTGAATCATGTAATGGTCTGCCGAATCGACTGCCATGCGCGAGGTAAATCGACGCAGGCAGTGCGCGATGCAGCGCGCCGCGACGAGAAAACGTCCGGCATCGTTGCGAGGCGAAACGAGCGCGTCAAAAGCCGGGTTGCGACGGGACTTCGTCGTTTTCGCGCGGCATGAACATCGGCGTCAGCAGCCAGGCCAGGCCGATGCCGAACAGCATGGTAAGGCCGAACGCATGCAGCGCTGGTGTGCCGGAGAGCGCAAGCAGGCCAAATGCGAGCAGGGTAGAAATCGCTGCCAGTGTGATGGTGAGGAAGGGCCGCACCAGATCGCGTTGTGGCTGGGCGAGCAGGAAGATGCCGTAGTCGACGCCCATGCCGAGGATCAGCAACAACGCGAGCATGTTGAAAAGTTGCAGCGGTTCGCCAAGCAAGCCGATCAGCGCGAGCGTGAGTGCACTTGCCAGCGCCGTCGGCAGCAATGCACGCCATGCGTGTCGGCCAAAGCGCAGCGACAGGGCCACGAAAACGAGCAGGTAGCTGATCGCAAGAATCCAGCCCATGCGCACGCGGTAGCGCTGCATCAAGCTCGAAATCTCCGACACCTTGTCGACGTAGCGCATGCCGTTGGCCGTGTCGGAGAGTGCGGCAAGCTTCGTCGTCGCGTATGCGCCTGCGATGCCGCTCGGCGGACGCAACAACACGACGCTGGCGACGCCACCACGATAGTCAGCCAACCATTGATGACGCAGCGGTTCGGAAACCGGCGCGGCAAGCCAATGCGAAATCGTCAGCAATGTGTCTGTTGTTGCGGTAGGTGTTTCGACAGCCTCGCCGAGCTGTTGAGAGGCCAGTACCAGCACACCCCGTTCGCCGTCGATGACGCGACCGAACAACGCAGCATTCTCGCCCTGGCGCTGTCGTGATGGCACCCAATTGGAGATCGCCTGATAACCGCGCAGATCGCCGTTGGCAATCGCCTCGTCCAAACGTGTCGCCAACGCTTCTTCACGTTGCAAAACGGCTTCCGCATTGAGACCGCTGACAATGAAGAACTGTGCAGGGCTGGGAAGATCGAGCAGGTCGTTGAGTCGACGCTGGTCCGCAATCAAATTCGCAGGTGAATTTTGCAACAAGCGAATATCGTCGTTGGGTTGCAGGCGCAGCGCACCGACCATCAGCACGACCGCGCCGACGGCGCTGAAGGCAAAACTCCATCGGCCACCCTGCACCCTCGGCCAGCGCGCGCGCAAGCCACCGATCCATGCGGCGAATCGCGAGAAGTGCATCGAGCGCGTGTCGAGGAAGGGAAACCACAGCAACACGGTGAGGAACGCTGCGATCAATCCGGTCGCCGAGAACAACGCGATCTGTTGCAGGCCGGGGAATGGCGTCAGTGCAAGCAGCGCGTAGCCGATCACTGTCGTCGCCATCGCCAGCGCCATCGTCGGCCACTGTTCGCGCAGCATGGTCCAGCGCTGTTCGGGCGGGCAGCCGATGCGATTGCTGAACCAGTTGCTGCCGTAGTTTTCAGCGACGCCGACCAGGGTTGCACCGAATACCACGGTAATCAGATGCAGCTTGCCGAACACCAGAACGCAAACCGAAATCGACGTCGCGAGTCCGATCGCGATCGACAACATCACCAGCAAGCGCGGCCGGATCGCGCTGAATGCAAACCAGGTCAGCAACAGGATGCCGAGAAACGAGCCGACGCCAATCGTGTGCACTTCGCGCTGCGCTTGCTCAGCGGCGGCGGAGGCATAAAGTGGAACGCCGACGCTGAGTACGTCGGCATCGGGCGTCGCCTTGATCGCTGCAGCACGCGCGACTTGCATCGACTCGACCAGTCGCGATTGGTCCCCGCTCGCAAACGCCGACACACGGCTTTCCAGCATCAGCACTGCGTAGTGATGTTCGCCAGCGACGAGACTCAAGCGACCATTGTCGACACGAATCGGGCTATCTTTTGCACGTGCAGCCAACCAGGCGCCAAAAAGGTTGAGTGGATCGCTGGCCCAACTTCCGATGCGTGGCATTGCCATCGGTCGATACAAGGCTTGCACCGCGCGGTTTGCAAGCTCAGCCGGCGCTGATGATTTCAGATCCTGTCTTTGCGCAGCACTCAGCAAGCCGCGTCGGTATGGCGTGAAGAAATCAAGCCAGTCCGACGCCGTTTCATCTTCTATTCGGTAGCGAACATCGACGGGTGAATCGGCCAGCGCCGCAGCGTAGGCATCGCCTGCGCGTTGCGATGCAGCGGCCGAATCGGCACCGACGAGGACGACGATTCGCCGCGCGCCCGCGTCAGCCAGCGCGCGTGTGACTTCGGCGACATCCGGTTCGCGATCATCCTGCGGCAGCATCGCCAGCACATCGGTTTCCAGCTCTAGCCGGTCCCCGGTCCACAGCCACGCGTTATGCGCCGTGATCGCGAGCACCAGCAGCAGCCAGACGAGTGCGAGCGTGCGAATGAGTCGATGGTCGGAAGCGGCCACGTTGGTTATTCGACGCGACTCACTTGAAGCGTTCCAGCTCGTCTGCGCTCAGCGTCGCCGGAACGCTGACCTGATCGCTGAAACGAATCTGGGTCTTGTCGCCATTGGCTTCGTCGATGGCGATTCCCCGAACGTGCGCATCGCCCTTGAGCGCAATTGCACGAATCAGTTTCGCGAAGGCCGCCTGTTTCGGCTTCAGATCGAGCGACCACTGCTCCACTGCAGTCGTGCCGCTGATCGCGAACTGCTTGTCGAGCGCGGCGACGTCGCCGTTCAACAGCGAAAACATCAGGCCGTTGATGATGCGTACCGAGGGCTCGCTGTCCGCACTCAAGCGAAACGTGACCGCATCGCCCTGGCTGGCGACGATCTCGTCACGGGTCAGCTTGAGCACGCTGGGAAAAGGTTTGGCCGTGCGCCAGAGCACGCCGCGTTCGCGTGAGACGATGAAATCGCCGCTCGACAACAGCGGCTTGCTGAAGCCTTCGATCTGCTTGCTCTGCTCGAAGATGCCGCGCAGCACATTCGGCTGTTCCAGCTGCGCCTTGACCGCCGCGACCACATCGTCGTGAGGGTTGCTCTGATCAACCCTAGCGTGCGCTGGCATCGCGAACAACAGGCAAAGCGTGGCAAGGCATCGGATCATCATCATGATGCAACTCCCAGTTTTTGCCACAGAACCGGCGGGCAGAGATACAGCATTTCGCCGGACTTCAAGTCGATGGCCACCTGGATCGTGTGGGCCTTGGTCAGGGTTACGCCGGTTTGTGTATCGCGAATAACGTAGTTGATCTTCAAGCGGTTTTCCCATTCGACGATGCTGGCGCGGATCGTCAGCGACTGCCGAAATCGTGCCGGCTTCACGTATTTCAATCGCATGTCAACGATGGGCCAGGCATAACCCGAAGCGGCCATGTCGGGGTAGTCATAGCCGTACTTGGCGAGCACTTCGCAGCGCGCGAGCTCAAGGTATTTCACGTAGTTGCCATGCCAGACCACGTCCATCGGATCGAGGTCGTGGAAGGCTGGTGCCAGCGTGGTTTCGTGGCTGAAATCGTGCGTGCTCATGGGTGGCCGTTCAAGGCCCGTTCTTTGGCGCGATTCGCGCGGCGGACGATCCGGTTCAGTGCGATCAGAGTCCATCAGGTCGGTGTCGCTGGACATGCGTTTGATCCCAGAACGGGAAAAAGTTGAACCAATCGTACGGGGAACGCCGCAACAACGCGGTGACTTCGTCGGCATAGCGTGCTGCGAACTGCGTGATGGCGGCTTCGCGCGCGCCGCGCGGCAGCACCACGCGATCGCACAGTCGCACGAACCGGATCATGTAGCTGTCGCCGGAATGGATGCAGCCCATGAACCAGACCGGGCAGCGTAACAGGCTGGCCAATACCCAGGGGCCAGATGGAAATGGTGCCGGATGGCCGAGGAAATCAACGTCGACGGTCTGGCTGGCGAACACCGGAACGCGATCGCCGGCGATGATGACGTATTCACCGTTGGCCACCTTGTCCGCAAGCAGCACGGCCGACTCCGGGCCAATCTCGGTGACTTCAATCAGGTTGACGTCACTGTCGGGATTAAGCCGTCGCAACAAGCGGTTGAAGCGCACCGCGTGACGGGTATGCACCAGGATATTGAGGCGCACCGTGCCGCGATGTTCCGCTATCGCGCGACCGATTTCGAGGCAACCCATGTGCGCAGCCACCATCAGTCCGCCTTTACCGGCGGCGGCATCTTCGTAGAGCGGTTCGCGGCCTTCCGTCTCTACGTCAGTAATGCGATAGCGACCGGACGCCGCCAGCAATTTGTCGAGCATCGATTCGGCGAATAGGCCGACATGGCGAAGACTGTCGATAACACCAGGCTCATGCCCGATCGCCTGCGTCGCTGCTTCGACGCGACGCAGGTATTGCAGCGACGCAGCACGCAAACGCGGATTCAGCGCCCAGTGCACTAACACGGCGGGATAGACGCAGATCCGAAACGGCCAACGACCGAGCAGGCGATGCACCCAATACAGCAACCAGATGCCGGCCACCGACGTACTCTCGCCCATGTCGGCCCAGTGCTGCGGTTGCGATGGTTTCGTCATTGCTTCAGCGTGCGCCATAAGAGCACCGGTGAACGCAACAACATGCCGAAGAACAGTCGCGTATGCATGGCGGTGATACGCAGGTTGTCGTCCAGCAGATTGAAGTGCGATACGCCATCGCTGGGATAACTGACACGGGTCGGCTGGTTGATGATGGCCACGCCACGCCAACACAGGCGCACCATCAGCTCGACATCGAAATCCATGCGTCGACCAATGCGCACCTCGTCGATCAGTTTCACGACAGGGGCCAGCGGGTAGACCCGAAAGCCGCACATCGAGTCGGTGATCGCAAACGACCAAGTGTTGATCCAGACCCAGACGTGTGTGGCGTACCGACCGTATAGACGGCTTTTCGGAACCGAGTCATCGAAGATCGGGCAGCCGCAGATGACCGCTTCGGGGTTGAGCTGCGACTGTTGCAGGAAAGCCGGAATGTCGGCGAGATCGTGCTGGCCGTCGGCATCGATCTGCAGCGCATGGCTGTGACCCAGCGCTGCCGCGTGACGCAGGCCGGCCATCATCGCGCCCCCCTTGCCCTGGTTGCTTTGCAGTCGCACCAGGTCAGTCGCGGCGTCGTTCGCGGCGAGTGCATCGAGCACCGCGGCGCACGTCCGCTCGCTGCCATCATCGACCAGTATCAGCGGCAGGCCATGCGCACGCACATCGGCGACCACTGCGCCAATCGCGGCGCCGTGGTTGTAGACCGGGATGACGACCACGTCCGAGCGCGTCACGCTATCGCTCCGAACATGATGCGACCACTTGAATGTCGGCCGGCCTGCGATGAGAAGCCAAAGGTGAGCGTGGCGCGTTCCCGGTTCCATTCCAGCGTTGCTTCGACCGCATCGCCGGGACGAACGACCTTCTGGAACTTGAGCGCTTCCATACATCGGAAATCATCGCCGATGCCGAACAATTCGCGGCCGAAGCGCACCGCCCACTCGACCTGGACCACGCCGGCAAGCACGGCGGCCCGATCAAAGTGGCCTTCGAAATAGGGCGATGCAGGATCAATTTCGACCGCCAGGGTGACGCAGTCGCCTTGCCGATCAATCAGTCGCGCATAGGGCCGACGTGGGTCGAACAGCGCCTGCGCGGCGGCATCGGTCGTCTTGCCTTGCTCGTTCTGCGGCAACGCCCAAACCAGCCGCCAGCATTCGGGACGCACGCTGATTTCGATGCTCGCGGCGAGAAGGCCGCGCAGATTTTCCTTGCAGGCGCGACGACCTTGCGCATCGACGAGCGCCCAACCTCGTGCACTGGGAACGACGACCACACCGAGTCTCGAGCGGGATTCGTCGAGTAGAACGGAACGAGAATCGTCAACCAGATCGCTGTTTAGCAATGCAAGGTTGATCGCGGTTAGCGACAGGCGCTGCTTTGCCAGCGTGACGATGCGCGGCTCGCCGTTGACGACAATATCGACGGAACCACTCATGCCTGCGCCGCACGAACACGCCGGCGCACCAGCCATTCACCCGCGAACAGCAGTCCCATCAACAAATAGGCGATCAAACCGTTGTAGAGCGCCCACACCGCATCACTGGCCCACAGCACAGTGGCTAGCGCGATGCTGCCATTGACGATGAAAAAGCCGCACCACACCTGAGTTACCCTTCGCGTGTAGCGCACACCCGAGTCCGGCAGGTCGGGTTCCTGCAGGCGCGCGAGGCGTTCGATCGCGCTGGGCGGGTGAACCAGGCTGATCGCGAAAACGGCCAGCAACACCGCATTGACCAGCACAGGATAGAACTTCAACGGCAGCACGCTATCACCGAAAGCGGCAGCGACCGCGAGCAGCAGGCCACCGCCGGCAGCGACCAACCAGATGGGTTGCCTTGTCGCCAAAGCGCGCAACCCTGCCACCACCACCAGCAACAGGGCGAGCCACGCAGGCGCGACCTTACCCATGCCGAACCAGACCAGCAGGGGGTAGGCAACGGTCAACGCAGCAACAATCAGCAACGCAGGCTTTCGGACGGCAGCCGCCATCTAGGGATGCTCAGAACAAGTACACACAGGCGTCACCGATCTGACTGCCCGCAGATCAAGGCGCGTCGCCGAAGGCAGACTGGACGTCTGGCGAGGCGGTGCAACGCGGAGCTGCGGGCAGACAGATCGGCCCAGCATGTTGAGTCTAAATGACGGGGTGATGTCCGAAAGGCCCTGAGATCGACGCGCGCGGTTTGTCCAGGCGGCCAGCCTGCAAGGCACCACGCACGTCGATCTGAGAACCTTTCGAACATCATGCCGCCTGTGTGTACTTGTTCAGAGCATCCCTAGTCGGGCTGGATGATCAGGGTATGCAGCGCATCAACCACATCCTGCAAAGTGCGCACGTTCTTGAATGCTTCCGGCTGCAGGCGCTTGCCGATCAGAGGACGCAGTTTCACGATCAGGTCAACGGCATCAATGCTGTCGATGTCGAGGTCTTCATTGAGGCGCGCCTGCGGGCTGATGCGCTCGGGCGCAATGTCGAAGGTTTCCTGCAGGATCGACGATAGTCGTTCGAAAATTTCTTGCTGGGTCATGCGTGCGATTTCCCCCTGTCGCGATTCATGCCGGTGGCGAGGCTTTGGCGGGCGCCGATTCAACAAAGGCAACCAGCGCATCGACACTGGCGAAATGGGTGCGTGATTCCGCCGAATCGGCCGACAGCGTCACGCCATAGCGCGTATGCAAGGCCAGGCCCAGCTCCAACGCATCGATTGAGTCCAGCCCCAGCCCATCCCCGAAAAGTTGCGCGCTGGCGTCGATGTCATCTGGTTTTATGTCTTCCAGATTCAGCGCATCGATGATCAGTTGCTTGATTTCCAGTTGCAGAGCGGCGCTGGTCATTCGGTATTCCGTGGTCGGTTCAGCCGGGCCGACATCATAACGACTGACCCGCCATCGGTGAACTCCAGCCGCTGTACTGGCGATCTCGATGAGATCAGGTCGTCTCGAAATAATCGTGCAGCAAGCGTGTCAACTCACGTGCGGAACGCGCTTCCTCGCCTTCGATCAGGAATGGCGCGATGGCGATGTCCTCTTCGACGCGGATCGTGAAGTGCGCGCGGCG
>JBATAQ010000302.1:0-3180 GCA_049661925.1 Dokdonella sp.
GTAGCGTTCGGCTTGGCTCAGGTGCGTGTAGCTCATGTGCGGCTCCACTTGCCGGTGAAGTTGCACAGGCTATCGTGCCTGTGCCTCTTCTTGGCGTTGAGTGGTGCACTTGAGAGTTGAATCCGCCAGACGGCAAAAGATCCGCAATCGACGTCGTCGAATTGATTTGCCACCTTTGCCCATATAAAATTCGGCAGGCCAGGGTCTGCTGGTGACCTTGTGCGCATCGGTCGCGCTCTAAGCATGATGATCCGGCTTGCCCCGCTTGAATGGTGGCCGCCAATCGAAAACGGAGCGCGCGTCATCCACGAACTCGACGAAGATCGACGAGGCAGAACAGGCCTCCAGCGCTGCCTCGCAGCGCTGGCGTTGGTGGCTGCCTTACTCGCACTGGTATTGTGTTTCGCGATCGGCACCTGGGCACTGGATCGCGCGGCGCTCGATCTCCCCGCCGTCATCGCCTACCGCCCTGTCCTGCTGGTCGTCAACGCGATGCCCGGTCTTCTGTTGGCGGCCACATTTCTCGTCGTAACACGAAGGTTGTACGCCTCGATGTTGCTGGCGTTTGGGCTGCAGGCCCTGCTGTTTCGCGCCAGCGCCATCAAGCTGGACTTGCTGGCTGCGCCGGTCACCATCCATGATTTGGCGATGGTCCGCCACGCTGAAGGCTTGGCCAACATTGCTTGGCACTATGTCGATAGTTCGCTCGTCTTGTGGCTGGCGCTGGCCGTGTTGGTATGGCTGTGGTTGCTGCTCCGTGAGAAGCCGGTCATCAAACGCTTCGGTATGGGCAGCGTGGTCTTGGCCGCGGTGGTGGCCGTATCGGGCACATGGATGATCAGCGGAAAGCCGCTTCCTCTGTACGACAAGACCACGTTGCGCTTTGAAGCGTTCTCGCCCGTACGAAGTGTGTTGCACGCCGGACTTATCGGTAGCCTGGTCAGCGCCAACAGCCAAATGATCGGCAACTGGCGACTGCCGGTCCGGAGCAAATGGACTGGTATTCCGGCTCCAGTGGTCCATCATCCGGCCACGCCGCGCGATGACTTGCCCGACCTCATCATGGTCCAGGCCGAATCCTTGTTCGATCCCAATCTCCTCAAGCAGGCCGGACAGATCGGCGACGTCCTGCCACGACTGCGCGAGTTGCTCAAACGCGGAACGGGAGGGCCGCTGGAGGTTCCTACGTTCGGCGGCGGCACCATTCGTACGGAATTCGAAGCACTCACCGGCATTCCGCTCAGCGCCCTTCCGAACGTTTCGTATCCGTATCTGGAATTGGACAACGGTGACTTGCGAAGTGTCGCCAGCGAGTTGGATCGGCATGGTTATCGGACCATCGCCGTGCATCCAAACAACGCCGCCACCTGGGGACGCGAACGGGTCTTCAAGCGCATGGGGTTTCAGCAGTTCGTGACGCTGGAGGATTTCCCCAAAAGCGCCGCTCGCGACGGCTACTACATATCCGACCACGCACTGGTCGACGAAGTAACTGGGCTGTTGAAGGAATCGACCGATCCACACTTTATTTTCGCGATTTCGATCGAAGGACATGGCCCGTTCGACAGCAACCCGGTTGCCCGGCCCGAGGAACGCGATTCGATCAAAGTTCCAGCGTCGCTCTCAACGGAGGGCCGGCGCGAACTCCAGAACTACCTCTATCATGCGGCCCACGCTGATCGCGAACTGGGACGCCTTCTCGACATCCTCAAACAGCGCAAGAGACGCAGCATTCTGGTGGTTTATGGCGACCATCTGCCTGGCTTCCGGCGCGTTTATGACGAACTTGGATTTGCCGATGATCGTGATCCGGTGAAGCAACCGACATTTTGGCTGATGATCGACAGCGCGGCACCATCAGTCGCCCGATCCGACTTGACGATCGCTTCATGGATGCTGCCGAGTGTGCTGTTGCACCAGTCAGGCCTCGACGACGATGACTACTTCCCGCTCGTCGGCAAACTGGGAGCACGGCTGGTGTCGGATGACTCCGACAGTCTTCCAGGGTTTTCCAGCGAAGAGTTACGCAAGGCGTTGGACGAGGCGGCGTTCGCCCGGATCAGCGGCCAATTTGAAGAAAAAGCCGAGCAAGCCGATGGAGTATCCAGTGGCAAATGAATACATGCCCAGTGTGGGCAGCATCGCACGACGGTCGGGGGCGCGCGCATGCGCTAGTCAGCGGCTAACAGGCTTCCTGCTGCTTGCGTGCGCCATCCTTTCGGGAGGTTGTGTTCGCGAACCGATGCCCGGCGTGTCGTTGACGCTGTCTCCCAATGTCCTTCGCCTATGTGATCCGGCCGCCGCCATCACGGTGCGCTGGAACGTGGAGCGACCCCCGATTGATCGAATTCAACTAATGGTCCGTAACGTCGGGGCGCGGCCGAAGCTTTGGCTGCGCGCGGCGGCTACGGGCGAGGCCACCACCGGTCCCTGGGCGACGGAAGGCTTCACGATTTTCCTTGAAGATCTCGATGGCAACCTGCTGGCTCGGGCTTCCCTACCTGCCGTGTCCTGCTGACGACCGGGCGGGATCGACGACGAATGTCGGAAGAATCGCGACGGTCGCCAGCGGCTTGTCGACGCGGAGGCACTTGAACGCCGGATCGACTACATGATCTAGAAGTTTTCACGATACCAAGACCTTACGATGCGCGAAAACCTCGACTTCATCGCCACCGACCAAGACTTGCGCGGCGCAAAGAGACGCCAACGCATGGATGAATTGGAAGTGCGCTATCGGCTGGGCGAGATCGACAAGCGCATGTCGGGAAAACTGTCTGGTGGCCAGCGCCAACGACTTGACTTGGCCTGCGCGGTATTCCACGAACCCGACTGGTTGTTGCTTGATGAGCCGACCAGTGCGGTGAACCCGGAATCGCGGCGCGATTTCTGGGACGCGCTGATCGGCCTCGCCGAAGCCGGCGCAACCATCCTGGATCCACGTACTACATATGGACAAAGCCGAGCGTTGCCATCGCCTGGCGATCCCGGGTCGCGGCAAGCTGCTTGACGATGGCGCGCCGGTCGATTTCATGCGACTCGATTGACGGTAACACTCAGCGCATTTCTTCTTCTCCGATCAGCACGATATCGGCGCGGCGGCGCGCGAACAGGCCGCAGGTGACGACGCCGACGATCTGGTTGAGCTTTTCTTCCATGCCGACCGGATCGGCAATCAAC
>JBATAQ010000303.1:0-18330 GCA_049661925.1 Dokdonella sp.
TCCCGGATTGACGCGGTCGAACCGATCAATGCGCAGGCCGAGCCTTGGCTCGCTCCGGAGTCCCGCCAGCAGCCGGAGCTGGGCGCGCTGGATGGCTTGGACGATGCGCTGGCGCAGCGAGCGCCGCCACGTCCGCGACCACGCAAACGTTCGCAGATATCGGCCTTCGTGCCGGCCTTGATCGTGTTGGTGCTGCTTGCGGCTGTCGGCGCTGCGTGGTTCAACCAGAATGGCTTGCGCGCCTTGTTGCCGGAGACGCAATTGAACCGACTGCTCGACCAGGGCACTCGCGCGCTTGCCGAAGGCCGCATCGACGGCAGCGACGATGCCGCGCTGGAGTCGTTCCGGCGCGCCCGCGAACTGGAACAGGACAACGAAGTCGCCCGCAGCGGGCTGGCCAAGGCGGCAGAACAGCTACTGAAGCGTGGCCGCGAGGCGCTTGCCCGCAACGACCTGCCGGCCGCCCGCAAAGCCGTCGCGACGGCGCGCGATATTCGCGGCGGAGGTGCCGATATCGACGCCCTGACACGAGACATCGCCGCTGCGGAATCAGGGAGCGACGACGAGGCGCAACTACTTGAAGCTGCCGAGACAGCGCTCGCAGCGCAGCGGATTATCGGCGCTGACGGAGCCATCGCTTCGTATCGTAAACTCGAGCGCAGTGAGCACGGTGCCACCATTGCCCGGGCCGGTCTTCTGAAAGCTGGCAAGCAACTGGAAGCCGCCGCCGACGCCGCGCTCGCCAAAGGCGACCTGGCCAGCGTCGCCGCACGCATCGATGATCTTGCCGGCAACCTGCCTGAATACCCCGGTCTCGCCGATTTGCGCGGTCGTTTGGCTGCGGCTCGCCAGAACATTCGCGACGAAAACACGCAATTGCTTGCCGACGCACAGCAACGCTTGCGCGATGGCGACGTCAGCGAAAGCGATGATTCGGCGCTGACGCTCTATCGGCGCGTGCTGAATAGCGATCCGGCAAACCGTGCGGCGAAAGACGGCTTGCGCCGCGTTGCAAAAGCGCTGCTGGTCCGAGCCAACGCGGTCCTTGAGGATCGCGATATCGCAACTGCCAGCCGATTGCTCGCTCAAGTCGCGACTCTGGAACCCGGCTTGGGCGAGCTGCGCCTCGCCCAGTCTCGCCTGCGTGACTTGCGCGAGTCGCGCGACATTGACGCCGAACGGCCAGTGCTCAAGGCAGGTGATATCGAGCAGGTGCGGCAACTATTGGTGCAAGGCCGCGCTGCGGCACGGCGTGGTGCTCTGATGGACCCGCCCCAGTCCAGCGCGTACGACTACTACCGCGCTGCGCTCGCGATTGACCCCGGCAATATTGCCGCGACGGACGGCTTGCGTGACCTGGCTGAGCTGGCACGTCAACGCTTTCGCGACTGCCTCGCGGATGGCGATCTGTCCGCAGCGATGGCGGAACTTGAAGTGATACGCCAGCTCGCGCCTTACGATCCACGCATACAGCGCAGCACTTCGGAACTGCTGCAGGCTTCGCTGGCGCTGGCGGCAACGCGGATCGGCGAGCGACGCGGCGTCGATGCGGAGCGTGCCCTTGCGATTGCACGGCGCATCGATCCGGGACACCCGGCGGTGGCTGACCTCGAACGTGAACTGGCGATGCTGCACCGTTGATCTGACCCGCTTCGCGCCAGGCACTATTTCTGAGTCGCACCCCTTGAACAGGGGGGTTGCGCGGTAACCGCGCTGTTCGTACGATCCAGTCCTTGCCGTCGTCGGGAATTCGCTTGGCGCGCCATGGAGGCCAATTGAGGATGCGTGCAACAGTGGTGCAAAACTCGTTGGATAGAGGTCGACTGTTCGGTCCATTGGTAGCCGTTGGATTCGCGATCGTCTTGGCCTTAACCGTGGCACCTCAACATGCGTCCGCCGACACGGTCGGCGTGACGACACGTTTCGACTACGTCGCCAAATTTCCGTTTGGAACTACGCCAGCTCAGATCGAGGAATGGCGCGGACAGGTACTGGGCCGACCACATCAGCAGGCTTGCGTGCGCGGACGCGCCTGCATTTCGCGGATGCTACGTCTTGCCTTGGCCGGATCCGGCGGACGCGAGGTGATTGCCTTTGACCTGATGCCGGAGGTATCTCCAGGCGAACGCAGCGCCATTGCTGCTGCGGCCATCGCGGACCTGCCCGGCACCACCTTGTATGTCGGCGTGCGTCCTGCCGATCTCGATTCAAAACAGCTCCATTGATATCAGTTCGTTGCAAGTCACTGATTCCATCGATTTACGCAACCACCTAGGGGACACCATCATGCGCAAGACCATCCATCGCAGCACACTTGCCGCCAGCGTCGCATTGCTGCTCGGCAGCAGCCCGGCCTGGGCAATTTACGTCAATGGCGGATTCGAAACCGGCGACTACACCGGTTGGACGATTGGCGGTGGCATCAACCCGGGTCTCAGCGGCAGTCCTCCGTTTACCGGTGCAAACATCGTCATCAGCGGTTCCTCTCCCGGCCCGGCGACGGTCGTCGGCGCAATCGTCGACCCGCGCGCGCCAACGGTTCTGTTGCCACGCGCCGGAACCCTCACTGCCAAGTTAAGTGACGAGAATGGTGGCCAAACGATCACCACCATGACCCAGGTCGATACCTTGACTGCCGCGGACATCGATCCAGGCGATGGCATGCCTCATGTCCGTTTCGCCTTTGCGCCCGTGTTGGAAGACCCAGGCCATACGCCGGATGAGCAGCCATACTTCTACGTTTCGGTCACGGATATGGCAACCAGCACCGTGCTGTTCGAGCAGTTTGCTTACTCGGGCCAACCCGGCGTTACCTATCTTACGGGTGCGGGAAGTTTCAAATATCTGGATTTCCAGGACATCGACGTCGTCTTGCCTATCGGCTCGATCGGCAGTCCGATCGAGCTGCGCGTCGTCGCCGCCAAGTGCGCGCTGAGTGGTCATGGTGGCTATGTCTATGTCGATGGATTTGGTTCGGCCGCCGTACCGCCACCCGGCGGTGGCGTTCCGTATTTCTACGAGCCGGTTCCCGCCGTTCCAC
Organism: Dokdonella sp.; assembly: GCA_049661925.1. Lineage (GTDB taxonomy): Bacteria > Pseudomonadota > Gammaproteobacteria > Xanthomonadales > Rhodanobacteraceae > Dokdonella. The sequence continues at coordinate 3,041 of JBATAQ010000303.1, forward strand.
CTGTCGGCCTGGCGCTGCTCGGCGGGCTGCTCGCTGCTGCCGGCGTCTGGTTCCGTCGTCGCCAGCGCGGCTGATCCAGCTCTATCGATTCACCTGTAGCGCGGCCCACCGCGTGTGTCGCCCGCACGGATTCCGGAAGAGAATCCGGCGGGCGATTTCACATGCCAAACGCGCCGCTCAGCTATCGCCGATCAATCCCAGGCGCACCGCTTCCAGCGCTGCCTCCGCTCGGTTGTGGACGCTGAGCTTGCGGTAGATGTCCTTTAGGTAACCCGACACGGTATGTGTCGACAGCGCCAGTAGCTGCGCCACATCGGCGACAGTGTGACCTCGCGCGATCAAACGCAGCACATCGGTTTCACGTGGGGTCAGCACGCTTGTCGGCGCTGCCTTTGCTGGCAGTACCGGCTGGAAGTGCTTGAGCAAGCGCCGCGCGATCGACGGCGACAGTGCTGGCTGGCCGCTGCCGATTCCACGTAGCATGTCGGCCAGCTGTTCTTGCGACTGATCCTTGAGTACGTAGCCTTGTGCTCCCGCGTGCAAGGCCGGGAACAAATGGGCGTCGTCGTCGAACACGCTGGCGACGATGCAGCAGCAGCCGCCTGGTGCGAGACGTTCGATCAGTCGCACGCCGGAACCATCGGGCAAGTCGAGATCGATCAAGGCGAGCTCCGGCATGGCGTCCAGATATGGTCGCGCTTCGTCAAGGCTGCCCGCGATGTTGGTGGCGATGCCTGGAAACGCCAGTTCCAGGGCTGACGCCAGCCAATCGCAGCTCGCTGGCAGGTCATCGATGACCAACGCTGATCGAATCGGTTCCATCAGTCGGGTATCGCCGGCAGTGGAAGCGTCAGCAGCACCTTGGTGCCGCCTTCGGTCCCGCTGCCCCAATCAATGCTGGCCGCGATTTCGCCAGCTCGTTCTCGCATGGTGCGCGTGCCGCTACCATCGTGGCTGCCCGACTTGAAGCCGCTGCCATTGTCGGTGATTTCGATCGCAAGTCGAACTTTGTTGCCCGCGATACGGATGCGCAATCGCCGCGCCTGAGCGTGGCGGACCACGTTGCTGATCGCCTCGCGAACAATGCGGTGCAAGTGCAGCGACGTTTCGTTGTCGAGCATGGGATCGGGCAGCGCCGCGGTGATACTCCAGTCGAGGACGATGTTAACAGCGTGCAGTCGTTGCTCCGCCTCTCTGCGGATGTCACCCAGTACGTCGCGGAGCGTTCCTGGCGTGCCGCGCGAACGCGTCACCACGTCACGCAAATTCTGCATGACAGCTCGCAGTCCGTCAGCCTGTTGCGGAGTCGACGACGTGTAGATGAGGTGCAGCAGACTGGCACCGAGGTCGTCATGCAAGTCGTTATAGATGCGTTCGCGCTCTCCGGCCACGGCACGATCATGGGCGAGCGCCTCGCATTCCGCCAACGCAGTGCCTGCGATTCGTCGCTCCGCGCCCAGTTGCGCGCGCAACCGCAGCCAGCGTTGCGTGGCGATGCCGGCGACTAGCGCCATCGCGAGGTTGACGATGAGCAGGGCGATCATCATGGCGCGACAGTGGGACGCATTTTCGCTTCCAGATCGTCGAGCCCCATGTGCTGGTAGATATCGGCAAGCCGCTCGGCGGCAGCGCGGGTGCGCGCATGATCTCTTCCCATCAAGGCAACCAGCTTGCTGTGCGCGGGCTCCAGGATTTCTCGCGCTTGCTCGGACTGGCCGGACTTGTCCAGGCACAGGCCGTAGTTGCTGCTGAAGATCAGCGTCATCGCATGATCTTCGCCGACCGCGCGACGCGAGTCCGTGACCAGGCTTTCGAATTCGCGCCGGGCGGCGGGGAGTTCTCCCGCATCCATCAGCAACATGGCCAGGTTGTTGCGCGGTGCCAGCGTCGTCGGGTGACCGACGCCGGCACGCTCCTGGATCATGATGATGCGCCGGTACATGGTTTCGGCGGCATCGGTTTGCTTACGCTGCTCCAGCAGGTAGGCAAGCGAGTTCATCGACGACAGCGTCTGTGCGTGGTCTTCACCGAGCAGTAGCTCAAGACCGGTCAATGCTTCGCGGGTAATGGGTTCTGCTTCATCGAGATTGCCTTCGGCGATCAGCGCGTTGGCCAGGGTCTGCATGGTGGTCAGGGTGCTGCCGTGATCTTTGCCGAGCACCTCTCGCTGGATGGCGAGCACGGCCGTTGCTTCGGCTGCGGCTTGCGCGTCTTGACCACGTGCGGAAAGAATCATCGCCAGTTTCTGGCGCGCCGACAGCGTGCGCGGTTCGCGCTCGCCGTGTTGCGCAGTGCGGGTCGCCAATACCTGGCGGATCATCGCCTCGGCTTCGTCAAACTTGCCGGCTTCTCGTAACATCGACGCCAGATTGCTGCGCGCATAGTCGAGTGTCTCGGCGACCTCGCGTGCCGACGCGGGATCGAGTGGAGCGAGCGTTTCAGCAGCGGCAAGCACATCGCGATAGCCGCGAATGCCTTCATCGACTCGGCCCGCCTCGTCGTCGATGCGGGCTGCGGTAATGGCCATGCCGAGTTCGGCAGCAGGGCTCGGCGTGGGATCACTTTTACGCGCATCAGCGAGCGTCGCGGTGGCTAGCTCGAAGTCGTCCTTGTCGGTCAGCAGCGACGCGCGTGCCTGCAGCAATCTTGACTGCTGTGCGGATCCTTCGGGATAGCTCCCGCCATCGCCAGCGAACAAGGCGAGCGCTTTGCCATTGAGTTGCAGCGCATCGTCGTAGTCGCCGAGTGCGCGACGCGTTGAAGCCAGCGTCGACAGCACGGCCCGTTGCACGGCGGGTTGGTTCGTGATGGCTGAAAGCTCACGCTCGGCTTGATCGACCACCATTGCCACGGTGAGTTTTTCGCCACGCGTCTTTTCGGGGTCAGCCGACACCAACATGCGCTCCAGGAAAGTGTTGATCGCATTGCTCTCTGCCGCCCGCTGTTCCGCTTGAGCACGCGACTGTTGCGCCGACCAGGCGAATCGCAGCGAGATGGCGGTGGCAGCGACCAGAGCCATCAGCACGCCTGCGGTCGCGATGGTCAAGGCGCGGTGCCTGCGAACGAAGCGCGCGCTGCGATAGCGCCAGCTGGGTGGCCGTGCAGAAATGGGCTGGTGGTCGATGACGCGCTGCAAGTCGTCGGCGAACGCGGCAGCGCTGGCATAGCGTTGCGGCGGCTCACTTGCCAGCGCCTTCATGACCACGGTATCGAGGTCGCCGCGCGCAGCGCGTTGCAGGCTGGCCAATGGCAGCGGTTGCTCGTCGCGCAGAATCTGCATCGCTTCGAAAAGAGTCGAAGTACCGAGTCGCGGATGTGGCAGCTCGCCACCCAGCAGCTGGTATGCAATGACACCGAGTGAATAAACGTCGGCGCGAGCGTCGATCAAATCGTGGCCACCAGTCAGCTGTTCCGGCGCGATGTAGGGAACGGTGCCGAGCACCTGACCTGCCTGGGTGAGTGTGGCCGCGTTGTCATCACGCAGGCGGGCGATGCCGAAATCGAGAATCTTCGGTTGACCGTCGGCACTAACCAAAATGTTGGATGGTTTCAGATCGCGATGGATGACGCCGCTCTGGTTGGCGAAGTGCACGCCTCGCGCAATCGCGATCAACAATTCGAGACGAGAAGACAGGCTGATCGCTTGCGTTCGTGCGTGATCGAGCAAATCGCTGCCGTCAACGAACTCCATCGAGAACCAGGCCTGGTCGACGCCGGCCCAACTTGATTGTCCAGCGCCGTAGAGGCGCGCAATCGCCGGATGTTCCAGTTGCGCCAGCGCTTCAATCTCGCGCTGGAAGCGTTGCCGCGCCTGCGTTGACAAACCGCTGACCAGCTTCAGAGCAACCTGACGCGCGGGGTGAATTTCCTGTGCGAGGAATACCCGGCCCATGCCGCCCTCGCCGAGCAAACGCTGCAGGCGGAAGGGTCCCAGTTGCTGACCGTCGAGGCTGTCGGTGTCGTGCGCGGACTCCGCGTCCGGCGGCGATGGATCGTTCACTAAGCTCCCCCAGAGCGCTGTCGCAAGCAACCGAGTCTACCTGCTGGGGCGATCATCCCGGTCGCATCAGTCTGGCATTGCGTCGCTTGTCGCATTGCGTTGCGCGCGGCGCAGGAACACCGTCATTTCTTTCGCTGCCTGAGTATCGCCGCGCGCCGTGGCGACGCCGATGCCTTGTTGCCATGCCGCTGTCGCCGCAGCGCGGTCGTTATTTTGCAGCAGCGCCTGGCCGAGCAACTTCCAGGCGGCGGAATAATCCGGATCGAACGCCAGCGCGGCGCGTAACGATTCCACTGCCGCTTCAGCATCGCCACCGCTCAACAACGCCTGGCCGAGTGAAAAGCGCAGCAGCGCGCCATCGCGCGGGCCACCGACCTGTTTGCGCAGTGCTTCGATCACTGCATGTGCCAGCCGTGGCTGACCATCAGGCTCTGGCCGCTCAAGGCATTGGTTTCGAATGCGGCGAGGAACAGGGCGACGTTGGCGACATCATCGACCGTTGTGAACGTTGCATCGACCGTGTCCTTGAGCATCACGTTGCGGATCACTTCGTCTTCGCTGATGCCGAAGTTCGCGGCTTGCTCGGGAATCTGTTTGTCGACCAGCGGTGTGCGCACGAAGCCGGGACAGATCACGTTGGCACGGACACCTTTCTCGCCGCCTTCCTTGGCTACGGCGCGGGCCAATCCCAGCAGCGCATGCTTGGCGGTGACGTAGGCCGCTTTCAGTTTCGACGCTTCATGCGAATGCACCGAGCCCATGTAGATGATTGCGCCGCCTTCGCCGCGCTTGTACATGTCCTTGAGGCAGGCACGGGTGGTGAGGAACGCGCCATCGACATGAATCGCCTGCATGCGACGCCATTCGTCATAAGTGAAATCCTGCACCGGTTTGATGATCTGGATGCCGGCGTTGGAAACGAGAATGTCGACCTTGCCGAATTCGGCGATGACCTTGGCGACACCGCCGTCGACTTCGCTTTCCTGGGTCACGTCCATTCGCAAGCCGATGGCACGCTTGCCGCGCTGCATCAGCTCGGCAGCAACCGCGTCCGCGCCATCCTGATTCAGGTCGGCGAACGCGACGGCTGCGCCGTGGTCGGCGTAAATTTCTGCAATGCGCTTTCCGATGCCGCTGGCCGCGCCGGTGACGAGTGCGACTTTGCCTTCGAGTGTCATTCAAAAACCCCGGATGTGATGGATTCAACCTCCAGCATCGCAACCCGCGCCACGCCGTGTCCACTGTCCTTTCGGACAAGGCCGCGGATCAACCGAAAAAAAAGCGCCACCGTTGCCGGTGACGCTTGAGAGGTGTGATGACCTGTGATGAAGGAGTGCTGGCAAATCAGACACCCATGTCGTCGCCGGGTTCATTGTCGGTTGTGCTTTGTTCAGTCTTCCCGGCCATTGCCGCGTGGATCAATGCCCAAATCCTTCAGTTTTCGGTACAAATGCGTGCGTTCCATGCCCACCGCCTTGGCCAGTTTGCCGACACTGCCACCGGCCTCGCCGAGCTGGTGCAACAGGTAGGCGCGCTCGAACTGGTCACGCGCTTCACGCAGCGGCAGTGAAAAATCGACCGCCAGCCCGTTTGCCGACGCTGGCGACGGTGGTTGCGGATGGCTGGCCAGCGCTTGTTCGACTTCATCGAGGCTGATCTCCGCTCCGCTGCCCATGATCAGCAAGCGCTGCACGAGGTTGCGCAGTTCTCGCGTGTTGCCAGGCCACGGATAATTACGAAGGCGATTCTGTACCGCTACCGGAAAGCTGCGATAAGCCAGCTTGTCGCGATTGGAGAAAAAATCGGTGTGATAGCGCAGCAATTCCGGTACGTCTTCGGGCCGCTCGCGCAATGGCGGTACGCTGACCGCGACCACGTTGAGTTGGTAGAACAAATCTTCGCGAAATGCTCCCGTCCGCACCAGCGCGGCGAGATCCTGGCTGGTCGTCGCAACTACACGCAGGTCCAGCGGCAGTGGCTCGCGGCCACCGCCACGCGGCAGGCTGCGTTGTTCGAGAATGGTGTGAAGGCGTTGCTGTAATTCCGCGTCGAGCTGGCCGACCTCGTCGATGAACAAGGTGCCGCCATTGGACCTTTCGATCAGGCTTTCGTCGCTGCCGTCATCGCGACCGAACACGCTGGAACTGGCGACATCGCGTGGAGCCGCCGCAGCGACGGAAACGAAAGGCGCGGTGCGGCGGGCACTGCGCTCATGCAGCCAGCGCGCGAGCATTTCCTTGCCGCAACCCGGCTCGCCCTGAATCAAGACCCAGGCGTCGTGGCCGGCGAGTTTTTCCAGTTGCGTGCGCAGCGTCTGGATCGCCGTGCTGCTGCCGATTGGCTCAACTGGCGCAGGCAAACGGCTCCTGAGTCCTTCGTTCTCGCGCTTCAACCTGCCCGCTTCGTTGGCGCGCTCGACGGTCAACAGCAACTTCGCCAGCGAAATGGGCTTCTCGACGAAATCCCAAGCGCCTTGCCGGGTTGCCTCGATCGCGGTTTCGATGGTGCCGTGGCCACTCATCATGATGACCGGGCAGGGCAGGCCGCCGCGCTCATTCCATTCGCGTAGCAAGCTGATGCCGTCGAGATCGGGCATCCATATATCGAGGAGGACGACGTCGGGCCGCTGCTGACGCCTTGCCTCACGGGCCGCCGCTGCCGACTCGGCGAGGCTGACCGTATAGCCCTCGTCTTCGAGGATGTCCTTGACCGTGACCCGGATATCCGGCTCGTCATCGACCACCAAAACATGCGCTGAGGTCACGTTGATCCCGCGTTGCGAAAAAGAGACAGTCTAGGATAGCGCATCGCCATGAGTCGCGGATTGGCTGTGGGCCGCCGACGAGCGGTGAGTACGACCCTTGTCTATTCGTCTTGCGCGTTCGCGGGCAGGTCGGCTTCTGCAATCGGGATGGAGCAAGCCCACGCCGCAGCAGTATCGACCAGAAACCATTCGCGCCGGTTCGCAATTCCCACTTTCTTGGGCGAAGCAACGCACGTTGGCAGGCTTGCGGCCTGGACCAATACCCAACGGTCGCTTGGCGACGCGCGCATCCATTGCAGGCCTTCATTCCACTGATCCACCACGTCGGCGCGGAAGCCGAACTCGGTGGTTGGCCCGATGGCCTGCAGCAACATCTGTTCGGTCCAGTGGATCAGTCCGATAGTCGCGGTCGACCCCGCCGCCGTGCGCGCATCTTCCATCAAGCGTCGTGAAGAACTTTCGGCGTCCAGCGCCGGCGCGATGCCGACACCGTAGCCGGTCCACAAAACCAGCGTGGCAATTGCCAATGCGGCGATCACATGGCGCAGTCGCGACCACGCGGCGGCGGCGAGCATCAGAACGCCAATGATGAGGACGCTGATCCAGATGGGTTCGGCTGCGCCGCCGTCGGCCAACCCGCGCGCCATTTCAAGTTTGAGTTCAAACGAAGGATTGCCGAGTAATGCGGCCAGCCCGATTCCCAGGAACGCTGCACCGAGCACGATGACGAACCCGAGCAGTGCGATGCGCAATCCGCGCCGTTGGGTAAGCCTATCGAGAAACGGCGCCGCTGCCAGCGCCAGCATCGGTAACGCTGGCAGGATGTACATGTCGCGCTTGCCAGGGCTGGCGCTGAAGAACAGCAACACCAGCAGAACCCAGGCCAGCGGCAGCCAGATTTTAGCATCGCGCTCGCGCCACGCATTTCGCCACGGTGCGACCAGCCACGGCAGCGCCAGCGACAGCGGCATCCAGAACAGCACAATCACTTCGCCGAAATACCAGAACGGTTCGTGGTGATGCCAGGCGTTGGTGTAACGCGTCGCGGTTTGCTTGAAAAGGATGTTGTCGAGATAGGCGCGATGTGCAGGGTCGCCATCCGCCAGCGCGACGCTCAGCATTGGTACGAACCAGATCGCGATGCCGCCGAGGAAGGCGATAGCACCGAGCGTCCAGTGCCACGTGGATGCCCGCTCGGGAGGCGTCAATCCGCGCCACTTCCGCCAGCGCATCAGCGCGAACGGAATCAGGATCAGCAGCGCAAGAAAGCCGACGCCCTTGGTGGCAACACCCAGTCCGGCGGCGAAACAACCGACCCAATACCAGCGCCAGTTCGGGCCGAGCAAGCTGTGACGCAATATTCCGTAGCACCCCAGCGTGATCAGGAAAACCACCGTCGGGTCGATCTGCGCACGCTTGGATTGGTAGACAAACTGAACCGCGCACAGCACCGCCGCTCCGGCCCACAAACCGACGCGCGGATTCCACAAGCGGCGACCCAGATCGATGGTCAACGCGAGAGTTCCGAGTGCCGCCAGCAGCGATGGCAGCAGGAATGCCCAGGTCCAGTTACGAATCACAGCATAGCTGGCGTTGAGCAGCCAGAAGTAGACCGGCGGCTTGTCCGGGTACAGCTCGCGACCGCGATGCGGAAACAGCCAGTCGCCCGATTCCCACATTTGCTTGGCAACCAGCACGAAACGCGGCTCGTCCGACGGCCACGGCGCGCGCAGGCCAATACCGACGGCAAGCACCACGAACGCGAAGGCCATGAACAGCCAAAAGTCGCGACGTTCTTTTGCGGTCATCGCCGCAGCGGGGTTGGACACTTCCATCATTCTGTGAGCCTGTGGGTCAGGCGACGAGGATAGGTCAAGCGCGTGGAAGGGCCAATTCAAATCGAACCAGCCGAGATATTCGGCGACCTTCGACTACCATGACGGTTGAACCGAAACACAGGAAATTCACGGTGGAAGATTCCCACGTCGACGAAGTCGGCAACTGGCTGGGCGGCCTGCAGGACCGCATCTGTGCAGCTATCCAGCGCGCGGATGGCAAAGTCCGTTTCGTCGAAGACCAATGGCAACGCGAAGAAGGCGGCGGCGGTCGCACCCGCATCCTGCGCGATGGCAACGTGTTCGAGCAGGCCGGTGTCGGTTTCTCGTGCGTGATGGGCACGCGCCTGCCGCCCTCCGCAACCGCGCATCGCCCCGAACTTGCCGGTCGTACCTGGACCGCCACCGGCGTGTCGCTGGTGTTCCATCCACTCAATCCGTACCTGCCGACCACCCATGCCAACGTGCGTTACTTCGAAGCCAGCGCCGAAGGCGAGGAACCGGTGTGGTGGTTTGGCGGCGGTTTCGACCTGACGCCGTTCTATCCGTTCGACGAAGACATCGTCCACTGGCATCAAACGGCGCGCGACCTCTGCGCGCCATTCGGTGACGACGTGTACGCACGCTACAAACGCGAGTGTGACGACTACTTCTTCATCAAGCATCGCGATGAAACGCGCGGCGTAGGTGGGCTGTTCTTCGATGACGTCAACGCCGCCGGCTTCGACGAAAGCTTCGCGTTCCTGCGCGCTGTCGGCGACGGTTTCCTCGACGCTTACCTGCCCATCGTCGAGCGCCGCAAGGACACGCCATACGGCGAACGCGAACGCGAATTCCAGTTGTACCGTCGCGGCCGCTACGTCGAATTCAACCTGGTCTACGACCGCGGAACGCTGTTCGGTTTGCAGTCCGGCGGTCGCGCCGAATCGATCCTGATGTCACTGCCACCCCGCGTTCGCTACGAGTACGGCTACTCGCCAGAGCCTGATAGCGCGGAGGCGCGCCTGGCCGACTACTTGCGGCCGCGCGATTGGCTCTGATTCGCCACTTGGTCGGCGGGTGACTGTCGCCGTTTGTTTCTCCCTTCTTCCTTCTCCCGCCGGGAGAGGGTCGGGAATGAGGGTCCGCGACTTGTGCAACCTTTCATAGCGACCAAGATTTTATCGTCGCCTTTTTTGGCCGTTTAGACGTCCATATTTTCTGTTGCCACACTCGTAACGCGTCTCGCCCAGCTGCCGCGATCGCTCTGGTGTTTGGTTATCGCCAATCTGGTCAAGCGTTTCGCCGGGCTGCCGCCCGCCGCCCCACGTTTCTGTGCGAGCAGAGGTGGCTCGCGCGCCGGCAGGCGTGATAAACGCTTGACCAGTCAGGCGATGGCCATCAACCGCGAAGCGGCGGGCGGCAGCCCGGCGAAACGCTTGACCGGATTGGCGGAAGCCGACCCTCGCCGAATGGCGACTCAAGGCGCGGACCCTCACCCTTGGTCCCCCTCCAGGCGGGAGAGGGAAGAAACGCGAAGCCGCGCGCCAACGCGAAAAAAGCGTAGCGATCAGTGCAAAACGCGCGCCCGGAGCGTCCCGGGAATCTGGAGCATGTCGTCCTTGATGCGGGCGGCCTGTTCCGCATCTGCGGTTACGTCGATGACGACGTAGCCAACCTGCGGATTGGTCTGCAGGAACTGTGCGTCGATGTTGACGTGGCTGCGCGAAATCACGTCGTTGATCTGCGACATCACGCCGGGCACGTTGCGGTGGATGTGCAGGATGCGGCGGCTGTTGGGGTGGCCGGGCAGGGAGACTTCGGGGAAGTTGACGGCGGAAAGCGTGGAGCCATTGTCGCTGTAGCGGACCAGCTTGGCGGCGACTTCGATGCCGATGTTGTCTTGTGCTTCGAGTGTGCTGCCGCCGACGTGCGGGGTAAGGATGACGTTATCCATTCCGAGCAGGGGCGACGTGAATGCTTCACCGTTCCCTTTCGGTTCGACCGGAAACACATCCACGGCAGCGCCGCCGACCTGGCCAGTTCGCAATGCCTCGGCAAGCGCGTCGATGTCGACGACGCTGCCACGTGACGCATTGATCAGGTGCGCACCGCGCTTCATCAAACCGACCTCGCGATTGCCGATCATGCGATTGGTCGACGCCGTCTCGGGTACATGCAGGGTGACAACATCGGACATTGCGAGCAGCTCGTCGAGACCGGCGGTACTGCGCGCATTGCCGAGCGAAAGTTTCGGTTCGATGTCGTGGAAAACCACACGCATGCCCAAGGCCTCGGCGAGCACGCCAATCTGGGTGCCAATGTGTCCGTAACCGACGATTCCCAGCACCTTGTCGCGCACTTCATAACTGCCAGTCGCTGATTTCGACCAACCGCCGCGATGGCATTCGGCGTTCTTCTGCGGGATGCCGCGCATCAGCAGGATCGCTTCAGCGATGACCAGTTCCGCGACGCTGCGCGTGTTGGAGTAGGGCGCGTTGAACACCGGCACGCCCCGCAGTCCGGCGTCGGCAGTGTCGACCTGGTTGGTTCCGATGCAGAAACAGCCAATCGCCATCAATCGTTTGGCATGTTCGAGCACGTCGGGCGTGAGCTGAGTGCGCGAGCGGATGCCGACGATGTGCGCGTCGGCGATGCACCGCTTCAGTTCGTCATCGGGCAGTGATTTCTCGTGGAAATCGATCTGCGAGTAGCCGGCTTTGCGGAACACATCGAGCGCGCTCTGGCTGACACCTTCCAGCAGCAATACCTTGATGTCTTCGCGGGGAAACGAGGTTTTCTTCATGGCCACTAGGGATTGGAGATCCGGCCCACTATGCCAGAACGACCGATGATTGACGCGCCGCAACACTGGACGCCACCATCGCTCGCTGTCAGTCTGCGCGGCATATAACAGGTGCTTCGATGACCGATTGCCCACTAGCAAAACTTGAGCGTGACGCGCCCGATCTACGCGTGCTGACCGATGCCGCCGACTTGGAGCACTACGGTCGCGATTGGACCAGGCGCTGGGTTCCGGCACCACTCGCCATCGCGCTGCCGACTTCAATCGACGAAGTGCAGCAGATCGTGCGCTGGGCCAGCCAGCATCGCATTGGATTGGTCCCGTCCGGTGGCCGCACCGGACTATCGGGTGGTGCGGTCGCCGCGAACGGCGAACTGGTCGTCAGCTTCGAGCGCATGAACAAGGTGCTAGGTTTCGATGCGGTTGATCGAACCCTGACCGTGCAGCCAGGCGTTGTGCTGGAATCGGTGCAGCGTGCTGCCGAATCGCACGGATTGAGGTACCCGGTCGATTTCGGTGCGCGGGGATCCTGCGCCATTGGTGGAACGATAGCGACCAACGCGGGTGGTATCCGCGTGATCCGCCATGGCATGACCCGGCAATGGATAGCTGGATTGAAAGTGGTTACTGCAAATGGCGAACTGCTCGATTTCAATCGCAGCCTGGTCAAGAACAACAGCGGCTACGACCTGCGTCAGTTGATGATCGGGTCGGAAGGCACGCTGGGCCTGATTGTCGAAGCAACGCTGATCCTCGTCGATGCGCCACCGCCGTCGCAGGTGATGCTCTTCGCGGTGCCGGCGATGGATGTGCTGATGGACGTATTCGCGACCTGTCGCAGCCGTTTGTCGCTGAGCGCATTCGAGTTCTTTACTGATCGTGCCTTGCATCACGTTGTCGCGCATGGCGCGCAAAAGCCGTTCGCGGAGGATCACCCTTACTACGTCGTTTGCGAATTCGATGCCGCCGATGAAGCGCAACAGAATGCTGCGCTGGAAGTCTTCGAGCATTGCGTGGAGCAGGGCTGGGCGAGCGACGGCGTGGTTGCGCAAAGCGATGCGCAGGCCGCAGCGCTGTGGCGCTTGCGCGACGGCATTACCGATAGCATCGCCACCTATCGACCGTACAAGAATGACGTTTCGGTACGGGTATCGGTAGTGCCGGCGTTCCTGCACGACGCGGAGGATTTGCTCGCTCGCGAATACCCGGATTTCGAAGTCGTCTGGTTCGGCCACATCGGCGACGGCAACTTGCATATCAGCGTGCTCAAACCTGCCGGCACGAGCGACGACGATTTCCTAAAGCAGTGCGAGCACGTTACCAAGTTGCTCTGCCACTGTCTGGAAAAACATGGCGGCAGTATCTCCGCCGAACACGGCATTGGCCTGGTCAAGAAGCCCTATCTTGGCAGTACCCGCAGCGCTGCGGAAATCGAGTGGATGCGAGCCATCAAGCATGTACTGGATCCACTGGGAATCATGAATCCCGGCAAGCTGTTCGACGCGGCACCGGCCAGCGACGATTTGCCTCGCTAGCGTGGCGTTAACGTTTGCAGCGTTAATCTCTTTGGCCCGGCGGCTTCCGCCCGAGACCAAGGAGTAGTGCAATGTCAGTCGCAAAAGTCGTTGAAATCAGTTCGTCGTCCAAAACCAGCGTTGAAGATGCCGTCCGCAGCGGCCTGAAGAAAGCCGCCGAGACGATCAAGGGCATCAAAGGTGCCTGGGTCAGCGAGACCAAGGTCGTCACTGACGACAAAGGTGAAATCACGGAATGGCGGGTGATGCTGCGGATCACGTTCGTCATCAACTGATCCAACGTTGCGCGTTTCGAAGCCCGGTTTCGACCGGGCTTTCGTGTGTCTGGCAATCGGGAAATAGCACCCATCGCTTACAATTGCACCTTCCCCGATGAGCCGCGCCGCGACCACGATGGCGATTTCCCGCATGGACAAGAGTTTCGAACCCGGCCAGATCGAGCCAAAGTGGTATGCGCGTTGGCAAGCCGACGGCGCGTTCCAGCCGGCTGGTGATGGCGACCCATATTGCATCCTGCTGCCTCCGCCGAACGTCACCGGCACCCTCCACATGGGCCACGCCTTCCAACAAACGGTGATGGATGCGCTGATCCGCCACCAGCGCATGAAAGGTGCGCGGACTTTATGGCAGGGAGGCACTGACCACGCTGGCATCGCTACCCAGAAGATCGTCGAGAACCGACTCGCTGCGGAAGGCAAGTCCAAATATGACCTCGGCGAATCCGAAAGCGACGCGCGCAAGGCTTTCATTGAGCGCGTCTGGGAATGGAAGGAAGAATCCGGGTCGACTATCAGCAACCAGATGCGCCGAATTGGCGTGTCGGTTGACTGGTCGCGCGAACGTTTCACCATGGATGAAGGCCTGTCGAAAGCCGTGCGTCGCGTTTTCGTTCAGTGGTATCGCGATGGCCTGCTCTATCGCGGTCGCCGCCTCGTCAACTGGGATCCGGTGTTGATGACGGCGGTGTCCGACCTTGAAGTCAACAGCGAGGAGCGCGAAGGCTTTCTGTGGTTGATTCGCTACAACGTGGTCGATCCCGTCGCTGGTGAACTCGACCACGTCGTGATCGCGACGACGCGTCCTGAAACGATGCTGGGTGACGTCGCCGTCGCGGTGCATCCCGATGATGAGCGCTATCAGGCACTGATCGGAAAGTCGCTGCACTTGCCGCTGACGGATCGCATCATTCCGGTGATTGCTGATGACTACGTCGAGCGTGAGTTCGGCACCGGTTGCGTCAAGATCACACCGGCGCATGATTTCAACGATTGGCAGATCGGTGCACGTCACAAGCTGACACCACTGGTGATGCTGACCCTCGATGCGAAGGTGTCAGACGAAGCGCCCGAGGCCTATCGCGGCATGGATCGATTCGCCGCGCGCAAACAGGTCCTCGCCGACCTCGACGCACAAGGCCTGTTGATCGAAACCCGCAAGCACAAGCTGCAGGTGCCGATCAGCCAGCGCAGCGACGCGGTGATCGAGCCGATGCTTACTGACCAGTGGTTCCTGGATCTCACCAGCGACACGCGCGTCGATGGCAAGCCCGGTCCGGGTGGGCGCAAGGCAATCACCGAACCCGCACTCGCGGCTGTGCGCGATGGCGAAATCCGATTTGTTCCAGACAACTGGACCAGCACCTACAACCAGTGGCTGGAGAATATCCAGGACTGGTGCGTCAGTCGCCAACTCTGGTGGGGACATCAGATTCCGGCGTGGTACGACGAAGAAGGCAACATCTTCGTCGGTGAAGACGAGGCCGACGCGCGTGCGCACGCAGACACTTCGCCGGCCGGCGCGTTGCGCCAGGACGAAGATGTGCTCGACACCTGGTTTTCGTCGGCGCTGTGGCCATTCTCGACCATGGGTTGGCCGTCGGAACAACCGGTCGTCGAGAATGGCAAGGTCGTTGCCGATTGGTCGAAGGACCAGCAGTTCCTGCCGAGCGCAGTGCTCGTCACCGGCTTCGACATCATCTTCTTCTGGGTCGCGCGCATGGTCATGGCGACCCAGTACTTCACTGGCAAAGTGCCGTTTCGCGAGGTCTACATCAATGCCATCGTGCGCGACGCCGAAGGCCAGAAGATGTCCAAATCCAAGGGCAACACGATTGATCCATTGGATCTCATCGATGGCATCACGCTGGAAGCGCTGGTCGAGAAATCAACGGCCTCGCTGCTCATTCCGCAGGTCCGCGAGAAAGTCGAAAAACGCATTCGCAAGGATTACCCCGACGGCATCAGCGCAGTCGGCACCGACGCCATGCGCTTCACCTTTGCTGCCTTGGCCACCTACGGACGCACAATCAATTTCGACTTGAAGCGCGCCGAGGGTTACAAGAATTTTTGCAACAAACTCTGGAACGCTGCGC
>JBATAQ010000304.1:0-1788 GCA_049661925.1 Dokdonella sp.
TCCCTGTGCTGGCAGCGAACTGGCCCGAATCCATTCGGGCCACCCTGCGGGCGATTCCGAATCCACCTCGCCTCCCCGAAACGGGTTGAAGGACAAAAGCGAAAAGCAGCTTCGTAGCCCGGCACGCGCAGCGCGCCGGGAACTGTGGTGAATATCGAACTTGCGTTTTCGTCGGGTGTTGTCCCCGGCGCGCAGCGCGTGCCGGGCTACGGTCCGCCGCCTGAGGCGGATGCTTGTGACGTTGATGCCCGTTCCTGTCGGCAAGTGCTGGACGGATCAGCCGCTTGCGGGCCACGCGATGGATCGCGTGGCTTCGGCTGCGGCACAGGATGTGCCATCAGCCGAACCCGGCCAGTGCTTGCGTACCCGCACGGCTTCATCGTGCGGGCGACAGGTCCGGGTGCCATTTCTCTTGGTTACTTATCTTGACTCCGCGCTCCTGCGCTTCGCCCCTCGGGCCGGCTTTGCCGTTCGCGCCGCTCCTGCGGCGCAGTGGGCAAGCAAAGAGAAGTGACTCGTGCGCCGGCAGGCGCGAGAAGCGCTCTACAAATCTGGCGTTAGCCAATGACAGCGAAGATGAAGTCTTCGCCACGATGAAAGGTGCACAAGGCACGGACCCTCATCCGGCGCGTTGCGCCACGTGAATTCGCGCCATCCATGGTGCTCACCCTGCGGGCGGCTTCGCCGTGCAAACCGGCTTTCCTGCCGGTTTGTCTCCCGGGGGGAGAAGGGCAAGAGGGGTCGCCCCTCTCCCGAGGGGAGAAGGAAGAAAATCGCGACGAAAGGCGCCAAACCAACCGATGAAGTCACAAGCGGTAGGATAGAAGCAGCAGCACTACGGCGTCAGCCGCCAAACGAGAAAGAGAACCAGATGCGATCAATCGGCGAACTGGATTGGGGTACGCCCGCACCGCGCCGCGCCGCGGAAGGTGCGACCACGGCAATGGTCACGCTTACCGTCGACGGTGTCGAAATCAGCGTCGCCGTCGGCACGTCGGTCATGCGCGCCGCTGCGCAAAGCGGCATTGCGATTCCGAAGTTGTGTGCAACCGACACGCTGGATGCTTTCGGATCATGTCGTGTCTGCCTGGTGCAGATTGACGGCATGAAAGGCTATCCCGCTTCGTGCACGACGCCGGTCGCGAACGGCATGAAGGTGACCACGCAATCGCCGAAGTTGGGCGAGCTGCGGCGTGGCGTGATCGAGTTGTATTTGTCCGACCATCCGCTGGGTAGTGCGGACGCTGGCGGCGACACGCGCAGTGAGTTGCATGACGTTGCGCGCGCCATCGGCGTTAACGAAGTGCGTTATGGCAAGGACGGCAAGAAT
The DNA here is from genome assembly GCA_049661925.1 of Dokdonella sp. Taxonomy (GTDB): domain Bacteria; phylum Pseudomonadota; class Gammaproteobacteria; order Xanthomonadales; family Rhodanobacteraceae; genus Dokdonella. The sequence goes on from JBATAQ010000304.1 coordinate 1,331, forward strand.
CATCTGGATTCACCCAAGGACGAGTCCAATCCCTATTTCACGTTCGATCCTTCGCAATGCATCGTCTGCTCGCGTTGTGTGCGCGCTTGCGCCGAGCAACAGGGCACGTTCGCGTTGACGATCGCCGGGCGCGGCTTCGACTCGGTGGTGAGTGCGAGCCAGGGCGAGTCGTTCCTGGATTCGGAATGCGTGTCCTGCGGTGCCTGCGTGACCGCGTGTCCAACCAACAGTCTCACCGAGAAGTCGGTGATCGAACTGGGCCAGGCAGAGACCAGTACCATCACGACCTGCGCCTATTGCGGTGTGGGTTGTTCGTTCCGCGCCGAGATGAAGGGCGAGCAGGTCGTTCGCATGGTGCCCAGCGTCGATGGCAAGGCCAATCACGGGCATTCCTGCGTGAAGGGACGCTTTGCCTTTGGCTATGCGACGCATTCTGATCGCATCATGACGCCGATGAT
>JBATAQ010000305.1:0-1856 GCA_049661925.1 Dokdonella sp.
GATTCCACCATTCGATCCTGATGATGCGCGATGGTGGAATCTCCTGCGGAGGTTCCACCCTACAACCGCGACAGTTTCAGGTTCGTTGGGTGCGACCGACCCGCTCAGCCTGCGCTCGTGTAACGCATGCCGACACCAACCAGTGCCGCGAGCAACAGCACGAACGTCGGGATCACCGTGAGCGCGAACCCCAAGCCGCGCGAGGCAGGATTGGCGACATACGAACGGCGATACAGAAAGCGACCGATCAGATACACCACGCCAATGCCGGCGATGACCGCGTTGGGCCAGTACAGGCTGGCCAGCAGCAGGGCAGGCAGGAAGCCGACGATCTGCTCCAGCGTATTCATCTGCACGCGAAACTCGCGATCAAACCCTTCATGCCCCGACGTGGCCGGCGCATGCACCCCGTATTTGCCGCGTGCTCGACCAACCATGATGCCGAAGTAGAAGAACTGCAGGATGGCAAGGACGGCAATGATGTGGACGTAGTTCATGGTGACTCCGATGGCTAAACTTCAAGAGAGCGAACAACTTCGACAGGGCCTAAGCCTAGCGAGTTCAGGTCGCGCGTTGGCGCAGGATGTTCGCGACGGCATCCAGGTCCAGCCCGCGCGCGCGCAGCAGCACGGCGAGGTGGAAAATCAGATCGGCGGCTTCACCGGCAAGCGCGGCTTCGTCCTGGGTAACGGCTGCCAGTGCGGTTTCGACGCCTTCCTCACCGACTTTTTGCGCGATGCGGCGCAGTTCGCCGTCAAACAGTTTCGTCGTGTAGCTGCCTGGCGGCCGCTCGCGATGACGTTGTGCGATGACGGCATCGAGTTCACCGAAGATCGACAGCGTTGGTGCAGCATCGGGTCCGAAGCAACTGGCGGTACCGGTGTGGCAGGTTGGCCCGACCGGATCGACCATTGCAAGAATCGTATCGTTGTCGCAATCGACATGCAGCGATTTCAGCTGCAAGTGGTTGCCGGATGATTCGCCCTTGGTCCACAACCGTTGCTTGCTGCGGCTGTAGAAGGTGACGTGGCCGCTGGCTTGCGTTCGCTGCAAGGCTTCCGGGTTCATGTAGCCGAGCATCAACACGCGACCATCGCGCCAGTGCTGCACGATGGCCGGCAGCAGGCCGTCGGATTTTTGCCAGTCTAGTTCGTCGTCGTTCGGAGTGGCCGCGCTGCCGTACGCTGGTGTGATTTCGGTCATGACGGTCGAGTCTTAGTTGAAACGATCAATGAGTGGGCCGAATCGCGATACCGGCTTCAGCCAGTTCGCGTTTCAATTCGGGAATCGCAATCGCGCCGCTATGGAACACGCTGGCGGCAAGCGCGGCGTCAACGTCGGCTTCAACAAATGCGGCGCGAAAATGATCGATGGATCCGGCACCGCCGGAAGCCACCAGCGGTACCTTGCACAGGGCGCGGACAGCGCGCAGTTGCTCGATGTCGTAACCGTTGCGCACGCCGTCGCTGCCCATGCAGTTGAGAACGATTTCGCCAGCGCCAAGAGATTGCGCCTCGACCACCCAGTCCAGCGTGCGCCTGGACAATGCGCGCGTCTTGTCAGGATCGCCGCTGTACTGGCGCACGCGCCATTCGCCGTCAGCGTCGCGCAGGCTGTCGATGCCGACGACCACGCATTGCACGCCGAGCGCATCGGCCAGTTCCGCGATCAGCTCAGGCCGCTCCAGTGCCGGCGTGTTGATCGATACCTTGTCGGCGCCCGCATGCAGCACGCCGCGTGCGTCGGCGACGCTGCGAATGCCGCCAGCAACGCAGAACGGAATGTCGATGACGCGGGCCACGCGCTCGATCCAGCTCAGATCAACACCACGACCTTCCGGGCTGGCGGTGATGTCG
>JBATAQ010000306.1:0-1636 GCA_049661925.1 Dokdonella sp.
AACTGTCCCGGAGAATGTCACGCGCTTTGCGCAAGTCGCTTTCAGCAGCAGGAACAAGATCAGTACTGGCGTAAATTTCGCCCCGCACGATGTAGCCGTAGGCGAGCAAGGCAGCTCCGGTTGCCGCTTGCGCTTGCAGCAACGGTATCCCTTTTTGAACCGACGCGAGCGCATCGTTGAATTGCGCCAGCTTTCCCTGGATTTCGGCGATCGTGACGAGTAGCTCGCCGCGTGTCTGCGGATCGTCGACCAGGGACGTATCGAGACTGGCCTGGCCGCGGCGCAGGATTTCGGCAGCACTCAATTCCTCGCCTTGGGCAATGGATGGATCGTTCTGCTGGAAGATCTGAACAAGGAAGGCTTTTACCCTCTCCGCACGCGCCGCTTGTTGCTGGGCTACGGTCGCTTGCTCACGCGCCTTGCCGGCTTGGTACATCGCCGCGCTCATGCCGGCAATCAGCGACACGGCGATCAACGCCGGTGCGGCGACGCCGACGCGGTGGCGTCGAACGAAGCGGTTGAATCGGTAGGTCGTCGAATCAGCGCGAGCGGATATCGGACGGCCATCGAGCGAGCGACGCAGGTCATCGGCGAACGCGGAAGCGGTCTGATAGCGGCGCGCAGGTTCGCGTTGCAACGCGGTTGCGATAATCAGGTCCAGGTCACGCGATACCTGTGCCGCAATCTGCTTGGGCGCCGTGCCCTTGCCGTAGAGTTCGGCGATACGCGCGGCAGTGGCATTGCGCGCCAGCACGCTGGCGCGATCCATCACGTGCTGGCTGACATCGGCAGCGAGTTGCGGCAACGATGTGGTCTGGCGTTGCGGCGGCAACTGGCCCGTCAGCAATTCGCACAGCATCAACCCCAGCGCATAAACGTCGGTGGCGGTGCCGACCGGTTCACCGAGAATTTGCTCGGGTGCCGCATAGGCCGGTGACAACACGCGCATGCCAATGCCGGTCATGGTCGCGTCGTCTGTTTCCTCGATCAGCTTCGCGATACCGAAGTCGAGCACGCGCGGTTCGCCATCAAGATTGACCAGTACGTTCGACGGCTTCAGGTCGCGATGCACGATCAACTGGCTGTGCGCGTAAGCCACCGCGTCGGCGACGCTGGCGAGCAAAATGACCCGTGCGCGAACGTCCAGCGCATGTGCCGCCGCGTAATCGGTAATCGGCTGGCCATCGACGAAGTCCATCACGTAGAACGGCCGGCCTTCGCTGCTCATGCCGCCATCAACCAGTCGCACGATGTGGTTGTGGTGCAGCCGCGCCAGGATTTGCCGCTCTTGCAGGAAGCGGCGCAGGATCAGGTTGCTGTCCATGCCGCGTTTCAGCAGCTTCACCGCGACATGCTGCTCGTAGGCACCATCGGTACGCTCCGCCAGCCAGACTTCGCCCATGCCGCCGATGCCGATCGAGCGCAGCAGGCGATACGGCCCGACCAGGCCATCACCCGGTACTGAATCGAGATCGGTCAGGATGCCGGGCACCGACGACGCGGCATTGGCATCCAGGATGGTGTTGACGCCTTCATCCGCCATCAGCAAGGCGCGGACTTCATCAGCCATCGGGGCATCGGTAGCAGCGAGTTCGGTCAATCGTTGTTCGCGCAGACCAGGATCAAGTTCGACCCA
>JBATAQ010000307.1:0-1558 GCA_049661925.1 Dokdonella sp.
CTGATGCAGAACTTCCAGTCGCCGCGATTGCCGTGGTTCTACGTGCCGGTCGGCTTCGTGGTGTTATGGCTGTTGGGGCAGATCGCCGTACTTGGGCCCGCGCTCCGCGCATCACGCGTGCCGCCAGCGGTGGCGACGCGCAGTGTGTGATTGCGCGATCATCATGCGAATGAAACCAACATCCAACGCAACCGTTCGCGGCATGTCTGCATCCAAGCAGGCATGCCGTTGCAACGCGACACGAAAAAACTGATGCGCACCGTACTGGTGATCGACGACAACCCGGCCGTGACCACGGCGCTTGAGCTATTGCTCGGTCTGCACGAGATTCGCACGCTGTCCGCCGCGACGCCGCAGCAAGGTCTCGAACTGCTTGCGCGTGAGTCGATTGATCTGGTCGTGCAGGACATGAACTTCAGTGCTGACACCACGTCGGGCGAGGAAGGCATTGCGTTGTTCCGCCGTATGCGCGAGGCGCATACGGATTTGCCGATCATCCTGCTGACTGCGTGGACGCATCTGGAAACCGCGGTCGAGTTGGTCAAGGCCGGTGCGGCCGATTATCTCGGCAAGCCCTGGGACGACAACAAGCTGGTTGCCACGGTCGAGAACCTGCTGGAACTCTCGCAGGCAACACGCGAAGTATCGCGCTATCGCGGCGAGCGCCAGCGTAGTCGCCAGCAACTGGAAAAACGCTTCGATTTGCGCGGCATCGTGTTCGCGTCGACGGCGATGGAGCGGTTGATTGAACTGGCCTGCCAGGTCGCCCGCGCCGATGTTCCGGTTTTGGTGACGGGTCCGAACGGTGCCGGCAAGGAGCGCATCGCCGAAATCATCCAGGCCAATTCTTCGGTGAAAGCTGGCCCGTTCATCACCGTCAATTGTGGGGCGCTGCCATCGGAATTGATCGAAGCGGAACTGTTCGGCGCAGAACCCGGAGCCTATACCGGCGCGTCGAACAAGGCGCGCGAAGGTCGCTTCGAAGCCGCCGATGGCGGCACGCTTTTCCTCGACGAAATCGGCAATCTGCCGCTGGCCGGCCAGATGAAGTTGTTGCGCGTGATCGAGACGGGTCAATTCGAACGATTGGGTTCGAACAAGACCCGCAAGGTGCAGGTTCGCGTCATTTCAGCGACCAATGCCGACCTGCCGGCAATGATCCGCGACGGTCGTTTCCGCGAAGACCTTTACTATCGACTCAACCTGATCGAGCTGCGCCTGCCGCCGCTGGCCGAACGCAGCGACGACATCCTGCCGCTCGCCGAGAGCTTCATCGATGCACAATGCTCACTCGACGAAGCAGCACGCGAGGCCTTGGTCGAACACGCTTGGCCGGGCAATGTGCGCGAGCTGAAAAATGCAATCCAACGCGCCAGCCTGCTCTGCCGCGATGGCGTGATCACGACGCGTGACCTTGGCCTGCAAGCGCCACGCGCAAGTGCACCGCGACTGTCACCTGCCGAGGAACCGGACAAGGCGGACATCGAAGCGGCACTCGCCAAGGCGCGTGGCGTGATCAGTCAGGCCGCTTCGGCGTTGGGTCTTTCGCGACAAGCCT
>JBATAQ010000308.1:0-3232 GCA_049661925.1 Dokdonella sp.
GCTTCCAGCTTCCTCCAGACGCCCAGTCACCCGAAACGCCCTTGCCTTCCGCTAATCCTTCCCCTTGCCGGGTGGATAGAGGACTTTCACCTCCAAGCAAGTGCGCCCTGCCGGGCGCACCAAAAAAAATCGCCGACGCAAAACGTCGGCGATTCATGTGAAACCACTCGCTGCCCCGCGCAATGCGATGCAGCGATCAAGCATTGGCGTTTACGGCGTGAAGTTGATCGTCGTCACCGTCGACACCAGCGCCGCGCCTTGGCTGATCGGCAGCGGCTTGTAGTTAGCGGTCAACCAGCGACTAAGCTGGCTGACATAGAACGGACTGCCGACCACGCCACTCGGCCCGCCCGGAATGATCTGCCCGGCTTCGATCGGATTCGCCATCTCACCGACGAACCGCCGTGCCGGACCCGACCCGAACATGAAACCATTGACCGAATCGGCGCGGATATTGTGCGCGGCAACGTTAACCGTCTCGTAGCCCCCATCGCGGGCCAGGCCTGGCAGGTCGGCGGTCAGATCCTGGAATGGGTACGGGTTGGGTCCCGGAATGTTGAACGGCCCACCAAGACTGTGCTTGAAGGTGATCCGGTGCAGGCGACCCCAGCGATAATTCGCCAGGTTGGTCGAGCGTGCGAAGGCTGCGCTGAAGTCGGCGCTGGCGAGGCGGTTCAGACCATCCTTCACCGATTTCAGCAACAGGAAGTCGCGTGCTGCTTCGGCATCCGGCGCACCGGTGGCGGCGAAGAAGTTGATGCCTGATGCACCCTTGCCATGGAGCACGGCGTAGTTGTCGAGCTGGTACTTGAGCGCCTTCAGGCTGTCGCCGCCACCGGGCAGGTTGTTTGCCAAGCCGATCCTGGTCAGGGCGGCTTCGATGGTGTTGCGCAGCGCGGCGGCACGGAACGTTGCGTAGATCGTTGCGGCAACGCTATTGGCGATTTCCTGCTGGCTCGGCATTGGCAGTGCGTTCGGATTGTCGCCGCCGTCATAGCCCTGCTGGATGCCGGTCGGCATCGAGAAGTCCCACGCGCGCAGGCGGCTGATGGCTTCGGCAACCTTGGCATTGGTCGCCAGCGCACCCGCATCTGCCCAGGCGCCCGTGGCGATCGAACGGTCGTAGGCTGCGAGCAGGTACGGCATCAACAACTCTGCATCCAGCGATTGTGTGTTGGCTTGCAGCGTACGCATGTCCGCAGCGGTGATCGGGTTCCCCGAGGCAATCAGGCGTTGCAGCTCGCGATCAATTCGACCCATCCGCAACGAGGACGATCCGCCGCCATCGAGGTAGTAGATACCGCCGCCGGGGCGGGTCATCGTCAATGGATTGTTGGTCAGCGAGAAGCCGATCGGGTCGTTGTTGGCATTGGCCACATAGCCCGAGGCGGGATTGACCACGAACGGCATTTCGCTGGCAGGCAGGACTTCATACGGCGTGGCCTGATTCGGCTGCGGATGCGAGACCGGCAGCCAGTCATGCTTGGCGGCACCGGTTCCATCGCGGATGAAGGTGGGCGGGACGCCGCCACCGACGGTGCCAGCTTGCAGGTCGGCACGCACTGGCGCTTCGCCGCTGGTGAAGTAGGCGATGTTGCCGGCGGTATCGGAATAGACGAAATTTTGCGAGCCGAAGTCGAAGTAGGTCAAGGCATCCTTGAACTGGTTGACGGTAGCGGCGCGGTTGATGCGGCGGAACGATTCCAGCTCCTTGGTTGCCCCCCATCCGGTGTAGGCAACTGACAGGCCGGTAGTGCCACTGAGGCTGAGGATCGGTCCATTGTTGCGTCGCGGAACGATCAGGGTGACGCCACCGTTGGTGTAGCCGATCGCGTTGTTCCGAACAATGTTGTCCGGCGTGCCGTCGAGCTGATTGACGTAGTAATTCTGGAACAGCCACTGGATCGGCTCGTCAACGCCGTCATGCACGATTGCGTATGGCAAGCCGTAGCTGTTCAAGCGCAGCTTTTCGTTGAACACGTCGGTGACGTCCAGCGAGTTGGTCGTCGTGCCCCAGCACATGGATTGGTTGCAACCCTGGATGACGCCGGGTGCGCCGGGCACGGTGACCCCGGTAACGTCCATCGGTTGCGGATAGCGGGTATCGGCCGAATAGACATGCTGCTCGGCGAATACCGGCGGCAAGCCCAGACTCAAATGTGGATCGTTGGAAAGGATCGCCTTACCCGATGCGGTACGGCTGCCGCTGACCGCCCATTCGTTACTGCCGATGGGCGAGTCGTGGCCTTCCAGTGCGCGTTGCAGCAGCGGATTGCCCTTGATTTCATTGCGGTATTGTTTGGCCAGTTCAACGACTTGCGGATCGACCGGTGCGACCTCGGCAATCGGACCATCGGCAGTTGGTCGTTCTGCAACCTTCGCAACGGATGCGCTCGCTGCCGCGCTGGCAGAGGGCTGGAACCCTGGCACCGAAACGCGATCATCGAACGGCGCGGCGCGGAAGATGTCGTTGAAGTACAGCGCCGTGGCATTGAGGCCGGCGGCGGCGGCGGCGGCCTGATAGGTGCCGAGGCGAATGGTCGGATCGATGTCGAGATCGAAAGACAGCTGGAACGCCAGTCCCTTGCCGACCACGATGCTGTCGACCGGTGACCACGGGGTGGCGCGAGTCAAGTCGAGCGCACCGTATTCAGGCGGCAGTGCAGCATTGGCCAGCCAGTAATTGACGCCGTTGCTGTAGGCCAGCATCCAGCCACGCATGTCATCGGAGAGCGCGCGCCAGGTGCGCTCGGCGCCGCGACGCAGGCCGAGGGTGCGGGTCTGGACGTCGCTGGAGAGTGCAGCTGGGCCAAGCAGTTCGGCCAGCGTGCCGCTGACTGCGCGACGCGTGTAGTCCATCTGGTAGAAGCGATCTTTCGCGTGCGCGTAGCCCTGCAGGAAGGCCGCGTCGTTGTCGTTCGCCGCACTGATCGTCGGCACGCCTTCGGCGTTGTAGGAAATTGATCCCGGCGCGGTCATACCGGGCGCGATCAAGGTCTGCGCGGACAATGGCGCACTCAGCCCAAGCAATACACAACTGGCAAACATTCCACGGCCAATGCTTCGCCGCAAAGTCTTCAACGACATGGTGGTCTCTCCCCGTCAAGGTTGGTGGCTGGGCAGCCGACGCGGTTGATCGCGGGCTACTCAGTACGCCGGAGTATGCGCTGCCTTCGGGAAAAATCTTTTGTGCATTGCACAGTGGAAGCCAGGTTTTGCCCGACGTGGGGGC
>JBATAQ010000309.1:0-12737 GCA_049661925.1 Dokdonella sp.
AAGTTCTTCGGGTATTTTGAATCCTAACCGCTTGCGTGGCCGCTGGTTGAGTTCTTGCTCCACGCGCGCCAGTTCCTGCTCGCTGATCCTGGTCAGGTCGAGCCTTTCGGGAAGTACTGGCGAAGCAAGCCGTTGAGGTTTTCGTTACAGCCGCGCTGCCACGCGCAGTAGGGGTCGGCGAAGTAGCTGGTCGCCTTCAGAACCTGATCGGCAATGGCGTGCTCGGCGAACTCGCTGCCGTTGTCCCATGTGAGGGTGTGCACGCGCGAGCGCAGCGGATGCAACGCCTGCACGATGGCGTTCAAGGCGGTGTGCGCCGTGCCATCACCCACCGCGTGCAATCGCACGTAGCCGGTCTTGCGCTCCATCAGCGTGATGATGCGGGCGTTGCCCTTGCCGACGATGCAATCGCCCTCCCAATCGCCGACGCGCCGGCGTGATGCAACCATGGTCGGTCGCTCGCTGATGCGTTGTCCACCAAAGCGCTGGCGGTCGCGGGGCTTGCGGCAGCGGTTCTTGCGTTGCGCTCGCGGTCGGCGCCGACAGGTCCACAGCGTGCCACCCTGTTTGCGATCCTGGGCGATGTGCTGATAGATGCGTTCGTGACTGACTCGCGCCACAGCTCTGCCCGTGAGTTGCTCGGGACTCCACTTCTCGCGCAGGCGTTGCTCAACCGTGTTCCAGACCTCGGGTGCAATCCGTGGAACGGCGGCCTGGCATCGCCGATAGGCGCTGCGGCGGTGAGCACGGGACGCCTCATAGTGCGCCTCGGAAACCAACCGATTACGCCGGACCTCGCGGCTGATGGAACTGGCGCTGCGCGCCAGCCTCCGGGCGATGCCACATTGCGAGATCCCGCATCCCAGCAGCGTCTGAATCTGATAGCGTTCGCCTTGGCTCAGGTGCGAATAGTTCATGTGCAACTCCACTTGCCGGTGAAGCGGCGCAGGCTACCGCACCTGAGCCTCTCTACGGCGCTGGGTGTTGCACTTCGAAGTTGAACTCACCCCGCCGTCTTATTTCAACGCCCTGTCAACGAATTGTCGTCGGAACGGCGCAAGATATTCGCCATACGCTGCCGTACTCGCCGTACTTTGTCGCAACGGCTGGCGCACCTGCGCGGCGCTGGCAGTGCGAACAGCACGTGCGGCGCGATGTGATTGCAGGCACGCGGCATTCCATTCCAAACCGCAAAATTCCAGCAACGCGCGGACTTCGGTTTCGAGATCGGCGGTCAAAGTCTCGTGCGATTGCACGCGCAAGTGGCTGGCGTGCCGCCGTGCTTGCGCGCGCATGAAGCCGTCATAGTCGCGCCAATATTGGGCGAGTTCGGTAGCGTCGTAGCTGTACGCGACGCGATTTGGGCCAAATAATTGTTTGAAGCACGACCAAGTGGTTTCAACCGGGTCGCGTCGCGAATCGATAATGCGTGCGCTTGGCAGCATCGCCCGGATCGCGGCCGTGCAGGGCCAGTTTTCCGGCATCTTGTCGGTGTGGATGGGTTTGTCGACGCGCCAGCGAACGGTGCGCGCGAGATAGTCGCGGCCGAGTCGCTCCCAATCAGCTGCGCTCGCCTTCGCCGCCCATTGCGGAAACGGAATTCGGCATCGCCGCGATTCCTGTTCGATCACGAACGCCAGGTCAGGCAGTTCATTGGCCCCTTCAACTTTGGGGTGCGCCGCCAGTATTTGTTCGACCAATGTCGTACCCGAGCGCGGAAGGCCGACAATGAAAATGACTTCACTGCCGAGATCAGCTGTCGCGGATTCCGTGACCTTGTCGAATGCGCTGGCGATGTCGCCGACCTGACGTGTCCAGCGGGCGCTGTCCCAGATGACACGACGACGCGCGAGGCGATTGGCCGTGCCGAATGCTTCGACCGCGTCTGGATACTCGCCAGCGTCTTCGCAGGCGCGACCGAATGCGTAGCCGAGCATGGATCGCTCCACGTCGTTCCATCGCGGATCGCCATACGCCGCTTGCAGCGCTGCGTGTCCGCTTACGTCGAGCTGTAATGTCTTGATATCCATCAATCCGAACCATGCGGCGGGTGTTTCCTGCCCACGACGGATCAATTCGCGATATTCGGCGGCGGTGTCGTCGATGCGCCCCAGCGCCTGCAGGCTGCGCGCACGCAAAAGTCGTGCGGCGGCGAGAGTTGGGTCCCTTGTGCTCAATCGGTCGGCTACTTCGAGCGCAGCCTCGGCATTGGCGCCCGCATCAAGCACGATGCCAAGTTCGATCAAGGTGGCGGCGTCGTCGCGCTGTTCCAAAGCACGTTGCAATGTCGCCGCTGCGGCGGTGTGCTCGCCGTTCGCGCTTTGCGCGCGGCCAAGGTCGATCAGGTTGTCGATGTCGCCCGGCATCGCGACGTGCACCGCCGCAAAGTTGCTGGCCGCTTCGGCCCAGCCGCCGCGCCGGTATTGAGTGCGCCCCAGCAGACGCACCGTTTGCGGGTGGTCCGGCGCAAGCACCAGCGCCAGTGCCAGTGCGCGCTCGGCCGCGGGAAGGTTGTTCGATGCCAACGCCTGCTCCACATCACGCAGGACGGACACGGCCTTGGCTGGCACGGGTGGATAGCGCGGGCCTGACTTGCTCGATGTCGGTTTGGATCGTGCTGCTTTCTTCATGGCGCGATGATAACCAGTCGTGGTTCGAGTGATGCTCTGAACAATTCCACGCATGCGTTGGATTGAACGGAGCATCTCCAGCCTTGCGATTACTGCGCTGTCTCAGCAGACTTGGCCGGCTACGGCATGCGGCGCTGACTATCCAGCGGAACCATCACGGCGCCCTGCACTCGAACCCTCGCCTTCCTTTCAAGGAGATCCACCATGACCGAACCCGTCCTCACCCCGCCCGCCGGTGGCGCTGCCATCACCATCAACGATGGCGTGCTCAAGGTGCCAAACAACCCGATTATTCCGTTCATCGAAGGCGATGGCACCGGCCCGGACATCTGGCGTGCCGCGGTGCGCGTGCTCGATGCGGCCATCGCCAAGACCTATGCCGGCGAGCGCAAGATTCACTGGCTGGAGATCTACGCCGGCGAGAAATCGTTCAATGAGTACGGCAATTGGCTACCCGAGTCGTCGGTGCAAGCCTGTCGCGATTACCTGGTTTCGATCAAGGGCCCATTGACCACGCCGGTTGGCGGCGGCATCCGGTCACTCAACGTGGCCTTGCGGCAGATGCTCGACCTCTACGCCTGCCTGCGCCCGGTGCGCTGGTTCAAGGGCGTGCCCTCGCCGGTCAAGCACCCCGAACAGGTCGACATGGTGATCCTGCGCGAGAACACCGAAGACATCTACGCCGGTATCGAATTCCAGGAAGGCAGCGCCGACGCGAAGAAATTCCTCGCGCTGATCAAGGACAACTTCCCGGACCGCTACAAGAAAATCCGCTTCCCGGACAGCTCGGGCTTCGGCATCAAGCCGGTCTCGCGCGACGGCACCGAGCGCCTGGTGCGCGCCGCGTTCGAGTACGCGATCGAGAACGATCGCAAGTCGGTAACGCTGGTGCACAAGGGCAACATCATGAAGTTCACCGAGGGCGCATTCCGCGACTGGGGCTATGAACTGGCCAAGCGCGAGTACGGCGCGGTCGAGATCGACGGCGGGCCGTGGTGCTCATTCAAGAACCCGAAGACTGGCCGTGAAATCGTCGTCAAGGATGTGATCGCCGATGCGTTCCTGCAACAGATCCTGCTGCGTCCGGCCGAGTACGACGTGGTGGCGACGCTCAACCTCAATGGCGATTACTTTTCCGACGCGCTGGCGGCGGAAGTCGGCGGTATCGGCATCGCACCAGGCGGCAACATCAATTACGTCACCGGCCATGCAGTGTTCGAAGCGACCCATGGCACCGCACCAAAGTACGCAGGCCTCGACAAGGTCAACCCCGGTTCTGTGATCCTCTCCGGCGAAATGATGTTCCGCTACATGGGTTGGCATGAAGCCGCCGACGCGCTGATTGCTGCGATGGACAAGGCGATTGCCGGCAAGCGGGTTACCTATGATTTCGCCCGCCAGATGGAAGGCTCGACCGAGATCAAGTGCTCGGAGTTCGGCGACGCGTTGATCGCGGCGATGTAGTTTCGGATGTGATCGCAACACGGGATCATCGTCCCGTGTTGTGGTCGTGCCGAGTCGAGCGCCATGCCAGAACGCTACGACGAGGCGGCGCGCGCTGCCGCGTTAATCCTCGATAGTTTCCTCGACTATCACGAACGTTTCGCCGATATAACCCGTCGCGCACGTCGACGTTTTGAGCTGCGCGACTGGAAGCTGTCACCGCTTGATGCGGCGTCGCGCATAGACTTGTCACGGCTATGCCTGGACGAAGGGCTGGCAAGGCTTGATCGCCTCGCCGACGAGCGCATTCGCGCGGGTGGTTTCTGGGCGCAAATGAAGGCCGCGTTTGCCGTGCAGACTGCCGCGCTGCCGGATCGTGCATTGGCGCGGACCTGGTTCAGCTCGCTGTCGCGACGCCAGTTCCATACCGAAGGCGTTGCCGGCACCATCGAGTTCACCGCGAATGACATGGGCGCCGCTGGCGCACCCACGGTCGAAGCGATGCGTCATGCATACGCCGTCGAGGGCGATTTGGCAGGTGCATTCGAGCGCGTGTTCGACCAGTTTGCGTTTCGCAACGACTATGCTGATTCCGCCGCCTGTGCTCGCAGGGTGGCCCAGGCGCTGGGTACGCGTTTCGCTGATTGGCCAATCGACGCGATCGAATTTTTGCACCATGTGTTCTTCCGCGAGCGTCGCGGCTACCTGGTTGGTCGAGTGCGTTTGGGTGATGGCTGGCATCCACTGGTGATCGCGCTCGTAAGCAGTGACGAAGGCGTGCTGGCGGATGCTGTGTTGACGGACAAGGCACAGATCGGCGTGCTGTTCGGCTACACGCGCAGTTACTTTCAGGTCGATCTCGATCGCGTCGCCGCAACCGTCGCGTTTCTGCATGCATTGATGCCGAGCAAGCCTATCGACGAGTTGTACACCGTGTTGGGCCGCGCCCGCCACGGCAAGACCGAACGTTATCGCGCGCTTGCCGAGCATCTGACCCTCAATCCCGACGAACGCCTCGTTCGCGCGGACGGGGAACGTGGGATGGTGATGGCGGTGTTCACGTGCAGTGCGTATCCGCTGGTTTTCAAGGTGATCCGTGATCATTTTGCCTATCCGAAAACCACGACCCGCCAGGACATCGAGGACAAGTATCGGTTGGTGTTTCATCACGATCGCGTCGGGCGTCTGGTCGATGCGCAGGAATATCGGCAACTGCGCTTTCCCCTCGCTCGCTTCGAGGCCGACATGCTTGACGAACTGGTGACCGAATGCGCAAACGCGGTTCGCATCGAGAATGACGAAGTCGTCATCAAGCATTGTTATGTCGAACGTTGCATACGGCCGCTCAACCTGTACGTGCGCGAAGCCGCTGACGACGATGCCCGCCGCGCGATCATCGACTATGGTCAGGCGATCAAGGATCTTGCCCGCAGCAATATTTTTCCCGGCGACCTGCTGCTGAAGAACTTCGGCGTAGCACGCAGTGGTCGTGCCGTGTTCTACGACTACGACGAACTTTGCCTGGTCAGCGAATGCCGCTTTCGCCACCTGCCGGAACCGCGCGAAGGCGACGAAACGCGACCGGTCGAAGACTATGTTTCGTTTAGTGACAACGATGTGTTCCCGGAACAGTTTCCGCGTTTTCTCGGCGTGCCCGCTCGCCTGCGCGACGCGCTGCTGCAACGCCACCCGGAAATCTTCGACGCGGATTGGTGGCGCTCGCTGCAGGAAGGCATGCAACACGGCGACTGGATCGACGTGCCGCCCTACCCATCGACGGCGCGCCTGTCGCGTGAACCCAACTGATTTCTCGGTCCATCGGCAACGAAGCACTACAAACGCTGTGCTAGGCTCCCGCCACCTTTTTTACTGACGAGCCTTGCCATGAAACGACTCGCCCTGTCCCTTGCTGTTGTGTTCACTCTTTCTGCCTGCAACAAGCCTGCGCCGGAAGCGACTGCGCCACCGATGGCCGAAACGCCACCGCCTGCCGCCAGCGATCAACCCGAACAAATGACGCCGCCAGCATCGACTGCTGACATGTTCGCCACACGCATCGACGGCGTCCTTGCCGGTAGCTGGCGCAGCGACGAGAACAAGGCGCGCGATGCCTACCGCCATCCGAAAGACACGCTGGCGTTCTTTGGCGTCAACCCCACCCAAACCATCATCGAGATCGCGCCCGGCGGCGGCTGGTACACCGAAATCCTTGCGCCGTTGATGAAGGGTTCCGGCAGCTACCACGCGGCCTTCGCCGCCGATGCCGGCTCGGATTACAACAAGCGAAACAACGAAGCGTTCCGCCAGAAGCTGTCCGGCGATGCCGAGCGTTACTCGGAAGCGCGCATGGTCGAGTTCGACCCGAAGGCGCCAAGCTTTGGTGCACCCGGTTCCGCCGATATGGTGTTGACCTTCCGCAACGTCCACAACTGGGTTGGTGGCGACAGCGCCGAAGCAATGTTCAAGGGTTTCTTCGACGTGCTCAAGCCCGGCGGCGTGCTTGGAGTCGTCGAGCACCGAGCGATCGATGGTGCCGATCTGGAAGCGATCAAGAAGTCTGGGTACTTGCCGACGGCGTTCGTTGCCAAGCTCGCCACCGACGCTGGTTTCCAGATGGTCGATTCGAGCGAGATCAATGCAAACGCCAACGACACCAAGGACTACGCAGACGGCGTCTGGACCCTGCCGCCAAGCTATCGTCTGAAGGATGTCGACCGCGACAAGTATGCGGCAATTGGTGAGTCGGATCGAATGACGCTGAAATTCGTAAAGCCTGCAGGCGACGCGATCTTCCAGCCGAAGGAAGAACCTGCCGAGCAGGCACCGGCCGCGGAAATGGACGGTAACGGTCAACCCAGCAAGCAGTAATTTTTCCAGCGAGCATGTGTGAAACCCGAAACGGTGGTCGGCAACGGCCACCGTTTTCGTATGCATGGATGATGACGATGCCGCAACGCGAATGTTGATCTTGTTCAACAAGCCCTATGGTGTGCTGTGTCAGTTCACGGATCGTCAAGGACGGCCGACGCTGGCTGACTACATCACGCAAAAGAACGTCTATCCCGCCGGCAGGCTGGATTTCGACAGCGAAGGCCTTCTGCTGCTCACCGACGATGGTGCGCTTGCGCACCGACTCACCGACCCACGCCACAAGCAACCGAAAACCTACCTGGCCCAGGTCGAAGGCATCGCCGTCGAATCGCAACTCCAGCGACTTCGCGATGGCGTCGAGCTAAAGGATGGCTGGACGCTACCCGCGCAAGCTCGCGAAATCGCAGAGCCCGACTGGCTATGGCCGCGCGATCCACCGGTGCGCTATCGCAAAAGCGTTCCGGACTGCTGGATCGAGCTGACCATCGCCGAAGGCCGCAACCGGCAAGTGCGGCGGATGACGGCGGCAGTTGGATTGCCGACGCTGCGACTCGTCAGGACGACAGTCGGACCTTACAAGCTGACGCAATTGACACTCGGGATCAATCCCGAGAACTACTGCTCCATGATCATGAAAAAAATAAATTAGTCTCTTCCGCTTGCACCAAGGCCGCGCTCCTTGCTGTGGCCGCCTGCGTTGCGTCGCCTGCTGCGCTGGCGACCGTACAATGCCGTACTACCCCAATTCCGTTCACGTCGACCAGCGACATTTACATCAACCTCGTCACGGCTGCGACTGGCGCAGGTGGCCCTACCGCTGGTTGGGATATCGACATTTATCCATCCACGACTGGCTTTGCCGCATACTGGGGTGGCGCTGCCAGCTTGGGCGGCGGCGTTGCCGCAACGACCGACGGCAATTATGTTGTGTTGGCTTCCGGCGCGGCCATCAATGCAGCCTCGCTTTACAGCAAGGCGGCTATTGGAACCGCTTTTTCGGCCTTTTACGTGCCGACAGGCGTGACCAATGGTTATCTCGGTGTGAAGTTCGTCAATGAAGCGACGGCCAACGCCATCAACTTCGGCTGGATTTCGTTCACGGCTACCAGTGCAGCGGCCTCGGCGCCTGGCGCAGGCTTTCCTGCAACGATCAATGGCTGGTGCTACCAGGATGATGGCAGTGCCATTACTGCCGGCACCACGCCGGTCTCGTTGCAGAAGTTCTCGGTTGACTGATCGGTTTCAATCTTGATTCCAAAACGCCCCGGCAAGCCGGGGCGTTTTTTGTATGGATGGCTCAAACTGCTGACCAATACTGATCCCGCTCGGCAAGCCCTTACGGCGTGCTCTGCAAGTTCACTGATCGCGAAGGTCCGTCGACGCTCGCGGATTTCATCACCCAAAAGAATGTCTATCCGGCTGGACGGCTCGACTTCGACAGCGAAGGACTGCTCCTGCTGACCGACGACGACGGCGCACTCGCGCATCGCATGACTGATCCGCGTCACAAGCAGCCGAAAACCTATCTCGCCCAGGTCGAAGGCATACCCGACGAATCGCAGTTGCAGCGCCTACGAGATGGCGTTGAACTAAGGGATGGCTGGACCAGGGGCGGCGCAGATTCGCGAAGTCCCGGCACCCGACTGGCTTTGGTCGCGTAATCCGCCCGTGCGCTTCCGCAAAAGCGTGCCAGACCGCTGGATCGAGCTGACCATCAGCCTGACCATCAGCGAAGGCCGCAACCGTCAGGTGCGTTGCATGATGGCGGCTGTCGGGTTGCCGACACTGCGACTCGTTCGAGTTTCCGTCGGCAACTACGATCCAGGTAATCTGTCACCGAGCGACGGTCAGATCACCTTAAGGCAGCGCCTTTCAAGCCGAGTCCGCGGAAACCTTCTTCAGCCCAAGAAAAACGCCCCTCGCGGGGCGTTTTCAGATCAAACGATGACTTGTGGTCAGTCAACAGAGAAGTTCTGCAAGGTCACCGGCGTTGTGCCCGCCGTAATAGCGGTACCGTCGTTCTGGAAGCAAAAGCTATTGATCGTAGCCGGAAAGCCACCGCCCGCAGCCCCGGTATTCAACTGAACCCAGCCAAAGTTCATTGTGGCGGTGCCCTCATTGAATACGCGGAGACCCAGGTACTGTCCAGTACTGCCAGCACGCCAAAGATCGGCTGCGGGGTCCGCGACACTCGCCGTGAACAAGCTGGCTGGTCCGATGGTAGCGCCGGACGCAAGAACGGAAATGTTTGTTCCGTCCCACAACGCGCCCTTGTTGGCATCGTTTGCGAACCAGAAAGAGATGCCGGGAAGACCGCGGTCATAAGGATTGAAGTCCCAACCCGCTGGTGGGCTGCTGCCGTTGGCGCCTGTGATCAAGTTGAGGTAGATACCCGTTCCATCCTGCGGAACGGCAATCGGCACCGTCGTGGTATTGCAGACAATAGCCGCCATGGCCGTGCTGGAGGCAACGGCCAGCATCGAGGCTGCGAATACCGCCGCAGCGGCTGAGGCATATTTACTGTTCATCATTTTCGATAGTCTCCCAAGTACTTCTAAAAGTATAAAAATTGATCCATCCACGAAACAGCTCTTGATCCATACCCAAACAATATTTTCTCCCTCGTCCACGATGCAGGAAGGAGAGACCCATGTCAATCTTCCTTGCGGCTGATGACGTCGCCCAGCGCTTCGGCCAGCGGCATCAAATGTTCGCCGTAACGTGCGGCACGAGCGGTGTTTCGCCGCAACGGTTCGCGCACCTGGGCGGCACTTGCCGTCCGCACAACTCTTTTCGAGCTGTGGAAATCCACGCATGCCGGATCGAATGCCAAGCCACAAAAGGTCAGCAATTCGCGCACCTGGCCTTCCGGGTCAGCCTGAAGCGCTTCATGGGACTGGACGCGACATCGTTCAGGGTGCAGGTTCTCCCAAACCCGCCAGAGTGATTGGCAGTCCTTGGCATACTGGGCAAGCTCAGCCCAGTCGTAACTGAAGCTGATGCACCCCGGGGAGAACATCTGTTTATGGCATGACCAACAGGTTTCGAGGAGATCGCGCTCGGTGAAGATGAAACGCGCCGCTGGAAGCATCCGGCGCAGGGCAGCGACGTACTTCCAGTTTGCGGGCATCTTGTCGGTAAACCGCCCCATCTCGTGCCAGCGTCCCGCAAGCCTAAGGTAGGCTTTGCCAAGTCGTCGCCAGTCGTCTTCGGTTGCATGGGCAGCCCACTGTGGAAATTCCTGACCACGCCGAAGGGATTCAGCCGCAATCACCAGTTCGACATACGGCAGCTCGCCTGCACCGACCATATCGGGATGCGCCGCGAGGATTTGCTCCACCAAACTGCTGCCCGAACGAGGCATGCCAACGATGAAAACGACGGGGAATCCTGACTCGTCCGATGGAGTTTCGACTGGTTTCGCGAATGCGTCAGCGATCTGGTTGATGTTGGCGGTATGCGATTCGGCTGACCAGTCGATGCTGCCTCGCATCAAACGATTGGCCTTTCTTACTGCGTGCACCGCATCCCGATAGCGACCGGCGGACTCATACGCCTGCCCAAGCGCGAATCCTGCAAAAATGCGATCGCTTTCCGTCGTACGTGGGTCGCTTTCCAGTTTTTCAATTGCAAACAGTTCTTGATCGGTATGGCGAACGGTTTTCAGATCAAGCAGACCAAACCATGCCTTTGCCGCTTGCGCCGGGCGACGGGTCAGGCTCCGATACTCTCTGGCAGCCTCTTCGATCCGTCCGGTCGAAGTCAAAGCTCGTGCAAGCAGGAAGCGGCTGGGCATGTGTTGCGGGGCAAGCCGAATCGATTGCTGTGCGGCATGAAGTGCATGTTCGGCCTGCGAGTTGCGATCACAGATGGTGCCAAGTTCAAACCATATTCGTGCATCCTGGCGTAACGCCAATGCCTCCCTGTACTGATCAATCGCGGAATCCAGTTGCGCGTGATCGGCCAAGGTGCCTGCCAGTTCCTGCCGGAGTTCAACATCCAGCGGATGCTTGGCAACGGCTTCCCTCAGGAACGAAACAGCATCTGTCGTTCTACCCTGTCTGCGCAGCACTTTCCCAAACAGCGCGACGGGTCGTGGGTGATCCGGAGCCAGTGCCATCGCGAAGTTTGCGCAACGCTCGGCACCGCCAAGATCGTTGCGCTCGATACACTGGGTGCCATCAAGCAGGAACTTTCGTATGTTGGCTGGTGGCGGTTGCGACTTCGTCATGGCTGTGGAACATTTTGCACCAGCACTGATCGCATCGTCGAATCGACCGCTCGGTTATGATAAGAGACAGATATAGCCGCAACAATCCAATTGCGAAGATCAGCATGCCTGCGAGCCACTGCTGCGGACGATCATCGCGGTACCAGCGCGTCATGACGACGGGGCACGGCGACCACGATATCGTGCGTGCGATGGTCGTCTATCAATTGAACGCTAGTCTCGGAAAGCTCCACGCCGTCACAGGTCCATTGCGCTGCGCCAGCGGAGGGCAAGACCCGAACGTGGTAGAGCGACGAGCCGATCCTGTATTCGATGATGTAGTCGTTCCACGTCTCGGGCATCCAAGGCTCAATTCGCAATTCGTCGCCGCATCGCTGTACACCGAGCAACGACTCGATGATGAGTCGATACATCCAGCCTGCCGAGCCGGTATACCAGCTCCAGCCACCGCGTCCAATGTGCGGAGCTACGGCGTAGACATCGGCTGAGACGACGTACGGTTCAACCTTGTAGACATCAACTTCGGCCGCGTTGCGGCTGTGGTTGATCGGGTTGATCAGGTTGAACAACTCCCAGGCGCGCGGATCGCCGCGTTTGGCGAACGCCATCGCGGCCCAGATCGCAGCGTGCGTGTATTGACCACCGTTTTCACGAACGCCGGGCACGTAGCCACGGATATAGCCGGGATCGGGTTTTCCTTCATCGAACGGCGGATCGAGCAACTGGACCAAGCCGTGTTCGCGACGGACCAGATGGCGATCCAGCGACTCCATTGCCTGCGCGGCACGATTTTCGGGAGCAACGCCAGACAGCACGGACCAGCTCTGCGCAATTGAATCGATCGCACATTCCTTGTTGCCGTTGGCACCCAACGGCTGACCATCGTCAAACCAGGCGCGGCGGTACCATTCGCCATCCCAGCCGTGGGCATTGAGATTCTTGGCCAGCGTCGCCGCTGCCGCATCACACTCAGTCGCGAAGTCGGCATCGCCCTGCCCATTCGCCAGCTTCACAAACTGTTGCAACGCATCGCAAAGGAAAAACCCGAGCCATACGCTTTCGCCCTTGCCGTGTTCGCCGACTCGGTTCATGCCGTCGTTCCAGTCGCCCGTGCCGATCAATGGCAGGCCGCGTTCGCCAAGCAATCGCATCCCGCGTCGCAGCGCGCGCACGCCATGGTGATAGAGAGACTCGGTCAATCCGGAGCGACTCGGCAGGTCGTAGTACGACTCCTCGTCTGCACCGACCTGACGACCATCGATGTAGGGCACTGGCACGTGCAGCACGCTGGTATCGCCACTGCTTTCGACGTATCGGCACATCGCAACGGGGAGCCAGAGGAAGTCGTCCGAACAACGCGTGCGCACACCACGCCCCTGCGGCGGATGCCACCAGTGCTGCACGTCGCCTTCCGGGAATTGATGGCCGGCGCAGCGAAGCAAGTGTTCGCGCAAGCGCGGCGCATCGGCGTGCACCATCGCCATCGCGTCCTGCAATTGATCGCGAAAGCCATAGGCACCGCCAGATTGGTAGTAGCCGCTACGGGCGACGAAGCGGCAGGC
>JBATAQ010000310.1:0-3326 GCA_049661925.1 Dokdonella sp.
TCCTGCGTGCTGCTGGTCGCAGCGGTCGTGATGGTGCGCGGCATGGACCAGTTCGCGACCGACGATTTCGGCATACGCACGCAGAACCTCTTGACCGCGCGGATTGGCCTATCCGAGACGAAATATCCGACAGCCGATGAGCAACTGGCCGTGTTCGACCGACTCGAAGAACGCTTGCGCAGCGAGCCCGACATCGTCGACGCCGGCATTGGCACGACCTTGCCCGGCTTGCTCGCAGAATCCCGGCGCGTGCTTCGGGACGGTGCCGGACCCGACGATGCGCAGACGGTCGTCTATTCGGGTCGCATCGATGATCGCTTCGCTTCGACCTACGAACTCACGCTCGAGGAAGGCCGCTTCTTCAACGCGGCCGATCGCGCCGACGCACCGCCGGTGGCCATCGTTGATCGAACCTTTGCCGACAAACTCGGGTCAGGCCAATCGGTATTGGGCCGGCGCTTCCGGCTCGACCCGGACAATCCGCAAGGCGCCTTGGTCACTGTCGTCGGCGTCATCAAGCGCATCCAGCTCGACGACCTCGACGACCCGGTCCGGCCGGCCCTGTTGCGACCGTTGCGACAGGATCCCTTGCGCTTCGTCAGCCTGGCCATGCGCACGCGTGGCGACCCGTCGGCGTTCGTGCCACGTTTCAACGAAATCCTGCGCGAGGTCGAGCCTGACACACCGGCCTACTGGGTGCGCAGCTACGACCAGGTCATTCGCGAAGCGACGTTCGGCGAGTACGTGCTGGCCCGCATGTTCCTCGTCTTCGGCGCGATCTCGTTGTTCCTCGCCGGAGCAGGCATGTACGGCGTCATCGCGTTCAATGTGCGACAGCGGACCAGTGAGATCGGGGTGCGTCGCGCGCTGGGCGCGCAAGGCAGCAGCGTGCTGCGCAGCGTGATGGGTCGCGGCACGTTGCAGGTCGGGATCGGCCTGTTGCTGGGCCTGGCACTGGCTTGGCCGTTCGCGCGAGCACTGGTCAGTCGTCTGCATGGATTCAACGCTGACAGTCCGCTGGTCTACGCCATCGTCATCGGCGTACTCGTCGCCGTCGCGCTGGTCGCGATGCTGGTTCCCGCCCGCCGCGCGCTGCGCATCGACCCGATGGTCGCGTTGCGCCATGAATGACAGGGCCTGCAAGGCGTACTTCATCCCGATCCAAACCCAGGAGATGTCTCCATGCACGCCATAGGACTTGAACTGAAGCAGGCGTCACGCAGCATCGTCAGCCAGCCGGCGTTCTCGATGTTGGTCGTTGGTGTGCTTGCGGCAGGACTGACCGCTGTCATCTACGCACTCGTTGCGATCGACCACATGGTGATCCGACCGTTGCCATTTCCCGCTGCCGAACAATTGCTCAGTGCCGGCCTGGATGACGGCAGCGATCGTGGTGGCGAGCTGGACCCGCTGCGTACCGACGATGTGATTGGCTTGCGTCGCCGCCTGGCCGGGCTTGCCGATGTCTCCGCGTTCTCATCGGCAACCGTGAACCTCAGCGATCTCGATCGCCCCGAGCGCTACGACGGTGCCTTCGTCTCCGCCAACCTTTTCCATGTGCTCGGTGTGGCACCAGTACTCGGTCGGGATTTCAACGCGGCCGATGAGCACGATGGGGCACCATCCGTAGTGATGATTTCACATGCATTGTGGGCCAGTCGCTACGGTTCCGACCCGGCGGTAGTCGGCCGTCAGATTCGGGCGAATTCACATCCAGCGACGATTGTCGGCGTGATGCCGGAGGATTTTTCCTATCCGCGTCGTGAAGTCATCTGGATGGCGAAACCCTTCAGCGAAGGTGCCAATCCTGATGACTCATTCGAGCTGGTCCTCAGACGCAGTGCAGGCGTTGCCGACAGTGCCGTGCAGGCAGCTGTTGGCGGCTGGTTTGACGATGCGTCACGCGCCGAACCGGAACACTTCCGCGGCTTGCGCGCCACAGTGCAATCGCTCGGCCTGGTCACCGTCAACGAAACCACGCGCAGCGTGCTCGAGGTCATGCTGGTTGCGGCGCTGTTGGTGCTGCTGATCGCCTGTGCCAATGCGGCCAACCTGCTGCTGACGCGCACTCTTGCGCGCCGTCAGGAACTCGCGATTCGCGTCGCCCTCGGGGCGAGCCGGTCACGGCTTACCCTGCATTTGATTGCACAGAGTCTGATGCTCAGTGTAATCGCGGCAATTCTCGCGCTGTCGCTCGCAGGCCTTGCGGCAAAGTGGACTGATGCTGCGTTTCGTGCGTCGTTCGATGGCCCGCCGCGCTGGATCCACTTCACCCTCGACGGACGCATCATCGTGATGACGTTTGTCGTGGTTCTGATCACGGCACTTGTCGCTGGTCTGCTGCCCGCGTTGCGTGCCGGCGGCAGCGCTCTGGCGGGTGATCTGCGTGATGGCGCGCGCAGCGTAGGCAGTGGCTTTGCCCGGATCAGCCGGGTGCTGATGATTGGCGAAGTGACCTTGTCGCTGACCCTGCTGATTTCAGTCGGCGTTCTCGCCGGCATCGTCAGCGCGCTCGACAACACCGATCTGGGCATTGATCGGAATGGCATGCTCACCGCGCGCGTCGGTTTGTTCGAGAGCGACTACCCGCACGGTGACGACCAGGTGCGTCAGTTTGAAAAAATCACGGAGCGATTGCGCGCCGATCCGGCAGTGGCCGACGCGACCGCCGGCACCGCTTTTCCTGGCCTCGATAGTGACGGGCGCCAAGTGCTTGCCGAGGGTGACTTGGTCGCCGATGGCGACTTGCCGAGAGTCAACTATGCGGCCGTGGACGATCACTTTCTTTCAGCCTTCGGCATCAAGATGCAGAGCGGCCGATTCTTCGACAATCGAGATGATTCGGCGGCAACGCGAGTCGCTGTCGTTGATCGGCGTTTCGCCGACCTGCATGGCGAAAATGGCGATGTGGTTGGTCGACGCTTTCGACTCGACCCCCGCGACGGGGACGCAGCGCTGGTCACCATCGTCGGTGTCATTCCAGCGTTGCGCATGGGCAAGCCGGACAGCAGGCTGCGGCCCACGATGCTGGTACCGCTGCGCCAGAATCCGGCGCGCTTCGTCAGCCTGGGCATCCATGTCAAAGGAGATCCTGCCGCGTTTGCGCCGCGTTTGATCGACGATCTTCGTGATGTCGCGCCGGACACCCCGGCCTACTGGGTGCGCACGTATGCCGACGCGCTGCGCGAGGCAACGTTCGCGACGCGCTTGCTGGCGAGGATTTTTGCGGCCTTCGGTGTGCTGGCTCTGGCCCTCGCCGGTGCCGGCCTGTACGGCGTTGTCGCATTCAACGTGGGCCAGCGTACCCGCGAGATCGGCGTACGCCG
>JBATAQ010000311.1:0-2076 GCA_049661925.1 Dokdonella sp.
GCAATCACCAGCAGGGCACCGATACCGTGTTCTGCCATCGAGCGGATCGCCTCGAGAACGGAGTCATCCGGACCGATCGAAAAGACGCGATCGCCCTTGTCGTCGAGCAAGTGTTTTACCTGGATCATGCGGGACGCTCCTGTGCTGGGATGAGCTGACTTGACGACCAGTCTACCGCTCGATCGGCATGGTGTGGGCAGCCGGCACCACCATGGGTTCAGGCATCGCCACGGCCGGCTCGAACGTGTCGATCAAATACAGCGGTCGCTGCTTGGCTTCCACGTAGAGCCGGCCCAGATACTCGCCAATGACGCCGAGCGCCATCAACTGCATGCCGCCGAGGAACAGAACCGCGACCATCAGCGATGGATAACCTTGCACCGCGTCGCCCCAGAGCAGGGCTTTGACTGTCACCCAAATCGCGAATACAAACGACAACACCGAGGTAAGC
This sequence comes from Dokdonella sp., assembly GCA_049661925.1. Taxonomy (GTDB): domain Bacteria; phylum Pseudomonadota; class Gammaproteobacteria; order Xanthomonadales; family Rhodanobacteraceae; genus Dokdonella. Next base: position 452 of record JBATAQ010000311.1, read on the forward strand.
AAGCCAATGTACGTCGCAAGTTTCAATGGCGAACTGGAGAACGAGGTGATGCCGTCGATGGCGAAGTTCCACAGCTTCCAGTAATTCCACTTGGTTTCGCCGGCAAAGCGCGGGTCGCGTGCGTAGATCACCGACTTTTGCCGGAAACCGACCCAGGTGAAAAGCCCCTTCATGAAACGCTGGCGCTCGCGTACGCCCTTGAGCGCGTCGAGCGCGCGTCGCGACAACAGTCGGAAATCACCAGTGTCGTGCGGGATCGGAGTTTGGCTGAGGCTGCCAATGACCTTGTAGAAAGTCGCCGCTGTCCACTTCTTGAAAGCTGTTTCGCCAGCTCGCGACGCGCGCGTTCCATAGATCATGTCGTAGCCGTCACGCCATTCTGCAATGAACTTCGGGATCAGTTCCGGCGGGTCCTGCAGATCGGCATCGATGACGACAACGGCATCAGAAGTTGCATGGTCAAGGCCGGCCGTGAGGGCGAGTTCCTTGCCGAAATTACGCGACAGTTTCAGCGTTGCCACGCGCGGGTCGCTTGCACGCAAGTCGCACATGATGTCCCAGGTATCGTCGCGGCTGCCGTCGTCGACATACAGCACCGAACAGTCGAGGTCACCCATGCCGTCGAACACGGCGCTGAGTCGCTCGTGAAATGTGCGCAAACCTTCGCTTTCGTTGTAGGCGGGGACGACGACGGTGAGAGTGCTCATGGCGAAACCAGCGCGATGGATCAAGCACGCATCCTAGTGCAGCGGCCTCGCCGTCGATAGCGGCGTGCCACCGACCGCCTGCGTCATCGTGGCTGTAGATACTCCTCTCCGCCCAGTTGCCTCGCCTGGCGCTCGATCCACGAAGCCCGACGCTGCACATAAGGCGACGCCGGACTCACCTGAAACTTCCGCGGATTCGGTAGCACGGCTGCCAGCAAGGCTGACTGGCGCGCGCTCAACTGAGCCGGCGCGATGCCGAAAAATTTCTCGCTCGCAGCAGTGGCACCGTAGATGCCATCGCCGAATTCGGCGATGTTGAGGTAAACCTCGATGATGCGTTGCTTTGGCCACAGCGCCTCGATCAGCACCGTGTAGTACGCCTCGATGCCCTTGCGCACGAAGCTGCGACCGTTCCACAGGAACAGGTTTTTCGCCACTTGCTGGCTGATCGTGCTGGCACCGCGCAGGCGTTCGCCTTCTTCGGCGTCGTCCAGTGCACTCCGGATCGCGTCCATGTCGAAACCGTTATGGATCGGAAACTTCTGGTCTTCGGCAGCAATCAGCGAAATCGGCAAGCGCGGCGAGATCATGTCGATTGCCGTCCAGCGATAATGCATATCGACCGGATCGTCGCTACCAACCAGGGCTTCGACCCAGCGCTGCACCATGAATGCCGTCGTCGGCACCGGCAGAAACCGAAACGTCAGCACTGCAATGCTGCTCAACAGCAACCAGAAAAACAGCACCGCGACGGCAAGTCGAAACCAGCGGCGCGGAGAAAAGAACGAAGTCGAAGCCATCCGTCATTGTGCCATCTCGCATTGACCGCAGCGGTCAGCAGTCCGGTAGGGTGGAACCCCCGCAGGGGATTCCACCGAGAGACTCAGATGGTGCGCAACGGTGGAATCCCCTGCGGGG
>JBATAQ010000312.1:0-7688 GCA_049661925.1 Dokdonella sp.
GCTGGTCTACCGCGGTTTCGATATCGGCACCGCGAAACCCGACGCCGAAACGCTACGCCGCTATCCCCATGCGCTGGTCGATATCCGCGATCCCGTCGAAGCGTATTCAGCGGCGGATTTCCGCGCCGATGCCTTGGATGCGATGCAACTCTTCAGCGACGCGGGAAAGATTCCGCTGCTGGTTGGCGGCACCGGGTTGTATTTTCGAGCACTCGAACGCGGACTCTCGGATCTACCGGCATCAAAGCCAGAAATTCGCGCAGCGATCAGCACCGAAGCCGAAAAGATTGGTTGGCCCGCCATGCACGCGCGCCTGTCCGAGCGTGACCCGATCGCTGCAAAACGCATTCGTGCCAGCGATCCGCAACGCATCCAGCGCGCGCTGGAAGTGATCGAGATGACGGGCAAACCCCTATCCGATAAACAGGGCCAGCGTCGCCCACGCCCGCCATGGCGGTTCCTGAAATTGGCTCTGATGGTCGACGGTCGCGCCGTGCTGCACGAGCGCATCGCCCAACGTTTCGACGCAATGCTGGACGCCGGCTTTCTTGATGAGGTGCGCGGCTTGCGCCAACGCGGCGACCTGCATGCCGACCTGCCGGCGACCCGCGCCGTCGGTTATCGACAGGCCTGGGAATTCCTCGACGGTGCCGTCGATGCCGATACATTTCGCTATCGCGCCATCGCCGCCACGCGGCAGCTCGCGAAGCGGCAAATCACGTGGATACGTTCGGAACTGGATGCGCGCTGTTTCGATGCCGATGACGCCACGACAGGCGATCACATCACTGCGACCGTCGCTGACTTCATCGGCAACACGCCAGCAACCCAATAAGCCGATCAACGCAGTGCGAGGAAGTCCTTGCTGCACGCAAAGCGCACGGCATCAAGACGTGGCGTCGCCGTTGGCATCGCTGTGCGCAACGCGGCGAGTTCATCACGTACGGCGTCAATCTCGCTGGAACGCACCGCTGGATTGACTCGCGCAAGCGCAGTCAGCCGCGTCAATTCCGCACCAAGGTCTCGCTCTGCATTTGCCAACGCTTTTTCAATTTCGGTGGTTGCACGTTCTTTCGCCAGTGTCTCGGCCTGCGCCAACATCGGTGGCACCAGCTTGGCGAGGATCGGCTTGTAGCGCGCGTACTCCACGGCACGCTCACCGGCTCGGCGCAGCGCTTCATCACTCGCGCGGAAATCGTTGCGCTTCTGCAAGCGAGAATCAACGACGACACGTATGGGCAACGGTGGCAGGTAGCGATCAACCGCCAGCTTGCGATCAGCCACGCATTCGAGCACGAACAGGCATTCCAGCAGTGCGCTGCGCGGTGGCAATTGGTCGTCGACCAGGAACGCCGCGTTGCCGTGTTCGCCTTCCAGCAACAGGTCCATTGCACCCGCCACCATGGGATGGTCCAGTTGCAGCAACGGCAAGTCTTCGCGCGACAGCGCAATGCTGCGCTGAAAGGTCGCCTGTTGCGGACCATCGCGCAGGCCGGGGAAGCCGTCGGTCGACAGGTGTTCGGGATCAAGCAACACGATGCCGGGCGCCATTTCATCGATGGCGACGCCGAACTGTTCAAAGAGGCGCGTCACGTAATCTTCGTTGTCGTCGCGATCAATCACGTTCATCGCATGCAACAGGTATTGCTCACGACCACCGCGTTCTGCGGCGAGTTCCAGCAGGCGATCACGGCCGCCGTGTACGAGTGCCGACAATTCCTCATGCACCGCATGCGTTTCGGCAATCAACGAATCGGCTTCGGCGTCGATATCTTCGCCGCCCTGCGCATGGCTGTCGGCAATGCCGACCACGCGACGACCAAAGCGTCGCAACAGTTCACGACCGTCGGCAGGGCTGCTGCTGAACGCATTGACGCCTTCGTCGAACCAGCGCAGCAATACCTGTTGGGCGGTGCCGGTGTAGGCGACGGCATGGATGCGGATGTCGTGCTTCTGGCCAATGCGGTCGAGACGGCCGATGCGTTGTTCAAGCAGATCCGGATCGAGTGGCAGATCCCACATCACGATGCGATGGGCGAACTGGAAGTTGCGGCCTTCCGATCCGATCTCCGAGCACAGCAGCAAACGTGCGCCTCCCGGTTCCGCGAAAAACGCCGCGTTTCGATCGCGCTGCAACAAGGTCATGCCTTCGTGGAAGCGCGCGACAGCCACGCCGCTGCGAGTGCGCAAGGCTTCTTCCAGCGCCACCACCTTTGCGGCGCTTCGGCAGATCAACAACAACTTGTCCGAACCGGTCGATTCGATCAGGTCGATCAGCCACGACAGGCGAGGATCATCGCTGTAGTCGATTTCGTTGTCGGGAGGAACGATGACCAGGTCGGTATGGAACTCGGCGAACATGCGCTGTCGCTGGTCGTCATTGAGCAGGCTGCCGTCGAGCCATTCCAGTTCGGCGATGCGGTCCGGGAAGCCGCCTACGCGGGCGCGCCGGTTGCGGAACATCACGCGGCCAGTGCCGTGGCGATCAACCAATGCCTGTGCAATCGCGTCGCCATCGCCGGCCTCGACCAGCGATTGCAATTCAGCGTCGCCTGCGAACTGTTCCTTGAGCTGCGCCTTGTCGTCGTCGCCCAGCGTTCCGTTCTCCAGCAAGCGATCGACAATCTGCGACAACGCCGCGTAGCCGTCGGCTTCGGCGATGTAGGTGTCGAGGTCGTGGTAACGCGCGGGATCAAGCAGGCGCAAGCGCGCGAAGTGACCGCTGCGGCCAAGTTGTTCCGGTGTCGCGGTCAGCAGAATCAAGCCTGGCGTTTGTCCGGCCAGCTTTTCGACCAATTCGTAGGCGGGGCTGGCTGATTCCGGCGTCCACGCCAGGTGGTGCGCTTCGTCAACGATAACCAGGTCCCAACCTGCATCGATGGCCTGCGCACCGCGCTTCTCGTCGTCGGCAAGGAAGTCTGTGCTCGCAATCACCAGTTGTTCGTCCTCGAACGGATTGCGTCCATCGCCATGAATTTCGATCGCCTCGCAGCGCTCCTCGTCGAACAGCGAGAAGGCCAGGTTGAAGCGACGCAGCAGTTCGATGAACCACTGGTGGACCAGGCTTTCCGGCACCAATACCAGCACGCGCGAGACGCGACCGATGGCGAGCAGATGTGCGAGCGTCATGCCGGCTTCGATGGTTTTACCCAGCCCGACTTCGTCAGCCAACAGCACGCGCGGTGGTCGGCGCAGGCTGGCGGTTTCGGCGACGCGCAACTGATGTGGAATCAAGTCGATGCGCGCCGAACCCAGACCATGGGCCGGCGAGCGTCGGGATTCGGCACGGCGCACCAAGGCTTCCATACGGAAGTCGAACCGCTCTGCGCGATCGACACGGCCCGAGATCAAGCGCTCGTCCGCGCGCGAAACCGACTGGGTGTCGTCGAGTTCGGATTCGGAAAGCTGTTGGCCTTCACCGTGATAGATGAGCAGCTCGTTGCTGGTCTCGATGCGTTCGATTGTGAAATGGCGACCCTTGCCAATCACCTTCTGACCGACACGGAAATCGGCTCGTGCCAGCGGTGCGGAGTGAGTGGCGTATTGGCGCAACATGCCGGCCGTGGCGAACAGCACCTGCAACTGGCGACCTTCGACGCGAAGCACGGTGCCGAGGCCAAGTTCGGGTTCGGCGTTGGAGATCCAGCGTTGTCCAGGAACGAAAGGCATCGGCTACCGGGGCAAAAGGCGGCCGATGATTATCCGCCGCCGTGCCGGTGTTGAACACCCCGAAACGATGAACGCCTCGTTGGCGCAGGTTTTTCTGGACGATACCCAGCCATCGCCTCAGACTCACTCTCCGTCGCCCATCGTGAATGCCCGCTCGCTCCATGACCGGAACTCTGGAATCATCTGATTCCGCTCGCGATCAACTCGCCAGCGCGAGTTCGCCTTCGCCGAAACGCCGCCTCGCGTGGCTGGTCGCGATCACGGTTCTTGTCGTTATCGGCCTCGCCCGCCTGCTGACGCTATGGGCGCACGAGCCGCTACTGGCCTATGCGAACAGCTATGACCAGGTTCGTTACACGGCCTGTTTCAATCTCTATCCGGACCGGCCAGAACCGTTCAAGCCGACCGACAACAGCCCGTGGGCACCCTATTCGAAATATCGCTTCTTCGACATGCCGGAGCCGTTCTGCTATTGGTCGAGCGAGTTGCTGTTCCAGGGCGCGAACGCAGCGATCTACGGCGTCGCAGAGGCATTCGGCGGCACGCGATCACACGACGTGCGCAGCATCGGAGCATTGCGAATAATCGCCCTGCTGGCGATGCTGTTCGGGTTCCTGCGCGCACACTGGCAACGTGGCGAATCGTCGCCCGCGCTTGCTCATGCCGTCCTGTTCGCGATCCTGTTTAGCGACCCTGGCAATACGCTTTACCTCGACGGCTACTACGCCGAATGGACGAGTCTGCTGGCGGCTTATGGCGTCTTTGGCCTGCTGGTCTTGTGGCGTGAAGACGTGGCGACGCGACGTCGTTTCATCGTCCTGGGCTTACTCGCGTTCGCGCTGTCATTCAGCAAAATCCAGCATGTGGTGTTGCCGTGCGTGATTGGTTTGACTTTGCTGGTCATGGATCGATTGCAGCAGCGGCCACGTTCGTGGCGAGCCTGGGCATTAGTCGTCGGCGGTTTGGTTGGAGTAATCGGGCAGGGTGCCCAGCTCGGTCGCGGAGGGGAGTTGATGGATGCAATCCGGGTCCACAACCAGACCCATGTCGTTCTCACGGGGCTGCTGCCATGGTCCAGCGACAAACCTGCACTGTTGCGCGAAATGGGTATTTCAGCCGATTGCCTGCAATACGTCGGCAAGCACGCCTGGCAGTTACCGGGCCAGCCGCAAGAAGTTTGCCCGGGCGTGGAACATTTCGGTCGCGGCAAGCAGTTGATGGTGTTGCTGCGTCATCCGCAGCTTGGCCTGTCACTGTTCGTGCATGGCATTGGACGCTTGCAACCGTGGATTGCGCCTGCGCTTGGGCAGGTCGAGAACGGTCGCAACGACGACATTCCTGCTTCGATTCCCAATCTTGGCAGCGCGCTACGGGCTGCCCCAACCCTGTTTTTCAGTTTGCTTGCTTTGCCGTTCGGCGCGCTTGTCGTGCTTTCAGCTCGACGCGATTGGCGACGTGGCTACTGGTTCGAATACTCACTCGCCACCTGCGTGCTGATGCTGGCAACGCTGGGCGTCACCATCCTCGGCGACGGTCTTGCCGATACGCCCAAGCAGGGACACTTGGTTGGGAATGCGGCGATTGCATTTGTCGTTGTTGCCACCGTGTTGGCCGCGACGCGATTGCTGACGAGACTCACTTCGTAATAGTTTCTTCGTCATTCCTGCGAAGGCAGGAATCCATTCCGACTTTTCTGTCCTTCAATGGTGCGAGGACGATCAAACTGGATTCCTGCCTTCGCAGGAATGACGAGGAAAATGCTAGCGCGTGCCGACTCGTGTCGTTCCAACCGCACGCAGGCAGAACCCACGAATGGCTTCCACGATGCGCGCATCGTCGCGCGCCTCGCGCAGGGTTGGAGAGGTTGGGCCAACCAGCGCTTCTGTAAACGCACCGACGATGCAGGCGGCGCCGGCGTCGATGTCTTGGTCGAGAAATTCCTCGCGTGCGATGCCGTCGGCGAGAATGCCGCGAAAAATATTGCCGAAACGATGGCGGCCTCGAATACGTTCGGCATCGACTTCGATATCAACCGGCTCGGCGATAAAGGCATAGGCGAGGTTTGGCCCGGCCAACGCACGGCGCACGAACGACTCGATGGCCGCGCCAAGCTGGTCATGCGCGCTGCCACCCTTGGCAACGATGCCGTTGAGAATCGCGATCTCCCGATCTACCGCAGCGGTCAGCACTTCGACGAACAGGTCGGCTTTGGATGGGAAGTGTCGATAGATCAAGCCCGTTGATATGCCCGCCCGTGCCGCGACGGCGGCAATGGATGCTCCGCGGAATCCGCCCGCCGCGATCAGCTTGCGGGTCGCCAGGATGATCCGCTCGCGATTGCCGGCGAGGCGTTCTTCCATCAGAACGGAGCGTTTGTAGGCCATGCATTGATTCCGGTTTCAAACAATGAATTCAGATTCACTTTAGCGCAACTTTGGCCTAGACTGTCGGCTTCGCGCTCGGTGCTACTGGTTCTCCATCCTGCGGGCCGACATTCGAATCCAGCCAAACCCGAGGAACTGCATCTGATGAACCTGCCGTCGCTGAATTTCGATCTGGGTGAAGACATCGACATGCTGCGTGAGGCGGTGCGCGGTTTCGCGGCGGCTGAGATCGCGCCGATCGCCGAAAAGACCGATCACGACAATCTATTCCCGAATCCGCTGTGGCCCAAGCTCGGCGAGATGGGACTGCTCGGCATGACGGTCGAAGAGGAGTTTGGCGGTAGCAATCTCGGCTATCTGGCCCACGTCGTCGCGATGGAAGAAATCTCGCGCGCATCGGGTTCGATCGGTCTGTCCTACGGCGCGCATTCCAACCTCTGCGTGAATCAGCTCAGCAAGAATGGTTCGGCCGAGCAGAAGAGAAAATACCTGCCGAAACTGTGCAGCGGCGAGCATGTTGGCGCCTTGGCGATGAGCGAGCCAGGCGCTGGTTCCGACGTGGTTTCGATGAAGTTGCGCGCTGACAAGCAGGGCGATCGCTACATTCTCAACGGCAACAAGATGTGGATCACCAATGGTCCCGACGCGGACACGCTGGTGGTTTATGCCAAGACCGACCCGGGCGCCGGATCGCGTGGCATCACCGCCTTCATCATCGAGAAGGATTACAGGGGATTCTCGACAGCACAGAAGCTCGACAAGCTCGGCATGCGCGGCTCCAATACCTGCGAACTGGTCTTTGTCGATTGCGAAGTGCCGGAGGAAAACATCCTCGGTGAACTCGGCAAGGGTGTGAAGGTGTTGATGTCCGGGCTCGACTACGAGCGCCTCGTGCTGTCGGGCGGACCGCTGGGCCTGATGGCGGCATGCATGGACGCGGTCGTGCCGTATGTGCACGAACGCAAGCAATTCGACCACGCCATCGGCACGTTCCAGTTGATGCAGGGCAAGCTGGCCGACATGTACGTCGGCTTCAATGCCTGTCGCGCCTACGTGTACGCGGTGGCAAAGGCCTGCGATCGCGGCGAGACCGCGCGCAAGGATGCCGCCGGTGCGATTCTTTACGCCGCCGAAAAAGCCACGTGGATGGCCGGGCAGGCGATACAGGCACTCGGCGGCAATGGCTACATTAACGAATATCCGGTTGGCCGTTTGTGGCGTGATGCGAAGCTGTACGAGATCGGCGCCGGTACCTCGGAAATCCGCCGCATGCTGATCGGTCGCGAGCTGTTCAACCAGACCGGGCATTGATCTCGTCACGATTGCAGCACACGGCAGTTGCATCAGGCGTTACCCTTCAGCTAGCCATAACCTTCGATGACGCACCTCCCTTCACCGCAGTGAACTGGCAACGATGACGATACTGAAGTCCCAGCTACAGACCGGCAGCGACAGCTTCAAGGCGAATGCGCAGGCCTTGCGCGCGAGCGTTGCCGAGTTGCAAGAGCGCATCGCGAAGATTGCCGAAGGTGGCAGCGCATCGGCGCGGGCCAAGCACATTGGTCGCGATAAATTGTTGGTGCGAGATCGCATCGGCAGCCTGCTCGATCCAGGCTCGCCGTTCCTCGAACTCGC
>JBATAQ010000313.1:0-2453 GCA_049661925.1 Dokdonella sp.
GCGCACCATTGCAGGCACAGATTGGAATAGAGCAGGTCGATGCTGGCGTCGGCCAGCGGCAGCGCCTGCACGTCGGCGCAGACGCGCCCGAACGGGCGCAGCCAGGTCTGGTGGCGCCTGGCCTGGCGCAGCATCGGCAAGGCAAGATCCAGCGCGAGCAGGGTCGAGTTCGGATAGCGCTTGCGCAAGCTCGCGGCACCACGACCACTGCCGCTGCCGGCATCGACGATCAGGTTCGGCGTGATGGTTTCGTCATCGAGACGTTCCTGCAGGCGCGTTTCGACTTCGCCTTGCAGCACGGCGTGCGCTTCGTAACTGGCGGCGGCGCGGCCGAATGAGCGGCGCACCTGTCGCAGGTCGAATGCGCCGCGCATCAGGCCAGCGCCTCGACGAAGTTGGCGATGGCGGTGGCGACTTCATCGGTGTGGCTGAGGAAGGGTGCATGGCCGGCATTGATCGACAGCAGTTCGCCGTGGCTGCGTTCGGCGGCCCATGCCATCGCGGCGGGGGGAATCAACCGATCACGCTTGCCGCTGATCCACAGGCTGTCGCATTGCAGGGTTTCGAGGCGATCGCGCAGGTCGGTCGCGCGCAGGATGCGCAGGCCTTCCGCCAGCGCGTCGGGCGACGGTTCGCCATGGGCAAAGGCGATGCGCTTGAGTTCGCGCAGCTCGGCTTGCGGGTCGGGCGATCCCAGCGTTTCCAGCGCGAGGAAGCGATCAATCGTCGCGTGGAAGTGGTTGGCGAGATTGGCCGCGAATTGTTCGTTGACCGCAGCATCGACGCCGGGCCAATCGCCATGCGCGATGAAGCATGGCGTCGCCGCGATGGAGACCAGGCCGCGCACATGATCGGGATGATCCAGCGCCCCTTGCTGGGCGATCAGGCCACCGAGTGACCAGCCGATCCAGACGGCGGGTGGCGTAATCGCCGCAATCGCTGCGGCACACACACCCGGTTGCAGTTGCGTGATCGGCAGGTCGCGACTGCGGCCATGCCCCGGCAGGTCGACGCAATGAATGCGGAAGTTTTTCGACAGGCGTTCGACCAGCAGCGCGAAGATGCCGCCGTGCATCGCCCAGCCGTGGATCAGGACAAGGTCTGGCCCGCTGCCGCTGACTTCAACGTGCATGGATTGCGGTCAGTAGGTCCAGCCGCTCAAGGCCAGCACCGCGATGGCGACCAGCCAGATGACCAGGATGCGATGCAGCAAGGCGCGCGCATCGGCGAGTTCGCCGAGCGGATCGCTGACATCGGTGGCATAGCCGTCGCCGGCAATCACATCGCCATCGACGCCACTGCGCGCGGCCACCGGCAGGAAGCCGAGGTCGAGCGTGAACCAGCCCTGCCCGTGCGCTTCGTGATAGGCGCGCCAGGCTTTCATGACGCGGTCGAAATCCGATGCCAGCGCCATCGCCAGGGTCAACAAGTGCGCCGGTGCCCAGTCGAGAATGCGGGCGACGCGTTCGGACAGGTTGCGATCATCCGCCGACATTTCATCGCGGATCAGCGGCGCACGCGCCATCAACTGGATCACCCGATAGCCGAGCGCGCCGGCCGGACCAAGCACGACGAACCAGAACACGACGCCGAAGATGCGGCTGAGTGCGGACAGGAAGGTCGCTTCGACCAGTGCCGAGGATTCCAGCGGCAAGGGATCGGTTTGCTCATTGGGACGCAGATTCTGGGCGGCGGCAAGACGAGTCGCTTCATCGCTGCCCTTGAGCACGGCGTCGATGTCCTGTTCCAGATCGCGCGGGCCGAGGCTGTAATAAAGGACGGCGACCGCGAACGCGAACGCCGGAAGGCCGAACATCGTGTGGCGAATCATGCCCTGAACCAGCAGGCAGACCACCACCACGATCAGCGCGACGATCACCATCGGGAAACCGCGCGGACGGCTGCCGCCATCTTCGGTCCACGACGCCAGCCAATGCTGCAACCAACCGAAATCGCGCAGACGGCGCAGGTCCGGCAGCGCATAGCAGGCGGCGAGGGCGAGGACAACAGCGAGCAAGGTGGTAGCCATGGGCGCGGGGTGCAAGTTGGGGTGCGGGGATTGTAGCGTTGTCGGGTTGTGGGGTTGGTTTCGTGTTAGCGGTGTGGGGTTTGGTGTGGGTTGAGTGGTGGTGGATTCGTGTCGCCAGAGCGGTGCAGCGTTTGGTAAAGACTCGTCGTCATCTCCGCGTAGGCGGGGACCCATTTTGATCTTCGTCACGCCACTGAAAACACAGCAGAATCAAAATGGGTTCCCCCCTCGCACTGCTGTCCGGAGTGATTTGCCTGGCAGAGCGACGCCATGTCGGCGGCTTATGGCTGGGGTCTGCGCATCGATACCTGTTCGTTTCCCCGGCGCAGGCCGGGGTCCAGTGGGTAGATGGTGTTGGCAATCTTCCCCTGGCGCAGTGATGTCGCGACAGCGCCCGAAAGAGTGCCAGAAGCCGTCGCCCACT
>JBATAQ010000314.1:0-3584 GCA_049661925.1 Dokdonella sp.
GTTAGCCCCCTAACCAATTCTCGGGACAACATGAAGCACTACTTACTCCTTGCCCTCGTTGCAGCATCGTCCACACCTGGCGCCGTAGTCATCCGCGATGACGTTGAAGATCGTAAGTACCAGGCCCCAGCGTCTGTCATCCCAGCTTTGGCAGATTTTCCGGGTGAAGGGCACGGCCTTCTGATCGCGCCGCAGTGGGTTATCACTGTCGCGCATGTCGCATCGCCTCACAGCGTGAGAGCTGTCTCAATCAACGGCGTGTCCCGCGCAGTCGAAAGCACTGTTGTCCACCCCGGTTACCGGGCGCTCCCCGATGCGCTGGTTAAAGAGGCATTGGCAACCGGAGATGCCGCTAAAGCCATGGCGTTCCTCGCATCGTCTGATGATATCGCGCTCGTCAGACTGGCAGAGCCGGTCACAGACGTGAGGCCCATCTCCCTCTATCGTGGCAACAGCGAGTTTGGAAAGACCGTCAAGCTGATCGGCAAAGGGGCTACCGGCTCCGGAGCTGCCGGCGAATCGCCGCATAGCCCACATCGCACAACCTTGCGTAGAGCTTTCAACGTGATTTCCGGCGCCGACAATCGTTGGATCTCCTACACGTTTGATCCGCCGGGAAACGCCCTGCCTCTCGAAGGAATTACCGGTAGCGGCGACAGCGGCGGCCCCGTCCTCATCAAGGTACGCGGCCAATGGCAACTCGCCGGACTTGCTGCATGGAAAACCGTGGAAGGAGATGTTGGTGCGTATCGGCCCGGGCGCTATGGTGATCTCGGCAATAACGTTCGCTTGTCGCGCTACGCGGCTTGGATCGAGCGCGTTATGGCGGGCAAAAGTGCGGAGCATGTCCGGGCAGGGGGCTAACAATTCATTCAAGCCGAACTCGATTCGCGGGTCGGCTTAATTCAGGCGTTAGGCCTCGCAACCACCGCTATCGCCAGACGCCACCCCTACGCGCCTATACTCCCTGAGACAGTGACGCTGTAAGTTATCCCTCATTTTAGGGCGGCTTGATTGGAGAGTTTCATGCCAAAGCCGTTGCGGGTTCGCCCGCCAGAATCATCATCCGCGGTGGAAGTTCTTGCTCCTCGTACGAAGAGCAGGCGCCGGTTCAGTGCGGCCGAGAAGCAGCGCATCTTGCAAGCGGCTGCCGCGTGCGTGCGCGGTGAGCTTGGCGCATTGCTGCGTCGGGAGGGAATCTACCATTCCCAACTTCAGGACTGGAGTGCACAACAGGCGACGTCAGGTAGCAATGGGCTGCGTCCGCAGCGTCCGGGACCCGCGCCAAAGCACGACGCCAAGGATCGCCAGATTCAGGCCTTGAACAACCAGGTCAAGAAGCTTGAGCGGGAGCTGGTCATCGTCAATGGCTTGGTCGAACTCCAAAAAAATGTGCAGGCGATGTTCAGTGCGATGCAACAGGACGAACCGCCATGCACGCGTTGATCGTTGAGTCTGGCGTGCCACGCAATCGAGCGTGCGTTGCACTGGGTGTGGCGCGCGTGTTTGTTGGCAATCGCGACGATCACTTTGCCGGCTCTCTCTCGTTTCGTGTGGATGAAAATGGGTCGTACATGTCGTACCGCGAGGCGTGAACGGCTGGTGGGACCAAGGGCGTCGGCAGGTCGAAATCCTCCTGTGTCGGCTTCGACCAGCCTTCATGATCCGTGACTTAAGCGCAGTCAAGGGTTCGCTCCGCCGGTATTCGACCGCCCTTGACTGAACCCGCCTCCTGACAGCGTGCCCGCCAAGCCTTGGCTTCTGGTGCCTGCCAGACGACGGCGTTTCCACACAGATCGAGAGAGAACCGCACTGACGCCCACCTGATCACGATCAGCTATCTGGTCTGCGCCAAGCTCAAGCACTTGCCGAAGAACCCCTGGACCACCGCCCGTCAACATCCGGCAGTCTGAACAATCGGATCATCATCCACACGAAACGAGAGAGAGCCACTTCTCTGTCGATACGTCTGTCATTCACCCGATTTCCTCGAGGGTATGTCGACAACTCACCAACAGATCCGTTGCATTTTCGAGCAACCTGGCGGGGCTGATCAGAAGCGCAAACGCAAGTAGGCCGATGGTCCGCGCAGCTTGATGTCCGCGTCCGCGCTGTAGCGGCTACGATCAGCGTTGAGCTTGATTCGGTTTGCGCTGTATTCCGCGCCGATGCCCACGTTCTGCCTTGGGAACCATTCCACGCCGATGCTGGCATTGAGGATGTGGCCTTGCAGTGGACCTTTCCACTTCCTGATTCCGGATACGTCGACATAGGTGCGCAACTGGTTCGAGAATGCGTGTCGCCAGCCTAGTTGCAGCAACGGCGCGAAAGCAGATTCTTTGTAAGCGGCATGGCCATTTAGCGTATGCCCATTGAGCGACGCCTCGGCCTGCGCAGAAATATCGATCTCGTAGTAGCCGACGCCAACTCCGATACCGAACACGGTGGCTTCGTCGCCTATCCAGCGACGGTAGGCCATGTTGCCCACGTCCAGGGAAAGCTTGCTGCGCGCCTGGACGCCCGCGGCGAAGTCCTGGCCGCCAAAGCTGAAAGACCTTTCGAGCTTGAAATCGCGCTTGTTCTCGAAGCCGTAGTAGTCGAAGGCCACGCCTTGGTAGTCGCCAAACAGAAGCTCGGCGCGGATACGCGGCAAGGTCGATTCGAAACGGCTGAGGTTGATGTCGCCGGTACTGAGCGTGCCGGAAAAGTCTTCGGCGTTGAGCTGCACATCGTTGCTGGAACGATATCCGCCAAGCCATATGCTGAAGCGGTCCAACACTTGAGAATCCCTCGTGACCTGCGCGTGCAGGTCAGCGCTGGCCAGAAGTGCGAGACAACCAGCGAGCGTGGAGCGATGGAACATGATTCACCTTTCTGGAACGGCACCTGCAGATTGGCAAGCGTCGGAGCAGCTTGACTGATCAATGCTTTAGGTTGTTTAGCCGAGGAGGCCGCGTGGGGTCAAGAATTTAATTCCTCGTTCAGAGTGACATCCACCACCGCCATGACATCGCCCGTTTCCAGCGCATCGGCGCTGAACTTGCCTTGCTCCGCAAGTGTTGCGAACAAGCCGCGTTGCGCGACCAGTTCGTCGAACGTGCCCTGCTCGACCAGTTGCCCTTGATCAAGCATCAGGATGAGGTTGGCATTGCGGACCGTGGACAACCGATGCGCGATAACGAAGGTCGTGCGATCGCGTGAGAGCGTGGCGAGGGCGCGCTGGATGCGTGCTTCGGTGACGTTGTCGAGTGCGCTGGTCGCTTCGTCGAGAATCAGGATCGGCGCGTTCTTGAGCATCGCCCGCGCGATCGCCAGGCGCTGGCGTTCGCCACCCGATAGCGAGCGACCGCGTTCGGCGACCAGGGTGGAATAGCCTTCCGGTTTGGCTTCGATGAAACCATGGGCTTCGGCGGCGCGCGCGGCGGCGGCGACCTCGTCGAGGTTGGCGTCGGGTGCCCCGATGCGCAGATTTTCGAGGATCGAACGATAGAACAGGCCCGGGTCCTGGAACACGACGGAGATATTCCGGCGCAATGAATCGAGCTTGACGTGACGAATGTCGTGCCCGTCGACCAGGATGCGTC
>JBATAQ010000315.1:0-9330 GCA_049661925.1 Dokdonella sp.
GAAGCAAGTGTTCGCGCAAGCGCGGCGCATCGGCGTGCACCATCGCCATCGCGTCCTGCAATTGATCGCGAAAGCCATAGGCACCGCCAGATTGGTAGTAGCCGCTACGGGCGACGAAGCGGCAGGCAATGGTCTGATAAAGCAACCAGCCGTTCGCCAGCACGTCGACGGCGGGATCGAGCGTTTTCACTTGCACCGCGCCAAGCATTTGCTCCCAGTGCGCATGCACACGTTGCAGCGCCGCTGCGGCAGCGGCGTTGCCGCGATGCTGGTTGGCTATTCGCGATGCGTCTGATTCATTGCGACCCACGCCCAGCCGGAACACCAGTTCGTGCTGACCGCCGGCATCCAGTTCGACGAACGCCTGGATCGCTGCGCACGGGTCCAGCCCAGCGCCGCTGCGCCAGGACAAGCGCGACCGGCGCAAGCCGGCGGGATCAGCCATGCTGCCGTTGCGGCCGATGAATTCGGTCCGGTCGCAAGTTACCGAACGCGTTTCCGCATCGCAGTCCAGGAAGGCGGTGCGATCAGCGAACTCCGTGTTGTAGGGATTGGAAACCAGTACGAGGCCCGATTGCGGATCGATGGCGCTGACCATGTGCATCTGGCTGCGTGCGCGCAGGTCGCCCAGCACCCATTCGACATAGCCGGTGATCGACAGCCGCCGACTCGAATCGGAAACATTGCGCAATTTAAGGCGCAGGAATTTCACTGGCGCCTCGACGTCGACGAACACCGTCAATTCGCTCGCAATGCCCTGCCCGACATGCTCGAAGACGCTGTAGCCAAAGCCGTGGCGCACGCGGTACTCGCCAGCATCCGCGCACGGCAGCCTGGTTGGCGACCAGACCCGACCGCTGTCCTCGTCACGCAGGTAAATGGCCTCGCCACTCGGATCGGCAACCGGGTCGTTGTGCCAGGGCGTCAGCCGGAACTCGTGCGCGTTTTCGCTCCAGGTATAGCCAAGGCTGGATTCACTGAGCACGCAACCGAGGCGTTCGTTTGCAATCACGTTGGACCACGGCGCCGGTGTCATTTGATCGGCAATGCCGGTGATGACGTACTCGCGGCCATCCGGCGTAAAGCCGCCGTGGCCGTTTTCGAGGATCAACGCGAGCGGCTCCAGCGCGTGCCCGGACGACGCCATGTGCGGTTGCACGGTCAGCAGCGGCGGCAATGGCTCGGCTGGCTTGGCTCGCAACACCTGGTCGGCAAGCGTGCCGGCGCGATCAGTCAGCACAACCCGCGCCACTGATTGCAGCAACACGCGATCCTCGTTCGACAACTGTTGCGCCGGTCGAACGAAGATGCCGCCTGGCCGGTCGATGATGTTGTTTTCGACACCGGCCGCGATCAGGCCGAGAATCTGTTCATGCAGTTCCTGGCGATAACCAACCTGGTCTTCGTTCCAGATCACCAGGTCGACGATTAGGCCCTTCAATCGCCAGTAGGCGTGTGCCTGCACGACCTGACGCACCAGATTGATATTGTCCGGATCGGCGATTTTCAGCAGCACGATGGGCAGATCGCCCGAGATGGCCTGCCCCCACAATCCCGACTGCCCACGTCGATTCTGCAGCAGTACCGCAGCATCCGCGCGCAGCAACGGATGCGCGTACAACACAACGCCAGCGAGGCGTTCGTACAACTGGGCATCGGCCTGGCTGGCCTTGATCTGGTGGCGCACCACCTGGCTGTGCGTCCATGCGAGATCGAAAACGCGGTCGGCCAATCGGCGATCGCGGTACTTGTCGATCAGGGCGAGGCTTCCTTCGCGCTGGTCGGAAACGCCGCTGACCATGTCGATGGTGACTGCCTGGTCGGGATCGAGCGCAATACGCACCCGGATCGCGACGATGGGATCGAGCACCGATCCTTCGCTGTCGCCTAACCGCTCCCTGGCAGGATCGACAACTGCGTGCGGATCAGCCGGCGAGTGTCCGCGACCGAGGAACATCGCGCGATCGGTTTCGTAGGAAATGTCAGCGACATCGCCGCCGTGGACCGCCATCAGATGGAACATCCACGGCGTGGCATCACCCTCTGCACGTGCGCGTCGCGTACACAACAGTGCCTGCTTGGTGCGAACCAGTTCGCTCTGCACGAACAGGTTGCTGAAAGCCGGGTGCATCTCGTCGGCGACCGATTCCGCCAGCACCACTTCGGCGTATGTCGTTATTTCAATGACACGCCGACCACGGCCACGGTGGCTGATCTTCAAGCGACGCAGCTCGATGTCATCCTCCGGCGAGACGGCGATTTCCATGTGCGTCTCGTAACCATTGCGACGACCACGGAACTCCGCCTTTGCGTCCGAGAAGATCGCCTCGTAGTCATCGACAACCACACCCGTTGGCTGTCCGGAAGCGGACCAGTAATCGCCGCTCGAAACATCTCGCAGATAACAGAAGCTCCCCCACGGGTCGCGAGTGGAATCCTCGCGCCAACGCGTCACCGCCATCGCATGGCGTCGGCTGTAGCCGCCTCCGGCCGCCGTCACCATGACGTGGTAACGCCCGTTCGACAGCATCTGCACGGCCGGTCGCTCGGTGTCCGGAGTGTGGAAGATGCGCAAGCGGGTTTCGTTGGTGTCGGCGACGACGACTTCGCTGCCCATATCGGTGGCGTGCGGCAGGAATGCGCCCATGCGCGGCACGCGTTCCTGCAGCAGCAACAAGGTTGCCTGGAAATGCGGATCCGCAGCGAAGCGACGCTGCATCGGTTGGTCGAGCAACAAGTAGGCCATGGCGAGGAAACCCATGCCCTGGTGGTGCGCCATGAACGAGCGGATCACCGCCTCGTCCTGACCTCGCGGCAAGCGCGACGCGGTGAAGTCGATTGCCTCGAACAGGCCGTAGTCACCCTCGTAACCGCTGCGGACAAGGCGCTGCAGGTTCTCACAGGCCTCGGCCGGTGCAACCATCAGCGCCATCATGCTTGCATAGGGTGCGATCACGCGATCCTGGGAAAGGCCTCGCTTCAGCCCCAAGGTCGGCACGCCGAACGCGCGGTATTGATAGTTCAACCTTGCGTCGACGGCGTTGTATCCCGATTCGGAGATACCCCATGGAATGCCCAGGTGTCGCCCGTAGTCGATCTGCATCTGCACTGATTTGAGCGTGGTCTGGTCGAGCAAGGTGCCGGGGTAACTCGGCATCACCAGTTGCGGCATGAGGTATTCGAACATCGAGCCGCTCCACGACAACAACACCGGCTCGCCGTCGGATTCGGTCAGCAGCCGACCCAGCGCAAACCACGCTTCCTGCGGCAACTGGCCCTGGGCGATGCCGACGAAGGTGCCCAGCCGTGCTTCCGATGCCAGCAAGTCGTAATAACTATCGTCACCACGTTGCTCATCGGCGTTGTAGCCGATGCGCAGCAGGTGGCGATGGCGGTCGTAGAGGAAGTCGAAATCGAAATGCGCGAAGGTTGCTGCCTTCGTAGCGAGCCGTTGCAATTCGGCAATACGTTGTTGCGCACGCACGCGAATGTGCGAATCGTTGCTGCCAGCCAGTTCGCGCAATGTTGGAATGCCATTGACGTCATGATCGGCTCCCAGCCACGTCGCCGCGTCATCACACAGGTCTTCGCATTGCAGGGCAAGCGCGGTAGTCCACTGTCTTGCGAGGTCACTGCGTGGGGTCTCGGCAGCGTCGATGTGGTGGGCACGCTCGGCAAAGGTTTCGAGCAAGCTCCGCAAGCCGACGAGATCAACCGGTGGCAGCTGTCGCGCTTGCAGAAGCTCATGATGCAGCTCGGCAATGGCGGTATCGATCGCCGTGCTGTTGACGTCCTCAAGTGCGGCGACGGTGTCGATGAGTCCGCCTAGCACGCGTAGCGTCATCACCGGTTCGTCGATCATCGCCAACAAGCCCTGCTGCAACGTCAACAAGTGGCCAGCCAGGTTGCCACTATCCACCGTCGAGACGTAACGCGGCGGCATCGGTTGCAGGTTCTCAGTGTCGTACCAGTTGTAGAAATGTCCACGAAAGCGCTCCATGCGCGACATCGTGGCAAGGGTGTCGGCGATACGCTGGGTCGCGGACGTGGCGCTGATGTAGCCAAAGTCGCGCGCTGCGAGATTGGATAGAAGATAGAGGCCGATATTGGTCGGAGAGGTGCGATGCGCGATCGTGCGAGACGGCTGTTCCTGCACGTTGTCCGGCGGCAACCAATGGTCGTCGGCGGTGACGAAGGCATCGAAGAATGCCCAGGTCTTGCGCGACAGGCTGCCAAGGAATTGGCGTTGCTCAGCGTCCAGCCGGGTGCTGCGGCGTGGCTGCGGACGTCCAAGCCATGCCATCAGCGCAGGCGATAGTGCCCACAGCAGCAACACCGGCGCCGCGACTGGCAAGGCCATTGGATGCAGCAGGAAAACCGAAACGCCCACACCGGTCGCGAACAGTGGTGCTATCGCCATCCGCCGCCATTCAGCCAGCATGGAGTCGGGCAGCGATTGATCGACCTCGCTGGAGGGTTGCCACTGCAAAAGATGACGTCCACTGATGATCGTGCGCCACAAGGTTTTAGCGATGGCATGAAGACTGTACCCGGCTTCGTATGGCAGGCAGGCGAGCACTACCGGCAAGCGCACAAAGTGTTTTCGAATTGCGTCAGTCGCGAAGCGCAGGTGCGTCGCCCACGGCAAATCTTCCGGTTTGTGGAACGCGTCGACCAGCGATGCCGCCAGTGGCGGCACGTACAGGAACGCCAACGCCCACATCGTCCATGTTCCGGGCATGCTCGGAACCAGCCAGCCGGCCACGAGCAACGCGACCGCCGTTGCTGGCACAAGGCTACGCCGCAGGTTGTCCAGCACCTTCCAGCGCGACAGCACGGTCAGCGGATTGCTTTCGTATTTGCCATCGCGACGCGGCACCCACGGCAGCAACCATGGAATCAGTTGCCAGTCACCGCGAATCCAGCGGTGCCGGCGTTTCACATCGGCGCTGTAGCGCGACGGATAGTCTTCGTAGAGTTGCGCGTCGCTGACCAGGCCGGCGCGCACGTAGCAGCCTTCCAGCAAGTCATGGCTGAGGATGCGATTCTCCGGGAAGCGGTCGCGCAGCACGCTCTCGAAGGTGGCGACTTCATAGATGCCCTTGCCGACGAACGCGCCTTCATCGAACAGGTCCTGATAAACGTCGGACACTGCGCGGGTGTAGGGATCGATTCCCGGCTCCGTGCCGAACAGGCGCGCGTAACGTGACAACGAGCCCCTGCTGAGGCTGGTGCCGACGCGTGGTTGCAGGATTCCATAGCCGCGAACGACGCGGCCCTTCGCTGGATCGATGATGGCCCGATTGAGCGGGTGTGCCAGCGTCGCGATGAACTCGCGCGCCGAATCGCGCGACAACTGGGTATCGCTGTCGAGCGTGATCACGTAGCGCACGCTCGACAACGTCCGCGTGTTACCGGTGACACAGGAAAATGCGGAACTGTCGCCACTCAGGATGAAGTCGTTCAACGCCGCCAGCTTTCCGCGCTTGCGTTCGTAACCCATCCACACGCCTTCACGCGAATTCCACAGACGTGGTCGATGGAACAGGAAAAACCGGTCGCGACGTTCGTCGGCATGGCGATCATTGAGACGATCAATCTCGGCGACGGCGAACGCGAGCAGATCATTATCGCCGGGTTGTTGCTGCTCGTCCGCGTCAAGAAAATCGGTGAGTAGTGCGAAATGCAGGTGTTCGTCGCGGTTCGCAAGGAAGCGAACTTCCAGTGCCTCCGCCAGCGTGGCAATCGCCTCGCGACCGGAGAGCATCGTGGGAACGGCAACCAGGCTGCGCGCACTGCTCGGCAGTCCTTGCGAATAGTCGAGCCTCGGCAATTGGCGTGGCGACGCAAACAACGTGGCTGCCCAGTTGACCAGGGCAATTGCCAGTTCGCTGAATGTGATGACGGCCAATACGGCGACGCTGCCGAGCAACAGTCGCGGATAGACCACCGCATGCGCCAACTCCTGCCACGCCTCACGCAGCATTCCGCTGGCGAACATCGCCGTGACCAGTGCGATCGAGCCGAGGTAGAGCGTCAGCGGCATTTTCGCTGCGAAATGACGCAGCCAACCCGAAATACCGCGCCGCATACCGGTGCGTCGAGCGAGTTCCGCGAACCCATCATCGATCAACCAATAACCAACATGCGCGCTGACGTGGGAAGCTCCATGCTGCGTGGCTGCGGAATGGGCCAGCGCCAGCACCTGATCGGCGACGCTGCCTTCGTCAAGATCACTGTTGCGGGCGACTCGCTCCACGCAGTGCCGATAGCTGTCGCGGGTCGCGAAATCAGCCATGCCGTAAGTCCCATCGGGATCGTTTCGCAAGGCGCGTTCGACCACGCTGAGTGTCTCGACGAACTCGCGCCAATCCGTCGTCGACAGGAAACGCAGGCTGCCGATGCTGTTGCTGATCGATACTTGGTCGGCGGCCTGGTGTCGGTTCTCGGTCTGGATCTTGCGCTCGATGGTCTGGCCCGATTCGCTGAGCCACTGTTCGACCCAGCTCAATGGCAGAGCCAGGGTCGAGCTTTGGCCGGAAAGCCGGCGCGTCAATTCCGCAACGAACGGACTGCTCAGCGGCGGCTCGGATCGAGCCATGTCGGCAATCACCAGCACCACGTTCTTTGGGTCGGTTGCGGCCGTCGCCACCATGCGGTCGGACCAATCTTCCGCAAGGTCGCGATCACGACGATCAACGATAATGCAGCCCGCAACGCGTCGCAGGTTCTCGATCAAGGCCAGGCGCAGCATGATCGGGATCGCCCACAACTCGCCCAGCGCGAGCGGCGTGACTACCTGGTAGGCCGCGACGAATCGGGTGAGGCTTTCTTCGTCAACGCGGCCATCGCCGTGCGAGATCGCCTCCAGCGCGATGTCATAGACGCGCGGCATGCCGGCTGACCCACCCTCGGCAAGTCGTGGCAATTCGCGGCTGTAACCTTTCGGCAAATGGCGTCGAGCCGTACGAATCTGCTCGTCGATCACATAGAAATTATCGAGCAGCCATTCACCCGCCGGGGTGATGCTGCGATTCGCCGCTGCTGCGGCGGCCAGGCTCTCGCGAGCCTGTTCCAGTACCCGCTGGTTGTCGGTTAGCCGGCGCAGCAGTTGTTCGCTGATGCGATTGGGTTGCAGATGATGGCTGTTCGCGAGGATCGCGCCGTGGCGCTCCATCTGCTCGGCGCTGAACAACTCAGCGCGCAGCGGCGATTCGATACCCGCCGCGTCGCGTGCTTCTTCCTGCGTTGCGCCGTTCATTCGGCGAGCTGCTGCCATCGTCACGCGATCCTCGTTGGAATGAGCCGACAGGTTGTTGCAGGCATCGGCCAGTAGAGTATGACCGCCTGGCGGTTGCCAAACCCTGAAGCTGGGCTGGCTGGAGTCCTTCGCGCCAGCACGCTACCCTCGCCGCCCTATGACCACCCAACACTCGCGCGATTTCGCGTTGCAACCCGACGATATCGAACGGCTCGCCAACCTGGCCGGACCGTTCGACGAACATTTGCGACAGATCGAACTACGTCTCGGCGTTGAGATCGCCAATCGCGGCAACGTGTTTCGCGTGAATGGCGAACCACGTCCGATCGAGCGCGCCTCGCGCCTGCTGCGCGAACTCTACGAACGCACCGAGTTCGAGGTGCTCAGCGCGCCAATGTTGAACCTGTATTTGCAGGAATCGGGTGTCGACGCCATTGCCGATGACGAAGCAGACGCGACGCCGCAGGTTTCGGTGCGCGTCAAGCGCGGCACCGTTCGCGGACGCGGTCCAAACCAGTCTCATTACCTGCAAGCCATCGCCACGCACGACATCAATTTCGGTATCGGCCCGGCAGGTACCGGCAAGACTTATCTCGCCGTTGCGATGGCGGTCGATGCACTCAACGAGAACCGCGCGCAGCGCTTGATACTGGTTCGGCCTGCGGTCGAAGCCGGCGAAAAACTCGGCTTCCTGCCCGGCGACCTGACCCAGAAAGTCGATCCCTACCTGCGCCCGCTTTACGACGCGCTATACGAAATGCTCGGCATCGAGCGCGTCACCAAACTGATCGAGCGTAACGTGATCGAAATCGCTCCGCTCGCCTACATGCGCGGCCGCACCTTGAACGATTCGTTCGTGATCCTTGATGAAGCACAGAACACCACGACCGAGCAGATGAAGATGTTCCTGACCCGGATCGGTTTCGGATCAATCGCCGTTGTCACCGGTGACATGACGCAGACTGACCTGCCGCGCCACATCAAGTCTGGCCTGCGCGATGGCGTCGAAGTACTGCGCGAGGTCGCCGGCGTGAGCTTCACGTTCTTCGAGGCGAAAGACGTGGTCCGTCATCCACTGGTGCAACGCATCGTGCAGGCCTACGAAAGCCGCGATGAGCGCAACGCGATTGCCGCGCCGGATGGCAAGGTTTGACGTTGCGACGACTTCACCAATGAATGCCGTCGACGTTACGGTGCACCTGTCGCTCGCCAGCGGCGTGTCGCGCAAAGGCATTCCGCAGCGCGCAACTTTTGAATGCTGGGTCGTAGCAACACTCGCCGTATTGCGCCGCCGACGCGCGACCGAGTTGTCGATCCGCATCGTTGGAAGAGATGAAGGCCAAGCGTTGAACCTGCGATATCGCGACCGCGACTACGCCACCAACGTGTTGTCGTTTCCCGCCGATCTGCCACCAGCGTTGAAGCTGCCGCTGATCGGTGATCTGGTCATCTGTGCGCCGATAATCACCAGCGAAGCGCTGGCGCAAGGCAAGCAACTACGCGATCACTACGCCCACATGACCGTCCACGGCGCGCTGCATTTGCTCGGCCACGATCACCAAAGCGACGATGACGCCGAGGGAATGGAAGCATTGGAAGTTCGAGTCTTGAGCGCGCTGAGGATTGCTGATCCGTACGAGTAAGCAAACGCTTTCACTTGGGATAACTGGCACTATGAGGTCCGCAACCCTCGCAATTTTTCCCATCACGCGCTGCCGTCAAGGCGAGCTGCGCGGGCTAGCTCAACAGGCCGAAATAGTTCTGCGTCTTTCCTGTGAAGGGACACTGCTGTCCGGAATAAAGTGACGGCGCTCGTGGAACCTCATGCGGCGACTGGTCTTCGCCGCTTTTCGGGAACGGGCGACTCAACTATCTAGCGCGGCACCTTCCGCGATTTCGTTTCCCCGGCGCCGGCCGGGGTCGAGTGGGTGGATGTTGTTGGCCATCTTCCGCAATTTCGTTTCCCCGGCGCAGGCCGGGGTCCAGTGGGTAGATGTTGTTGGTCATCTTCCTCTGGTGCGGCGCTGTCTCGACAGCCCCCGAAAAGCGTGCCAGAAGCCGTCGTCCAC
>JBATAQ010000316.1:0-1742 GCA_049661925.1 Dokdonella sp.
GGCCGTTCTCGCCTGAAAATCTCGACAAGCCAACACGGATCAAGGGCCGTGGCGCGGCCTCGAATCCGGAAGGGCGTTTCGAGTCGCTGACTCGAACGATCGAAGACGACGGCTGGTATCGCGACGAGGTCGAGATCCCGCGACCGCCGACGACCGTCACCATAGAAACCGCGCGCAGCATCATCAGCCGCAACAATTCGCCGGACATCGGTTTCGATCAGTCGATCAATCCGTATCGCGGTTGCGAGCATGGCTGCGTCTACTGCTACGCAAGGCCTTCGCACGGCTATCTGAATCTTTCTGCCGGCATCGATTTTGAAACCAGGCTGTTTGCGAAAACGAACTCGACCGAATTGCTGCGCGCAGAACTCGCCAAGCGCAGCTACGTCTGCTCGCCAATCAACCTCGGTGCCAATACCGATCCGTACCAGCCGATCGAGCGCGAGCACCGGATCACCCGGCAGATCCTGGAAGTGCTGCTGGAGACCCGGCACCCGCTGACCATCATCACCAAGAACTCGATGATCGAGCGCGACATCGACCTGCTCGCCGAACTCGCCAGACACAAGTTGGTGCATGCGTTTGTGTCGGTGACGACTCTCGACAACAAGTTGTCGAGCACGCTGGAGCCGCGCGCGTCGGCACCGCATCGACGCTTGGAAACCGTCGCGAACTTAAACCTCGCCGGCGTGCCTTGCGGGGTCATGGTTGCGCCGATCATTCCATTTGTAACCGACCAATACATGGAGCGCATCCTTGAACAGGCCGCTGCCGGCGGCGCCAATCGCGCCGGCTACACCATCCTGCGCCTGCCCTGGGAGCTGAAAGACCTGATGCGCGAATGGCTGGACCTGCACGTTCCTGATCGCGCCGAACGCGTGATGAGCAACATCCGCCAGATGCGTGGTGGCAAAGACAACGACCCGACCTTCGGCAGCCGCATGCGCGGCGAAGGCGTCACCGCCGACCTGATCAAGCAACGCTTCACGATCACCAGCCGCAAGCTCGGCATTAACAAGGTGCGGACCAATCTCGACCTGGACACGACTGCTTTCCAGCCGCCGCGAGCGGAGTCACCGCAGGCGTCGTTGTTTTAACTCTGCAGTTGACAGCCAAGTGCCGCGCAGCATACTCGGTGCAACACCCCGCCCTTGGGGTCGACTAGGCATTGGAGCCCATGCGCGCATTGTTTGCTCTTCCTTTGATTGCACTTTCCTTTGCTTCTTGCGCAAGTCCACGGCCTGAGGCCCAAGTCGTCAATCCAAAGTGTGTGCAATTTAGCGAGCCGTTCTTGATGGCGGCGCAAGTTAGAGAGGGACGATCTCTCGAAGATGCGCTTTCTATGCTTTCAGGTGTACAGGGTCAAACGTCGTCGGAAGCTGATCAATTTGTCAATAAGGCGATGGAGGCTGCGATACGCTTAGTTTACGCACACCCCGACTTTGCACCGAGGGAGTTGCAGCGCCGGGTACAGCTTGCTTGTGCCGTCGATAGCAACGGAAAAATTCGATTCAATGGCCTATAAAGTTTCATTCGCGCCGAAACCGCTTCGTGGATCGGCTGGGTCACTCGTTAGATTTCGGACATGGCGCAGCAAGCAAAATTCGCAGTGACCGGAGGCAACAATGAATATCGCAAACTTGCGTGACCTACCCGTCGAACAGCGTCTCCACTTGGTCGAGGAGCTCTGGGACAGTATCGCTGTCGACCAACAGGCGCTGGCTCTTACGGACGAACAGCGT
>JBATAQ010000317.1:0-9414 GCA_049661925.1 Dokdonella sp.
TGTTCCATGCGGTCGTAGGCGAGCACGGCGTCGCGGTTTTCGATGTTGTGGAAATCGCGGATCACCGGCTGCGGCGGCTTCACATCACCTTGCGTGCGGAAGTGCCATTGCAGGTAGCCGATCCACAGCACCACTTCGGCGATGGCGGCGGCGCGCGGATTGATTTCGATGCCGAGCAACTGATGCGGATCGACGGTTTCACCGGACTGCGCGTCGGCGCGTTCGCCATCGATGGCAAGACCAGGTTGGCGAAAACCGATTTCATCGAGCGCGTTGAGCACTTCGCCTTCAAGGCGCTTCAAATGTTCCAGCGTCACGTAAAGAAAATTACCCGAACCGCAGGCCGGATCGAGCACGCGCACGGTACACAGGCGATGGTGAAAGGCGCGCAGCACATTGACGGCATCCTTTTCCTTGCCTTCGGCGGACAGCGTCAACGCGGCAGCCTGGGCATCGCTCCACTCGGCACGCAGCGGTTCGATCACCGTTGGCAGCACCAGCCGCTCGACATAGGCGCGCGGCGTGTAGTGCGCGCCGAGCTTGTGCCGTTCGCTGGGATCAAGCGCGCGTTCGAGCAAGGTGCCGAAGATGGCGGGCTCAACGTGTTCCCACTTGGCGCGGGCCGCTTCGATCAACAAGCCGATCTGGTCGCGATCCAGCGGCAGGGTTTGCGGGTCCTTGAACAACTTGCCGTTGAAGCGCAGCACGTCGTGGGCAATGGCTGGCGAGAAACCGCCGCTGTCCATGTTCTGCCAGAGGATGGCGAGCATGCGCATGGCGGTGTCGGGGTCATCGGCGTGCTGGATCAGCAGATTGCGAAAGCTCTCCGGCGGCAGCAGCTTCACGTCCTCGGCGAACATGGTGAACAGGCAGCGCATCAGGAATTGTGCGACCAGTTCGGGGCTGTGCTTCGCCGCTTCCAGACTACGTGCGAGGGCGGCGAGGCGGGTGGCAATCTCGCGGGTGACGCGGGCGGACTCGCGTGAGGGATCGAGCGACAGCGGATCGGTCCAGACCTTGCGCAGGCGTTCGCGGATTTCATCGCGGCGCAGGTCATCCAGCGTGATGCGATGGCTGCGCGGATCGGGGAACGGCGTGTAGGTGGCACCCGAGCGCGTGAACTCGGAGAACAATTCAATGCGATGGCCGACATCGACGACGATCAGGAATGGCGGACGGCCTTCGCTCGCGGGTAGGGCACGCGCGTAGGCTTCGGCCTGGCTGCGTGCGCGCAGGATGGCGTCGTCGAAACTCTTGTTCTGCGGCGCGGCCTTGAGCTTCTTCGATTCGAGCACGAAGGCGCCGCGTCGATACAGATCGATACGCCCGGCGCTGTTGCTGCCGTCGCCGTGCACAAACGTGATCGGCCGCTCGAACATGTAAGCCTGTTCGGCATCCGCATGCGGTGCCTCGACGCCAAGCAGATGGCACAGGTCAATCAGGAACGTCTGCGAAGTCGACAGCTCGGACGCCTTGATGCCATTCCATTTGGCGATGAACTGCTCGGCCGCGTCCTGTTCAATATGCGCCACGTTGAAGCTCCCCGGATTGCTCGCGCAAGGCTAACCGATGCGCGGGGATGCGTCAGCCTTGGGGGGCGATGTTGTAGCCCGGCACGCGTAGCGCGCCGGGGGATGAGCTATCCCCCGCGCTCGTCATTCCAGGAAAGCGCCTCCGCTTCGTCATTGACCAGCTCCGCTGTTATAAAGCGCTTCAGCGAAGGCGCACTGCTGTCCGGAATAATCGTGCGAGCTTGCCAAGCTGATCCAGAAAAGTTCTTCGTCATCCTCGCGAAGGCGGGGATCCATTTTGATTTTGCTGCGTTTTCAGGGGTTTGACGAAGATCAAAATGGATTGACCAGCCTGCGGCTGTTGAAAAGCGCCTCCGCCTTCGCGGGAATGACGACATGTCGGCGTGTCTTGCTCTGCAATCTTGAGCGCCGACGTATCCTCCGGCGCGCTGCGCGTGTCGGGCTATGGCTGCGCTCAAGTTGGCGGGTTGTGCTCGGCCAGCTTGGCCGCGACCGCGCCAGCGGCAACGACCAAATCGGTGACGATCCGTTCGTCGACATCAAGGTCGCCTTCGTATTCGCCGAGGTTGCGAACATCGTGGCACTTGGCCAGGACGCGCCAGACTTCCGGACCCAATCCGAGCGTGTGGGGCAGAACCTGGAACACGATATAGCGGTGTTGGGATCGATAACCGAGTCGGCGCAATGCCGCGAGGCACAGCGCATGGGCGGCGTTGTAGGCAAGGTCGAAGCGACTTTCGAGCGACAGGGTTTCATTGCGCGCGTCGGCGAGACGAAGCAGTGCCGAACGCACCAGCCCTTCAAACTCGCGCGTGTCGGCCGGTTCGCCCGACAACGGCTTTCCCGGACCGGTCAGGTTATCCAGCGGCGAGGTCATGCTCGTTGCCGATCAGCCAGAGCTTGGGTTGTTCGAGTACGCGGGTCACGAATGCGTTGCCCTGCTTGCGCCGTTTCGCCAGTTCGGTGCGCGAATACACCGTTGGATTGATTTCGCGACCCAAGCGCTCGATCACGGGGTGCAGAACGCCAACGACATCGGCATACGTCAACTTATCGGAAACAATCATCAAATCGATGTCGCTGCCGGCTGTGTCGCTGCGCTTGGCAACCGACCCGTAGACGAAAGCGAGCGTGATGGCGTTGATCAGCGGCGCCAACGCATCGCGCAATGGGTCAGCCAGTCCGACTGTCTTGCGCACGATACCGACCAATTCGTCGTGGATCGGTGACGCCGGGTTGGCTTGGTAGTGCTTCTGGTTTCCGATCGGCGTCATGCCGATCAGGCCGGCGTCAAACAACTTGCGCACCTCGCGCTGCACCGCACCCGATCCGCCACCCGTGTCGGTGATGACGTCGCTGACCGTGAAGCCGCGTTGCGGTTGTCCGAACAAAAGTCCAAGCACGCGCTGTTGTGTTTGGGTGAACAAGGCATCGGCCATCGACGACTTGAGCGGGCTGACGGCTCGAGCATCCGGATATCGGCCCGCCTCGTCGCGCAGCTGCGCGGCGTGGCTTGCGCGCGTTGATTGTGGCGATTTCGGCGTACCCATAATGGGTAATATAATACCTTTTTTGGGCATAAACAACGTCTGGATGACGAGGTTGTGGCGAATTCGTTCCGAACGCTGCGTGTGCCGGGTTGCGATGTTGCCAAAGGTCTGCTTGGCGATGGCAATGTCGCGATTGTGGACGTGTTCGTCTTGTTCCTTGCCGCCTGCTCGCCTGTGGGTGTGCCCAAACGCGGGCGGCAGAGTCGAAGTATCGGCGACTTGATCTGAGTCAACTCGGCGCTGCGGGAAATGCACTAGTACTAGTCGCATCGCACCCAGCGGAATATCCAGCTCATGAAGATTGTTCAAGGCCTGCTTGCAATCTGTTTGCTGCTGTATTCCAGCACCGCCGCCTCTGCGGCCGGGGAATATCTGCTCCGCGGCGAGGCGGTCTTCTCGACTCATTGCGCCAGTTGTCATGGCAGCAGCGGGAAGCCTGATCCTGATTCGCCCTTGGTCAAGGCCCTGGGTGTCGTGCCGGCCGATTTCGACGACAAGCTGTTCAACAGTCGCGAGCCTGTTTCGGCCTGGAAAACGGTGGTCACCCATGGCGGGCCGGCACTGGGCTTTTCCGAAATGATGCCGGCATTCGGTGGCACGCTGTCCGAAGCCGACATCGACGCCGTGCTGGCCTACATCAAGACCGACCTCGGCGGAGAACACGACTACCCCGATGGCGACCTCAACCTGTACCTGCCGCTGCGCACCAAGAAAGTCTTCCCGGAGGACGAGTGGGTATGGAAGCAGCGCTACAGCGGACAGGATGGCGACGACGCATGGAAGAGCACGCTGGAATACGAGTTCCGTATCGGCAAGCGGGCGCAGGGCATCATGGAAGTCACGCACGAAACCAAGGGCAGTCGCTCGGAGTTTGGCCATCTGGAACCCGGCTTCAAGTATGTGTTCAGCCACGACCGACGCGCCGGTTTCATCCTGGCGGGAGCGGCGCAGGTTGCCGTGCCGCTGAACCGCGATGCTCACTGGGAGTTCCTGCCCTATATCGCGGTCGGCAAGATCATCAACGACGATTTCACTTTCCAGGGCAGCGCCCGGCTCAAGCTGGATCTGGAACAGTCCGACAACAGCAGTGCGGAACTCGCCGGCGTTGTGCACTGGACGCACACGAACTGGCCACGCAACATATTCCCTGCGCTGGAAGTCGTGGCCGAGGTTCCGTTCGAGCGCGGCACCGGCGCTGCACGCAAGGATGCCGTGCAGATTTCAGTGCTGCCGCAAGCGCGCATCGGGCTGAACAAGCGCGGCAACATTGCACTCAACGTGGGTGTTGAATTGCCGGTCAACGATACTGGCCGCTACGACTGGCGCGGCTACATTTATCTCATCTGGGACTTCGCCGACGGCGGGCTGTTCGAGGGCTGGTAGGCGGCCAGTTCGGAACACAGCATTGGAATAGTTGGATGCCGTGCGCCCAGAATACCTTCGTGGGCAAAGCCGCTGGTCGATGGCCGCGCAGACCTGCAAGACAGCCCAGCATTGGAGAAATCCGGGAAGGATCTATCCTCGCATTGCCGCGACCTCAATAACTGGATGCGCAAACTGGGCTCGGCTCTCCCGAACGTGGTGCCGGGATTCCGCGCGCGCCGACAAGTGCGCCGGCGCAGGGAAGTCGACTCTGACCTCTCTCTTACGGCTTGATCGCCACCTTCAGCACGCCATCGCGCTGATTGCCGAACAGCTCATACGCGGCGACGATGTCATCGAGCTTGTAGTGGTGGGTGACCAGTGCACCGAAGTCCGCACGGCCCGAAGCGACGACGTTCATCAGGCGCCGCATGCGCTCCTTGCCGCCGGGGCACAGCGCAGTGTTGATGCGGTGGTCACCCAGTCCGGCGGCGAACGCGGACAGAGGAATGGTCAGGTCGGTGGAATACACGCCGAGGCTCGACAGCGTGCCACCGGGTTTCAGCACCCGCAGCGCCGACTCGAAAGTACCCTGCGTACCCAGCGCCTCGATGGACGCGTCAACGCCGCGGCCGCCTGTGAGTTTCATCACCTCGTCCACCACGTCGCAGTCGTGGATGTTGAGCGTGATGTCGGCACCCATCGCCTTTGCGATGCCCAGGCGATGCGCGTTGCCATCGATGGCGATGATGGTCGACGCGCCCAGCAGCCGCGCGCCTGCCGTGGCGCACAGGCCGATCGGCCCCTGGGCGAACACCGCAACCACATCACCGATGCGGATGTTGGCGTTCTCGGCGCCACGGAACCCGGTAGACATGATGTCCGGGCACATCAGCACCTGCTCGTCACTCAGGCCGTCGGGGATCGGCGCCAGATTGCCCTGGGCGTCGGGCACCAGTACGTACTCGGCCTGGGTGCCATCGATCAGGTTGCCGAAGCGCCAGCCTGCCGTCGCCTTGTAGCCGTGGCTGCCGCAGCTCCCGCTGTCGATCAGGTAGCTACCGTCCTGCGAGGCGACGTTGTCCTGCGCGGCGTAGGAGTTGAAGTTCGGACAGATCGCGCCAGCGATGACGCGCTGGCCTTCCCGATAACCGGTGACCGCGCTGCCGAGCTTCTCGATCACGCCTACCGGTTCGTGGCCGATGGTCAGGCCCTTGGCCACCGGGTACTCGCCTTTGAGGATGTGAATGTCGGTGCCGCAGATGGTGGTCGTGGTGATGCGGACCAAGGCGTCGTTGGGGCCGACGTCGGGGATGGGTTTGTCGGCCAGCTCGATGCGGCCGGGGGCGATGAAAATTGCCGCCTTCATCATGGTCATGGTGGGCGTTCCTGGAGGTTGTGATTCGAGACTATCCCTGCTACCCGTCAGAGGACTTGACGCCGGTCAAGGTGAGCCCGACTCCGACGGACAACAACGAGGACATCCACTATTTCGGGAAATTTGGGGGTAGTCCAACCCGCCCCCAAGCGTGCCGAAACCTCATCGCGAACTACTCCAGAACAGCGCTCGCACCGCGCATTGACGGGGTTCGTGAGGTGCAAATGCCATCGGCCTTTGGCGGAGTCGCGCAGGTCAGTCTCAGAATAGCCCTGATGTCCGCGGACGAGCCGTTGTCCGAACGCCCGTGCATCGACGTCGATAGACTGAAGAACTCTTTGCGCTGGCTCAGACGTTCCAAGGCTGCGGCGGCTTCAATCTCGTTTGGCGCACCAGCCTTCAAATGGATCTTTCCACCGTCGAGGCGTACTTCGCGCACGGTCACCAGCGGACCAAGCAATGACTCGATCGCACCACGTACCTGCGCCTCGGTGTAGGCGCCCGATGCCGCCGGATCGCCCGCCGGACATACGCTGGGTTGACCCGGAACCTCGCACGCGAAACTCAGTTGCACGGAGAACGCGTGGCCCCCGTCACGAGGTATCGAGCCACGGCCGCCGACATGGGTAAACTCGCCAGAATCCGTGAGCAGGCGCGCGACCTCACGCGCGGATGCAGGATCCGGTGCCATGCCTTCCAGGCGCCCACCCTTTTTCCACAACGCAACCTTGGTGATGCGGATGGACGCCGGCAGATACCGCGCCACGACGCGGGCGACCCGCTCGCTCGGATCTTCCGAAAGCGCCTCTGCGGCAACCTTGGCCGAAGGCAAGGTCGCGGAAAAAGCCGGGATTGCCGGCGCTGGACCTGCACGCTTGAGCACCTCGCCGCGCAGCGCACGCGTCGCGATTCGCGTGGCCTCACTCAATGGCTGCGGATCCACCTGACCCACCGGCACGTCCAGGTGATCGATCAGGCCTTCGATCTCGATCCCATAATTTTTTGCAATCGGCCCGGGCGCACGCGCCGGCTGGTAGTAGCCCGCCCTTGTGTCGGCATCGATGCGAATCGCCCACTGCGTACCCGTCGTCGTCGTCGAGATGCCCACCTGCGAGGCATGGAACTCCTGGAGGAACATCCTGCTTCCACCGTCTGAACTGCTCACCTGCAGGAAATCAATCTTGCCGCTACCACCGACGCGTGCTGGCGCGTTGGCGCCGATCGAAAGCAGCCCGATGTTCACCTGCTCCAGCCATACGCGCAGGTCGGCACTCGGATTGAGTCTGATCCGCAGCGCCGGCTGGCGCACCTGATCCACGAGTATGGAAAGTCCATCGCCACCGAGCAGCAAATCATGCGCCGTGGCGAGTTGCACGGTGAAACACACCGCGCCTGTAACGAAATTATCCGTCGACCGCCTCACTGGCGTGATCGATACGCCACACGAGCCAACGCGCGGACAGGCCTGCGCAGGATCGATGGCCAGCAGTACATCGCGCGGTGGCGGTTGCTCGTTTGGATTCGTATCCAGCACGCGTGAACGCTCGACCACAACAACGTCGCGAGTACCCGGAAATACGCGATTCTCGCTACCGGAAACAATGCGCACGACACAGTCCGGTGCGGTGATCTGCAAATGCCGGAGATTTCCCAACTGCCCCGCTTCCGGCGCCCAGGGTCGATCAATCGACTGCCGCACGCGTGCCGCCTGGTTCAAGTACGACTCGGGCGAGGATGGCAGCGACGCGCTCGTGGCCCAGAAAGGCAGCGCGAGCAGCGCCATCAACACGCCTGGCTGCAACACGAGCATTCGAAGGGGACGTGTGGCGGCTGGCATCGATCTGGTTTCCGAAAACAACGAATGATCCTCTATCTCACAGGCCTCATCCCGTTTGCGGACGCGATGCTGCGCGATCAGTTTCGTGGAGCGACCGCTTGGTACACGTTTCCGCTCACACTGCAGGGGTTGTGGATGTCCGGCTTCGCCCTGGTCGCGCTGTCCACGCTATGCGGAGTAACGTACGACCTTGATCGAACGAGTCAGGGATTTAGTTCGCGGTGAACCGTGGATCTGGCGATTCCGCTGGACAAGCTTTGGAGGAACGATGCACTTGCTGACTGCTTGCGGGAAAACAGCGATGCTGTCCCTGATCGTCGGACTCGTTGCGATGACCAACGTCGCCGCTCGGGGTTGCGAATTCACGGTCGAAGCAGATCAGTTGATGTCCCGCTTCGCCGAGACCAGCGGCTCCCCGGGTCTAGTTGTTTCGGTAGGAAGGCAAGGCCGGTTGATCTGGTCCAAGGGTTACGGCCATGCCGATCTCGAACAGAAAGTGCTTGTCGATCCGGCCGCGACAAAGTTCCGCGTCGGAAGTGTTGTCAAACCGATGACCGCGCTCGCGCTCGTGAAATTGGTGGAAGAAAAGCGCATCGATCTTGACGCCGAGGTCCGTCGCTACGTGCCCTCCTTTCCCCAGAAAAAATACCCGTTCACCGTTCGACAATTGGCCGGGCATCTGGCCGGGATCCGGCACTACGCGGGAGATGAGCCGTACAGCCGCAAGCACTATTCGAGCGTGCTTGAGTCGTTGGACATCTTCAAGAATGACCCATTGGTCGGCAAGCCCGGAGAAAAGTGGAGCTACTCCTCATACGGCTACAACCTGTTGAGCGCCGTCATCGAGCACGGCGCAGGTAAGCCCTTCCTCGACTACCTGTCCGAGTCGGTATTCGTTCCGCTGGGCATGACATCAACCGTGCCGGATGTTCTCAAGGACGTGGTGCCAAACCGCGGGCGTTACTATTTCCGTAAAGACGGCACGTTCTACAACGAACCCGAGGTCGACAACAGTTACAAGTGGGCCAGCGGCGGCATCTTGTCCACCAGCGACGATCTGGTGCGCTTTGGACTGGCGCATATGAACGATGACCTCGTCACGCCGGCCATGCGCAGCCTGTTGTGGACCGAGCAGAAGACAACGTCTGGCGAAGGTGTTGGCTATGGCATCGGCTGGCGCATCGTCGTGGATGACGATGGCGTTCGAACAATTGGCCACGGTGGTGGCTCGATCGGAGGGTCGACGCAGTTGTGGCTGTACCCCAAGGATTCCCTGGTCATCGCGATGATCAGCAACCTGACCGAACTCGACTACGCGGACGTGCTTCCCAAGCTGCGAACGCTGGTGATGAAGTGCCCAGCTCCGTAGCCCCGCACGCGCAGCGCGCACTACAACCGCGTCATTCCAGCCTTCGCTCACCGCTGTCCGGAATGTTTCGGCGCGGTGGCGCGCAGCGTTACTCGCGCGTAGCTTTCGTCGAATTTGCGGTGCGGGAGACTCGAATTTCGGAAGCGTCAATTCCCAACACTCTCGATAGGGGTCGGGAAGGCGGGAATCCATTTTGACCTTGCTCTGATTGCCGTGAATGTTCCGAAGATCA
This sequence comes from Dokdonella sp., assembly GCA_049661925.1. Lineage (GTDB taxonomy): Bacteria > Pseudomonadota > Gammaproteobacteria > Xanthomonadales > Rhodanobacteraceae > Dokdonella. The sequence goes on from JBATAQ010000317.1 coordinate 9,261, forward strand.
GAATGGGTTGACCAGCCTTCGGCTGTTGAAGAGCGCCTCCGCCTTCGCGGTAATGACGAGGTGGCTTATTTCAGCGCCGTTTCCAGCAACGAGCGGATCAAGCTTTGCAATAGCTCCGCGCGGTCAGGCAAGTACTCATAACTGTCCTCGTCAA
>JBATAQ010000318.1:0-1684 GCA_049661925.1 Dokdonella sp.
CGACTTCTCTTTGGCGTCTTCAACGACGTCGAGTTCGATGTCACGCACGGCATCGTTGCTGGGGTTCTCGACATGAGTGGATGGTCCGGCGACGTTCGCTGGTGACTCTTCGAGTGCGTGCTTTTCGAGCGCTTCGAGATCGCCGCGCGCCGCATGGATCGCGGCCTTGCCGGTGAGACCGAACCAACTGGCGATATGCAGATCACGTTGCGGGAATGGCATGCTGACGCCATGGCGTTTGAGCGCAGAATCCAGTTCCCAGTTGTAGGCAGCGACCACCGCGCCTTGTCGCCCGATCGCCTCCGCGCCCAGCCACACCACCAGCGCGTAGGTGATGCCGGATTCGTCGAAACTGCGCAGCCATACTTGCGGCGCTCGGCGCTCGTTGACTGACAAGGTGAACGGGACCGCGTTTGCCGCTTCGATGCCGGCCGCGCGCACGGCGTCCTTGTCCGAACCGTAGGCCACCTGGAAAGGCACCTTGATGCGGCGCGTGCGCTCGCTCAGCGTCCAGTTGGTCACGCGACCATTCACGAATTCGGAATTCGGAACGAGGATGTCTATGTCATCGTTGGTGGTGATCCGCGTCGCGCGAATCTTGATGTCGTGTACTTCGCCGTGCACGCCGGACGCAAGTTCGACGTAATCGCCCACTTTCAGGCTGCGATCAAACAACAGGATCAAGCCGGAAACGAAGTTGTTGAAGATCGCCTGCAAGCCAAAACCCAAGCCGACGCCAATCGCGCCGGCGAATACGGCGAACTGGCTGATCGGCACGCCCGCGACATCGAGCACCAGCACCGCGCCGATGACGAGCACGATGTACTGCGCGATCCGTGACAGCACGTAGATATTCGCGCGATTGGTGCCAGGGTGGTCGCCGTAACGGCTAAGCGTTCGACGAATGATCTTTGCGACCAGCCACACCAGAAAAATCGTTATCAACACACCGAACAGGTTGGCAATGGTGAACTCGCCGCCACGCAGCTTGAACAGGCCAAAGCCCAGCACGTTCTGCACGCCACCCCACAGATCTCGCAGTTGCTCCATTATTGCGTCGACTCCCTTGCATGCTGTGGTGATGACATCTCGTTCGCCCTTGCCTTGCGACTAACCCCGAGAGCCAGCGAGATGCTGTTGACTAGAGCAGAAGTCGCCGGATATCGCCAAGCATCTGCGTCAGGAAGGCCGTGAAGCGCGCCGCTTCGGCACCATCGATCACGCGATGGTCGTAACTCAACGACAGCGGCAGGATCATACGCGGCTTGAACTTCTCGCCATTCCAGACCGGCTTGATCGCCGCCTTGCAGACGCCGAGGATCGCCACTTCCGGCGCGTTGACGATTGGCGTGAAGCCGGTGCCGCCAATGCCGCCGAGGCTGGATATCGAGAAACAGCCACCCGACATGTCGGCAGGCCCCAGCTTCTTCTCGCGCGCCTTTTTCGAAATCTCGCCCATCTCGGTGGCCAGTTCGACGATACCCTTGCGATCAGCATTGCGAATCACCGGAACCATCAAGCCATCCGGCGTATCGACCGCGATGCCGACGTTGAAATATTTCTTGAGCACCAGGTTTTCGCCACTGGCATCCAGCGAGGCATTGAAGTTCGGGAATTTCTTCAGCGCCGCGACGACCGCCTTGATCTGGAACACCAGCGGCGAGATTTTCAGGTCCTTGTTGTC
>JBATAQ010000319.1:0-2106 GCA_049661925.1 Dokdonella sp.
AGGTGTGCTCTGCAATAATGCGTCGATGAGCGATCACGCAAACGCGAACGATTGGGACGGCCTGCTTGTCGATTGCCGGCTGGCGACGATGCGCGACGACCGTCTTGGTATCGTCGAGAACGCTGCCGTTGGGTGGAAAGACGGCGTGATTTGCCATGCCGGCCCACGCGACGCCCTGCCCGACCGCGCTGAAGAGTTGGCTCGATTCGTGGAGTCGCTGGACGGGCGCTGGATAACGCCGGGGCTGATCGATTGCCACACGCACCTGGTGTTCGCCGGTGATCGCTCTGGTGAGTTCGAGCAGCGCCTGTACGGTGCCGACTATGCCGACATCGCACGCAACGGCGGCGGCATCGCATCGTCGGTGCGAGCGACGCGCGCGGTCAGCGAAGATGAACTCGTCGCGCAGTCCCTGCCCCGCGCGCTGGCGCTGGCGAGCGATGGTGTCACCACCATCGAGATAAAATCCGGCTATGGGCTGGATCTGGAAAGTGAACTGAAAATGTTGCGCGCCGCGCGACGCGTTGGCGAAATGGCAGGCATGGATGTGCAGACCACGTTCCTCGGTGCCCATGCCTTGCCACCGGAGTTCGCCGGTCGCCCGGATGACTACGTGGACCATCTGTGCGAGGTGATGTTACCGAGGGTTGCCCAATCAGGTCTGGCCGACGCGGTCGACGCGTTCTGCGAGTCGATTGGATTCAGCCCAGCGCAGACCGCTCGCGTATTCGACGCGGCTCGCAAGCTCGGGTTACCGGTGAAACTTCATGCCGACCAGCTCACCGATTCCGGCGGTGCCGCGCTGAGTGCGAGCTACAACGGGCTGTCTGCCGATCATATCGAGCACACCAGCATCGAGGGAGTGCGCGCGATGGCAGCGGCGGGAACGGTCGCCGTCTTGCTGCCGGGTGCGTACTACGCGTTGCGCGACACGCACCTGCCGCCGATTGGCGCGTTGCGTGAGCATGGCGTGGCGACGGCAGTCGCGACCGATCTCAATCCCGGCACGTCGCCGCTGCTGTCGCTGCGGCTCGCGATGAACATGGCGTGCACCCTGTTCCGTCTGTCGCCGAGCGAGGCACTGCTGGGCACGACAAGACACGCGGCGCAAGCGCTTGGCCTGCGTGATCGCGGGCAGTTGGTCGTCGGCCAGAAAGCCGACTGGATTGCGTGGGATGTCGAGCAGCCCGCCGAAATCTGTTACTGGATCGGCGGAACGCTGAATCAGCGAACGTGGCGCGCGGGCGTCGAGCGCCCGGACAACCGAACCTGATCAGCCCGGGCGGCTGACCGGGCGAGAATCAGGCTGACTTTTTGACGGCTGTCTTCTTTGCCGCAGCTTTCTTCACGGCAGGCTTGGCCGAAGCGCTGGCGCTCTTGCGCGCCGGCGTGCTCGCGACAGTCTTTTCGCTGGACTTCTCGGCATGCGGACGGACATTGCCGTAGCTGCGGATCGAAATCTTGCCCTTGCGGGTCTTGCGGTCACCACGTCCCATAAGTTCCTCGATAATTCAGTGTGCAAACAGCCGCGCAGGATAACAGCGCACGGCCAAAGCGCAAGTCTGGAGGCGAGTTTCGAAGACGATCAAGAGCGCAAATCGCCAGTTTTCAGCGGCAATCTGCGCAATCGGCTTCCACACTCTCGAACCCTTCGATCTGCACGGTGGAATGGCCAATCCGGAATTTTCCTCGCAGGATGGCCTGGATCGACACGATGGTTGGATCCGGCAGAACACTGCCATCAAGGCGAACATGCAAGGTCGCGATGCGACTGCCGCCGGCCAGTTGCCACACATGCAGATGATGAACGTCCTCGACGCCTTCGACCGACTCGCGCAGTGTCGACGCTATTTCCTCAACTTCGAGCCCGTCCGGCGTGCCTTCCAACAGGATATGCGCGCAACGCGCCAGCAAGCGCCATGCGCTGTTGAGGATCAACAGCGACACGATGATCGAAATCGCCGGATCGGCCCAGAGCCAGTCCATCCATCGAATCAGCAGTGCTGCCGCGACAGCACCGACCGAGCCAAGCAAGTCACCAATCACGTGTAACCGCGCACCTGCGGTATTGACGTCGTCATGATCGTGGCCGCCCAAAGTCATCAG
>JBATAQ010000320.1:0-3809 GCA_049661925.1 Dokdonella sp.
TCGCGCCAGATCGCATCGGGATTGGCATCAAGCGCGTAGCGTTCCCAACGCAGGCCCGGGACCAGCGTCCAGCGCGGCGTGAAACTGATTTCGTCCTGCCAGAACACACCCAACTCATGCACGGTCGAGTTCGGGAAATCGCGCACGGGGAACACTTCGCCAAGCACGACGTTGCTGCTCTGGCCGTTGTCGAGGTTCACCTGCTCGCCTGTGCGCAGCCCTTCATAGCCGTGACGGGTCAGATCGATGCCGAATACCTGCCAGTGCGCAATGTCGCCCCATTGGCTGCGTGATTGCGCGACCAGCTCAAGACCACGACTGCTCTGCTCATAGTTGAATTCGCGAGCACGCAAGGTCGGGTAGCGCGTTTGCGAATCAGCAAGTCGGTACTGATCGGTTGCCTGGCGGGTGCTCGAATCCTGTTGGTAAACTAGCAGGTCCAGCGCATCGATGGCAGCCCAAGGCTGTGACCAGCTCGCGGCAACACTGGCGCGATCGCGCGTCCAACGATCATCCCCGTCAAGCGCATTGGTGGTGCTGTACCGGCCAGGACCGAAGACCAGCGATTGCACATCGGTTTGCTGGCGTCCCGCGCCATGGTCCAGGGTCACCGTCCAGCGTCCAGCTTGCTCGCCGTCGTAGAGCAGTTTGGCAAGCGCGGCATCGCGTTGCACATCGGCAGGATTGGCTTGCATCCCACCCCTGCTCGGATTGTTTTCCGTCTCGTGACCGTTGTGCCGGGAAACCAGGAACAGACCACTCCAGCGACCATTCGCCGCAGCAAAATTGGCAGCGCCAGACTGGCTGTCGTCACGACTGGAAATGCCTAGCGATGCGGCGCTCGCAAACGGGTTCCCGCGCCACAAAAAATCCTCGGGAGCGCGCGTTGTCAGCGCGACCACACCCGCCAGTGCCTTGCTTCCATAAAGTGTTGAAGCAGGACCGCGTAGTACTTCGACTCGCTGCACCGCATCGAGCGCGACCAGGTCGCGCCCCGCCAGCGCGAACTGACCAACGCCAAAACCATCCGGCAACGGAACGCCATCAATCTCGATACTGACCCGATTGCCTTCAAGGCCACGGATATTGAAGCCCTGGCGACCAAACCGCGCCGCATCCACGGGCACACTGACGCCGGGCACCAGTGCAGCGAGGTCGCTGATATCGACAACGCCATTGCGTTCCAGTTGATCACGCTCGACAACGCTGACACTGCCGACCACTTGCTGCAACGGTTCCGCCGCGCGACTGCCGATCACCACGATGGGATCGAGAACGACAGGGTCGTCCACATCGACTGCGGATTGAGCCACGGCAAATGTCGAGACAAAAGCGACCAGAACGCCGGTAGCGACCAGGCGATAGGTGGGAGGGAAAACCATCAGGATGTTCCGAGTAAAGTCGACGTGCATACTAACGTCTGCTTCTTTGGTGTTCTTGATCTTTTTCAAGCGGTTTTGATCGACCGCCAATTAGAACCGAAATGGTACCCATTCCCTTCACTTGACCTGTGTCAGTGCGCATGCGCCGCAGATGCGCAAACTTCGGCTATGGGTGTCCATGTAACGGCACCACTGCGAAACATATTCGTCTAGGGAGTCAACTTATGAGAACCGTGAAAGTCTGTGGGGTGTTGCTTTCGATGCTTTGGCTGGGTGGCACGGCCATCGCGCAGGATGTTGCCAACGAGCGCCTCCCGAAACAGGGCAACGAAGCCGGTGAAGCGGCCTTCAGGGCCAATTGCGCGGCATGTCACCAACCGGATGGCAAAGGTTTGCCGGGAGCCTTCCCACCGCTTGCGAAGTCTGATTATCTGAACAGCCGCGATGGAAAGGAAATTGCCGGACACGTGCTGCAGGGCATCAGCGGCACGATGACCGTCAATGGCCAGACCTACAACAACGTCATGCCCGCGCAGAGTCACTTGAGCGATGCCGACATTGCCTCGATCATCAACTATGTCTATGCAAGTTGGGGCAACTCCGGCAAGACCATCTCGGCTACGGATGTGACCGAGCAGCGCACCAAGCTTGCGGTCAGCACCGACAAGGCCCAGGGAGAAATGCATCCCGGCACGTCACGGAGCATGGAGAAGTATCAAGGCGCACCGTCGGTCGCCGGTTCCCAAGGCGTCGAAATGGTCATCAACCCCGACGCGCCAGCGATCAGCAAGGCTGAGTACAAGGAAGCCTCGCAGATCTTCTTCGAGCGATGCGCCGGCTGTCATGGCGTGTTGCGCAAAGGTGCAACCGGCAAGCCCTTGACCCCGGACATCACGCGGGCGAAGGGCACCGACTATCTGAAAGCGCTGATCAACTTCGGCTCTCCCGGCGGCATGCCGAACTGGGGAACGTCGGGCGACCTCACCCCCGAGCAGGTCGACCTGATGGCGCGCTTCCTCCAGCACGATCCACCGGCACCGCCCGAGTGGGGCATGCCGGAAATGATGGCCTCGTGGAAGGAAGTCGTTCCGCTTGACCAGCGTCCGAACAAGAAGGAAAACAATTACAACATCGACAACTTCTTTGCCGTGACGCTGCGCGATGCAGGTGAAATCGCCCTGATCGATGGCGACACCAAGGAAATCATCAACATCATCAAGACCGGCTATGCCGTTCACATTTCGCGTCCGTCGCACTCGGGCCGCTATGTCTACACGATCGGCCGTGATGCCAAGATCGACTTGATCGACTTGTGGATGAAGAAGCCCGATATCGTCGCCGAGATCAAGATTGGTCTTGAGGCGCGTTCGGTGGAGACGTCCAAGTACAAAGGCTACGAGGACAAGCTGGCCGTCGCCGGAGCCTACTGGCCACCACAATTCGTGATCATGGACGGCCCGACCCTGAAGCCGATCAAGATCGTTTCCACGCGTGGCCCGACCGTCGATACTCAGGAATACCATCCGGAACCACGTGTCGCCGCGATCGTGGCCAGCCACGAGCATCCTGACTTCATCGTCAACGTCAAGGAAACCGGACGCGTCCTGTTGGTCGACTACAGCAACCTCGAAGCGCTCAACATCACCACGCTCGATGCCGCACGCTTCCTGCACGATGGCGGCTGGGACTCGACCAAGCGTTATTTCCTGACCGCTGCGAACCAGTCCGACAAGATCGCCGTGGTCGATTCCCGCGAGCGCAAGATGACTGCCTTGATCGATGTCGACAAGATCCCGCATCCGGGTCGCGGTGCCAACTTCGATCATCCGAAGTACGGACCGGTCTGGGGTACCTCGGCACTTGGCAACGAGAAGATCACCCTGATCGGCACCGATCCGGAGAAGCACCCGGCCAATGCCTGGAAGGTTGTCCAGGTACTCAAGGGCCAGGGTGGTGGATCGCTGTTCATCAAGACCCATCCGAAGTCACGCAACCTTTGGGTTGACACCACGCTCAACCCGGATCCGAATCTGAGTCAGTCGATTGCGGTGTTCGATATCGACAACCTGGATGCCGGATACAAGGTGTTGCCAATCGCGGAATGGGCCAATCTCGGCGAAGGCCCGAAGCGTGTCGTCCAACCCGAGTACAACGCTGCTGGCGATGAGGTCTGGTTTTCGGTCTGGAACGGCAAGGATCAGCGCAGCGCGCTGGTCGTCGTCGATGACAAGACACGCAAGCTCAAGAAGGTGATCGACGACAAGCGGATCGTTACGCCAACCGGCAAGTTCAACATCCACAACACCGTCGGTGACATCTATTGATCCACCCGTTTGACGTTGGGTGAGTATCACTTGTCGAGGCCCCGCATGCGGGGCCTCTTTTTTTGCCCACCAGCGCCGGTTTCGTGATCAGGCGAGGTTCACT
>JBATAQ010000321.1:0-3886 GCA_049661925.1 Dokdonella sp.
CCTGGGCGGCATCCTGGGTCAGTTTCGTCATGGCCTTCAGCGCTGCGGCCGATGAACCGGCTCCCGGATGGATGCTGCAGTCCATGGTGACTGCGCTTGCGGTTGCTGGCACGCCACCCAGAACTGCCAGTACGAATACAGTACGTGTGAATGTCATGGTTTGCTCCTGACCTGATTGCTGGAACCGGCACTGCAACAAGTTGCCAGTACGGTCACCTGTCTCGAGTCTCACGCGTTCGTTAATTCACCAGGTTGAGCAACGGCGAAAGCGCGTGAACGCCAATTTTGTAGCAGGCAGGCTTGGGCAGGCGTTCACGCGCGGGACTTCGCGATGGCATCGAGCAGCAAGACGTTCACCGTGTGATGGGCGTCCCGCCATTCGACCAGGCGCTCGCTCGTGATCGTCGGCTGCCCGTCCAGTGCGGTGAGCCAGCGCTTCCAGCGACTTCGATAGTCATGCAATGACACTTCACCATTGATGTCGCTGCCGATGATCCCCGCCTTCAGGGAAGCGATCAGGGTTCGGGCGTGGTCAACCTGCATGCGCCCTTGGTCCCAGTTGGTCTGAATCACATCGTTCGAGAACACATCCTTGTCGATGCTGAGATAGGTCGGTTGGACGACCGCCGCCTGTTCACGAGCAAACGCTTCGACCAGCGCATCGATGCTGTCGAAGCTTCTGAATCGATGGGTCAAGCCAAGATGACGCGCCCAACCGGTATCGACACCGCTGGACCAATAGGTGAGTCGTCCGGACAACAACGGGCGCAACACATTTTCCCAGGCATGCGCCCGTCCAATGTCGGCCGACGTGATGCCAACCACATGCACGTGGCTGACGAACTTCAATGCGGCGACGCGGTGGACCCAGGAGCCGCAATGCACGCCGAACGGAAATCGCATGTTGTCCGGGTGGTTGTCGAGCACGACCACCTGGAACGGGCCGCGATCCGCGCAGCGTTCGATCAGCGGCCAGCTCAAGTGATGGAAGTCGCCTCTGCCGTACATGACCGTTCCATGTTGCGCGGGAAGTTGCGCATGCCCTGCCCGACTATCCGGAACTGGCTGGCCACTTCGCTGATGTCGATGTGCCGAATGCACGCGGCCTGGCGTCACGCATGTTGACGATCAGCAATAGCCCCTGGCTTTCCGACGAGGACTTCGAGCAGATCGCGGTTGTCTTAAACGACGTGGCATGCACGGCCGTTTGAACGACACCGCGCTGAGGTTCAGTCCATGCCGGTCATTCGCAATTGACCCGCCGCAACGTCGTAACAAATTCCTGATGGTTCGCTGAGGCTCGTTCAAATCGCGATCAATAGGCTGATCTAAGCGCATGGCTTCGGCAACGCGGTTGCCATCGTCGTCCTCCCCTTTTCAATTCCTGGTTCTGTCGCGAACGGCTTCCGACACAGATGAAATCCATCGATCCATTGGCGTCCACGCGCCTGCACGCGTATGCCGCTGCGTCGGATAGCGGCGACTATCCGGTGGCTGCAGATGCTGGTTCTGCATCGCGTTCCGATTGCTGGTTGAGCATCCTGATCCCGGCTTACAACGTTGGCCTCTATCTTGAAGAGTGCCTGACGTCGATTACGCGACAACTTGCGCCGGGTGTCGAGATCGTCGTCGTCGACGATGCATCCACGGACAACAGCCCAGTCATCCTCGGTCGGTTCGAGATTTTGATCGGCACCACACTTCGCGTGGTCACGCTGGCGAACAACGCAGGACTGGCCGCCGCACGCAACCGTTTGCTACGCGAAGCACGTGGCAACTATTGCTGGTTCGTGGATGGTGACGACGTGATGTGCTTGGGAACAATCCGCTCGTTGCGACGCATCATCGCCTCTGCGTCCGTCGATCTCGTGATGTGCGATTTTCGCGTCCAGCGCGAGCACTTCCGACTCAAGCACCGACTACGTGGCGAAGCGCACCGTCGCACGTTCACCGGGCCATCACGGCAGCACAGTAGCAACCACGACGCGCTGGTCGCTGGTCTTCTGATGGCCGGCCAGTTGCATCCATGGTCCAAGATCGCTCGTCGGGAGGTCTGGCAGAGTGTTCGCTTTCCTGAGGGGCGCTATTTCGAGGACATCACCGCGCTTCCTCGGCTGGTCCGATTGGTGCGCAGTCATATCCATGTACCGGAACCCTGGATCGGCTATCGGCAACGCGATGGAAGCATTCTGTCCGAGATCACGCCCGGCAAAATTCGTGACCAACTTCGCGCCTTGGGTGACCTGGCATCGAACCTTGACCTTCCAGCGGCGAACCCGCGCGACAAAGCCGGCTTCGCGCTACGCCACTTCCTGTTGCGCAGCCACGCCTCGCTTGCGCGTCGCCTCGTCAACGATCCGGCGCTCGATGCAGCGACGTTGCGCGAAGAAGTTTGCGAAAGCCTGCTGAGGAATTTTCCTGATGGACCCGGCGCGACGCTGCGCGACTATCGCCGGCGTGGATGGTTCCTGCGCGGATGGCGGGCGCGACGGTCGTTGCGCGGCATCGGTTTTCGGGACGACGCGAACCAATGACGGTGGCTGACCCGAATACTGATGGGACGTCGGCTGCTGGTGATGCGCCTGTGCGTGTCCTGCACTTCGTCACCGGTGGATTCTCCGGTGGCGCGACCCAGGTGGCGATCTCGTTGACCAGGGCGGCGTTGGGCAGTGATCGTATCGAGCCGCTGCTGGTATTGCGCCGCAAGCTCGGCGTTGATCCAACTCGCATCGCGCAACTCAAGGAAGAGGGTGTCCCGCTGGCAACGTTGCCGCGCTGGCCGCATATCGCGACGATTCTGCGCCTCGCCTCCATCTGTCGTTCGTTTCGTCCTGATGTGCTTGTGGCCCATGGTTACAGCGAACATTTGTGGGGCCGCTACGCCGGATTGTTGGCCGGTGTGCCGCACGTGGTCCACGTCGAGCACAACACGCGCGAACGCTATTCGCGCTGGCGACTCGCGCAATCACGCTGGCTGGCGCAGCGCAGCGCGTGCATCGTGGGCTGTTCGAAAGCTGTGTGCGACGTACTGACGGCAATGGGAATGCCCTCCGAGAAACTGTTGGCAATCCCGAATGGAATCCAGCTTGAGCGCTTCACGCGCGCCGATGACGTCCCTTTCTCGCAACGTACACCGGGGATCGTGATGGTGGCGCGCTTCTCGCGCCAGAAAGATCACGCGACGTTGCTGCATGCGATTGCCCTGCTCGGATTGCGCGGGTTGCGTCCACGTTTGTTGCTTGCCGGTGGCGGAAAGCCCTCGTACCGCCGCGAAATGGAAGCACTCGCCGAAGAACTGGCCGTGTCAGACCAGGTGCAGTTCCTGGGTGTTTGTCCGAACGTCCCCGATCTTCTGATGGCTCATTCGATTGCCGTACTCAGCACGCACTACGAGGGAATGCCGTTGGCCTTGCTCGAGGGAATGGCGGCTGGCTGCGCCGTGGTCGGTAGCGATGTCGAGGGCGTGCGCGAAGTCTTGTGCCATGGGGTAAACGGATGCCTGGTTGCTCCCGCAGACCCCTTGGCTCTCGCCGATACCCTCGAGACCTTGTTGAAGAATCCACAACAGGCGACTCGGCTTGCCGCGAATGCGCGTGCGGATGCCTTGACCAAGTATGGCATCGAGCGCACCAACGCACGCTACGAAGAACTGTTTCTTGTCTTGGCCGGAGGGGATGCTTTGCATCCGAAATAAGGGTGTACGGCGAATTCACTGACGACGCCCGGCAGACGTTTGATCGGCACGTCTACTTTCCGATACAGAACGAGCCGAAGATTTCGCCTAGCAAATCGTCGGTGTGGAACTCGCCGGTGATTTCGCCGAAGGCGTGCTGGACCTGGCGCAGTTCTTCGGCGGCGAGTTCGCCTGCCTTGGAAACTTCCAGTG
>JBATAQ010000322.1:0-6604 GCA_049661925.1 Dokdonella sp.
TGATCCGCAGTTTCGCGGCGAACAATCCCAGCCACTTCCATCGCCTTGATGGCAACGGCTACCGATTTGTCGCGGACGCCATCGTGCGCGTGGATGCGCTGACGCCGCAGATATCCGCGCGACTGGCGACGGCGTTTGGCGGATGGCATCGGTACGCCGAACCGCGTTGCGGGCTGATGAAGAAGTTTCTGCAAGGGCTGTCGGAACGGTCAGGCAATTCACCCGATCTCGCCGACATCCTGCAACGTTCCCTCGCCTGACTCGACGAAGCCTCGCGGCTGGGCGAGACTTTCAATTCACGGCAGTGTCGGCAGGTTGCCCTGCCATCGCGATGATTCAGACCGGCACGGCGCTCAGCGACTCGTGGATACGAGCCCGCAGCTCCAGAGCTTTCTTGTCGACGCCGCCGATGCAACAGCCGCACGACTGGTCATTACTCGCCTCGTGCCGGGTCAAACTTTCGGCATCGCTACGGGCGATGTACATGTCGAGCCGACCTAGTTCGAGCATCATCTCGTGGCGGCCAAACAGCGGATCGACGGTACGGGTTTGCAAGTTCATACATGCCTCGCGCTGGGCCGGGAATTCCGGGGCGTGCGGGATTGACTGCAACTCGCGTGCCAGCCAAAAACTGGTGAGCCAAGTCACGTTTTTCGCGATTTTCGTGCCAATCACAGCGTACAAGCGCCACAAAATGTCAGACCGGGCATGGTCCGATCTGGCCAAGATTCACGAGCGAAACCGCCCCGCTGATACAATCGCCGCCCGATATTCCCTTTGGTTTCAACAACCTCGATGATTTTCCCGGACGTTTTCGATGTGCTGGTGGTGGGTGGTGGCCATGCCGGCACCGAGGCTGCGCTGGCTGCCGCACGCACTGGCGCGCGCACGTTGCTGCTCAGCCACAACATCGAAACCATCGGCCAGATGAGCTGCAACCCGGCCATTGGCGGCATCGGGAAAGGTCATCTGGTCCGCGAGATCGACGCGCTCGGCGGCGTCATGGGTTGGGCCGCAGATCGCGCCGGCATCCAGTGGCGCACCTTGAATGCATCGAAAGGCCCGGCCGTACGCGCGACGCGTTGCCAAGCTGATCGTAGCTTGTACAAGGCCGCGATTCGCCAACGCGTCGAGAACGAGCCAAACCTCGAACTTTTCCAGCAAGCCGTCGACGATCTCATCATCGAAGGTGATCGCTGCGTTGGCGTCATTACCCAGATGGGCCTGCGCTTTTATGCGCGCAGCGTGGTGCTGACGGCGGGCACCTTCCTCGCCGGCAAAATCCACATCGGCAATGCGCACTACGCCGGTGGTCGCGCCGGTGATGCGCCGGCTCAGCGATTGGCTGATCGTTTGCGCGAACTGTCGCTGGGCGCGGATCGATTGAAGACCGGCACGCCGCCGCGCATTGACGGTCGGTCCATCGACTACTCCGGATTGCAGGAGCAACCCGGCGACCAGCCTACGCCGGTTTTTTCGTTCCTCGGTGACGCGTCGAATCATCCCGCACAGGTGTCGTGCTGGATTACCCACACATCCGAACGCACTCACGACCTGATCCGAGCCGGTCTTGATCGCTCACCGCTCTACAGCGGCCAGATCGAAGGCACCGGTCCGCGTTACTGCCCGTCGATCGAAGACAAGGTGGTGCGTTTTGCCGACAAGGATTCGCACCAGATATTCATTGAGCCGGAAGGCCTGGATACGCACGAGATCTATCCCAACGGCATTTCGACCTCGCTGCCGTTCGACATCCAGCTTGACCTGGTGCGTTCAATCAAGGGCTTCGAGAACGCCCGCATCACCCGCCCCGGTTACGCGATTGAATACGACTATTTCGATCCACGCAGCCTGAAGCCATCGCTGGAAACCAAGGCGATTGCCGGCTTGTATTTCGCCGGCCAGATCAATGGCACGACGGGCTACGAAGAAGCCGCAGCGCAGGGATTGATCGCCGGCCTCAATGCCGCGCGAGCCGTGAAGGAACTCGCTGCGTGGACGCCGCGTCGCGACGAAGCCTACATCGGCGTGCTGATCGACGACCTGACCAGCAACGGCACGCTGGAGCCGTATCGCATGTTCACGTCACGCGCCGAGTTCCGGCTGCATCTGCGTGAAGACAATGCCGATCAGCGCTTGACCGAAATCGGTTATCAGCTTGGTTGCGTTGAGCCTGCGCGCTACGACGCGTTGATGCGCAAGCGCGAGGCGATTGACACGGAAACGACTCGACTCGCCGCGATTCGCTCCGATCCCAACAACGCCGTTGGCCGCGCGATTGCCGACGAACTCGGCGTCAACCTGACCGCTGGCGCCAGCGCGCTGGAACTGTTGCGACGGCCGGAACTGAACTACGCCAACCTCACCGGCATCGTCGGCATCGGCCCGCCGGTCGCTGATCGACTGGTTGCCGAGCAGGTCGAAGTCGGCGTCAAGTACGCCGGTTATCTGGAGCGCCAACGCGACGAGATCGAACGCAATCGCCGCCACGCAGAAACGGCAATCCCGACCGATTTCGACTATGCCAGTGTGCGCGGACTGTCGAACGAAGTGCTCGGCAAGTTGCAGAAAATCACACCAGCGACGATTGCCCAGGCGCAACGCATCAGCGGCGTTACGCCGGTAGCAATTTCGTTATTGCTGGTGCATTTGAAACGCCACTCGCGAGTCGCCTAAGTTCTGAGGTGTTGCAAAAGCGTCAAGGCGTCATCGGCGCAAACAGCTCGGCCAGGTCCGCTTCATCCAGGCTCAGTTTTTGTGTAGCGCCTGCATCGAGGATGGCCGTCGACAGGTTTGACTTGCGCGATTGCAGCGCCTGGATTTTTTCCTCGACGGTGCCGGTGCAAATCAGCTTGTAGACGAACACCGGCTTGTCCTGGCCGATGCGATGGGCGCGATCGGTTGCCTGTGTTTCGACCGCCGGATTCCACCACGGGTCGTAGTGGATCACGGTGTCAGCGGCAGTCAGGTTCAAGCCGGTGCCGCCTGCTTTCAGGCTGACCAGGAATACCGGCGCGGCGCCGTCCTGGAACTGACGCACGCGCTCGCTGCGCTCGGTGGCAGGCGTTTGGCCAGTCAACATCAGATAAGAAATTCCGATATCGGCAATTGCGGGCGCGATCAGGTCGAGCATTTCAGTGAACTGTGAAAACACCAGCACGCGTCGACCTTCGTCGACCAGTCTCGCCAGCATTCCCAGCAGCGCGTCGAGCTTGGCGCTGGAGCGCGTGCGTCGCGCGCTTTCCAGCTTCACCAGTCGCGGATCACAGCAGACCTGGCGTAACTTGAGCAGCGCATCGAGGACGATGATTCCCGACTGACCCAAGCCGCGTTCGCGGATCGCATCGCGCACGCGCTCGTGCTGGGCGAGACGCAAGGTTTCATAGAGTTCGCGCTGACCAGGTGCGAGGTCGAGGCGATGCACCATTTCGGTTTTTGGCGGCAGTTCCGACAACACATCTTCCTTGCGCCGGCGCAGCAGCAACGGACCGATGCGTCGCTTCAAACGTTGCTGGCGTTCGAGATCGCCATGTTTTTCGATCGGATTGCGAAAGAAGCGGGTGAACTGCCGACTGCTTCCGAGCAGTCCCGGCTCGACCGCATCGAACTGCGCCCAGAGTTCGCCGAGATGGTTTTCCAGCGGCGTACCAGTCATCGCCAGGCGGCGCGTCGCTGGGATATCGCGGACCACTTGAGCGGCAAGGCTGCGTGCGTTCTTGATTGCCTGCGCCTCGTCCAGCACCAACAACGAGAACTTCGCTCCAAGCAGCCGTGTGCGGTCGCGCGACAACAAGGGGTAAGTCGTAATGATCAGATCGTGTTCGTCGATCGCGGCATAACGTGACGAACGCGCGCTGCCGTGCAACACCAGCACGCGTAGGCGCGGTGCAAAGCGCGCGGTCTCGTCGCACCAGTTGCCGATCAGGCTGGTTGGCGCGACGACCAGCACCGGATGCGGCAGTCGCCCGCGCTGCTTTTCGTCGACGATGTGGGCAAGCACCTGCACGGTCTTGCCCAGGCCCATGTCGTCGGCGAGGATGCCGCCCAGTCCCGCGTCGGAAAGGAATGCCAGCCAGGCCAGGCCTTCGCGCTGGTAGTCGCGCAGGGTGGCGGTGAAGCCTTCCGGTTCCTCGGTGCGCTTGGGCAGTGCACGCAGTTCGGGCAGCCGATCCTGCAAACGGCTGGCGCCACTCCAGATCAACTGGACGTCTTCCAGGCGATCCAATTGCGGCAGTGCAGTCCGGTGAATGCGCAGACTGCCCTTCGGCTCGACCTGCAACCATTCCAGCAAAGGTTCGATCAAGGTACGCAGGCGAGCCAGTGACAGGCGCACCTTGCGCTGATCGTCAAGACTGACGGCGATGCTGGCATCCGCCCTCTCGCCTGCCTTGGCTGACAGCGAAAACTGCGGATCGCTGATCACGCGGCGCAGAACCGGCAACAGGTCGACGCGCTCGCCATCGACATCGATGCCCAGCGCAAGGTCAAACCAGGCCTGGCCGCTGTCGACGAGGTCGCCATGCCATGTGTCGATTTCAGTGACACGGTCGCTCGGGAATTCCGGCGCGAATTCGATGATGAAACCTTCAGCCGTCAGAACGTCGATCAAGGCCTGCCACTGCTGCGGCGGCAACGGCGGTTTACGTGGATCGGGCTGGTTGAGCAGATCGCCGACGTCGACATCTGTCTCGGCGGCGCGCAAGCGGAAACGCTCCAGGTACTCGGTGAGGCTGACCATGCCCAAGCCGTCGAGTCGATCAGCGATAGCGGCTTCTGCGACGGCATTGCGCTCGATAACCACGTTGCCAGTGTCGGTCTGCAACGTCGTTCGCTTCTGGAAGCTGGGCGAGACGCGGTGACCGCCGTAGTCGATGCGCAGGCGAGCACACGCTGCCGGATGCGGTAACCATTCGTAGCCACGGCCCCAGGGGATTTCACGTATCGATAGTCGCAACACGCCACGCGGCGCGACGCTGGTCGCTGCGACGTCGAAATGCTGCTCGATGTTGGAAGGGTCGGTCGCCAATGCAAAGTCCTTGGGGATGCTCTGATCACCCCCACGCAGGTGGCATGACACCCGAAAGGTCCCCAGATTGAGGTGCGTGGCAAAGTGCAGGCTGGCCGCCTGGTCAAGCCGCGCGCTTCAATCTGGGGACCTTTCGGACATCACCCCGTCGTTCGAAATCAAAAGCCTGGGGCCGATCTGTCTGCCCGCAACTCCGCGTTGCGCCGCCTCGACAGACGGCCAGTCTGTCTTCGCCGACGCGCCTTGATCTGCGGGAAGACAGGTTGGTGAAGCCCGTGCGGGGCTGATCAGAGCATCCCCACATGACCGCGTATCGTCAAGGTCTCGACCACCGATGTAAAGCCACAGCGACAATACGCAACGAAAAACCCCGTTCGGCAGCCGAACGGGGTTCATTGGTGCGAATGCCTGTCGACGCCTTCTTTGCGACGAGCGCAATGAAGGCGCTGCGGAAAGCTCGGTTACTTCTTCGGCATCTTGTTCTGCGCCATCGTCAGCGTCTTTTCCGCCTGCGTGTAATACGCCTTGGCGGCCTCGGCATCGGCTTCGCCGCCATCGCTCTTGATGTTCACCATCAACTCGCCGTTCTCATTCCAGCCATAGGTGGTCGAACCCGCGATGACACCAAAGGGCTTGTCATCCCTGTACGCATATTTGACGGTGCTGCGCGTGGTATTGCCGGGCTCCTTGCCTTCAGTGATGGTGGTGACGCGCACGAAGCGGACCTGCTTGTCCTTGTAAAAGCCGTCCCACGCCACCGATTCCGTATCGGTCAGGTAGGAATCCTTCATCGTCTTCATGCCACCAATCTGCTTCTGCAGCTTGTCGATCGATTCCTTGAGCAGTTCCGACGGTGTGGGCTCTGCCTTCACCATGATGTCGGCCATCGCGCCGCCACCCTTGGTCAGCACCTGCGAAACCAACGCCGGGATAAAGCGCCGATCGCCATCGATCAACAGCACCCGCATCTCATAGGTGTGGGTCGGGATTACCACGACTTTGGATACATCCAGTGAGTACGCGTAGGGCGGCTGTCCGGTGACCGTTTGCGTGGTTTGCGCGACCGGGATTTCTTCCTGACTCAGGTCGACCAGCTTGATCTCCAGCCGTGAACCTTCGTCCACGATGATCGAATCACGCATGCTGACGTTACCGGTGATGGTGTCAGTCTTGACCACCTCAGGTGCCTTGTTTTTGGCTTCTTTCTCAGCGGCGTCGCCGCCGAATTTGTCGCAGCCGCCCAGCAATGCCAAGGCGGCGATGGCGAGAACGAGATACTTGGTCATGGGCAAACTCCCTGGATCGGTGGTGGACGGGTTTCCCCGCAATCGAACCCGAGCGAACGGCGTGCAGATACGCAACAGAAGCCGATCAATCAAGGTTGCCCTGCGATGATAGCAGCGGTGGGCACATAGACGAGCGTCCGGACCTCGACGCCCCGCAAACGAACAACGGCACCGCGAGGGTGCCGTTGCTGTGCAGCATTTCCGAATTGGTCGGGGCGGCCGGATTCGAACCGACGACCCTCTGCCCCCCAGGCAGATGCGCTACCAGGCTGCGCTACGCCCCGACTGTTGC
>JBATAQ010000323.1:0-8997 GCA_049661925.1 Dokdonella sp.
CTCAGGTTGCCCAACGTCGACTGCGTGTTGGTCACCTGCCACGGCGAATCCATGGCCACGAAGACGTGGGTATCGCCGTCATCGAGGTAGGCATTGCCGTCGATACCGTTCGGACCGATCGCCGTACCCGCGGCAATGGCACTGATTGGCGCAGCGTTACCGGCTGCATCGGTGGCCAGCACCTTGTAGTAGTAAGGCTTGCCGAATGACGCGGCGAAATCACTGTAGCTTGCGGTCGCAACGCCCGAGGCGATGGTCACCGGCCCCGCGAAGTAGGGGTCGGTGGAACGCTGCACCGAATAGTTCATCGCCGATGCAGCTGGACAGTTCGACGTCGCCGGTGCCCAAGCCAACCCAACCTGGCAGGTGGCGTTGGGGGTTGCACCGCCCTGCAAGCCGTCGGTATTGAAGGTCGGTTGCAGGGTGCAGGCTGCCGTCGATGTCACATCAATGCAGCTCGACAGAGCGCCCTCCACGTCATTCGAGATGCCGCGCACCTTGTAAGCGTAGCTGTAACCGCCTTGGCTGGTGGTGTCGATTGCCGGGCTGATCGCACTGCTGCCCACCAGGCGGAAGTTGCCTGCCGGAGCGGTAGCGCAGGTTCCGGAGGCACGATAGAGCTGGAAGCCCTGCGCGCCGCCTGCCGCACTGAACGAGACGGCGACATTGCCGCCAGCGTTGCTGCCAGCCAGTCCACTCGGTGCGGCAAATGCAGGCGCGTCCGGCAATCCGAATGCACCCGAAACCGCCAGTGCATAGCCTTGGCGATTGGTGTTTTCACGCGCTGCGCCGGGCACATTGGTTGCCTTGACCCGGAACGTGTAGCTACCGGACACGGGTGCAGTCAGGCGAACTTGCTCAACCGTGTTGCGCACGTCGGCGCTGCCGCCGGTGGTCGAGACGCCGCTGGTGAATACGTTGCCCTTGTAGGTGCCGCCGGGACCATCAACTTCAAGGTCGAGGTTGTTGACCAGCGTCAGCGCGGCACCTGCACTTGGCTCCGGGTCATACCAGGTAAGGGTTGCCCGCAGTTCCTGGCCGGCCTGGACGTTGGCGATGGTGTACTGCTGACTGTCGCCGGTCTTGACGCCTGCGACGTTTGTCCGCTCGAACAAGCGCATGCGGCGCAGATCGTTGCCTGGTGCGCTCAGCGTGGTACTGAACCACAGGTTGCCGTCGAGCCAGCCACGCCCCCAGCCGTAGTTGCCGGTCCCGAACTGATCGGTCGGCGTGGTGTTGTTGGCCAGCAGTGGATTGGTGCCATTGAGCAACACCGCCTTCATCGCCATGCCGCTGGGCTTGTAGGTGTCGCCCGCAGTCTTGGCACCGCGTGGGTAAAAGCCATCCATGAAGTACTGGCGCATCAGGCCGGCGTTGCCCGCAATCGTCGGTGCTGCCATGGAAGTACCAGACAGGGACTTTGAGAGCGGCGCTTCGATCGTCGCCGTCGTGCTGGTATCACCAGACGCCGAGATCGTGCTGCTGCCCGGAGCCATGATGTCCGGTTTGACGCGGCCATCGGTGGTCGGTCCGCGACTGGAATAGCTGGCTACAACGCGGCTGCCGGAATGCGCCAAGGCCCCGACGGTGATCACGTTCTTGCCATTGCCCGGTGAGCCAGTCGTGGTGGCGCCTGCGCCGCTGTTGCCGGCAGAAACCACGAAGATCAGGTCTTCAACGACCGACAGCGCGTTGTCGGCGAGGCGATCACTGCCCGAATATACGCCTGCGCTGGCGCTGCCCCAACTGGCGCTGTGGATGCCCGCACCTGCTGCATGTGCCTGGCGAATGGTGCCGCCGAGATCGGTGATCGACAGGCAGCCGGTGGTGTCGTTGCCGATGTCCTGGAACAGCAACTGCGCGTTCGGTGCCATTCCATCAGCCAGTTCGTGTCCGGACGATGTTGGTGTCGACGCTGTATATGGAACCGCAGCAACCGTTCCACCCGCGTCGCCGGCGATGGTGCCGCTGGTGTGAGTGCCATGCCAACTGGTGGGCGACGTGCCGCCCGGACAGACCACATTGTTGTCGTACGCAGTCGCGCCTGGCTGTACCCAATAACCGTAAACCTTGTTGTTCGGAGATGCGACGCCGACCGCCGGTGGAACAGGCGGAACCGCATCCGCAAAGGTGATCGCGGTAACGTCGCCGACACCTTTGTTCAAGGTGGTGAACCAGGCCTCATTGGCATCAAGCCCGGAGTCGGAAATGCTGATGACCTGGCCGCTGCCAAACAGGTTGTGGTCCCACATCGGCTGGTAGCCGGCTTCCACCACGCCCGAACCTGGTGTGCCGGTGTTGAAGGTATTGCCCTGGATGGCGCTGATGCCGCCCGAGTTGTTGACGTACTCCTGGTAATGCGGCGCCACCCAGGCGACGCTGTCTTCGGCCGTCGCGGTACGTATCAGCGCGCCCAGATCAACTTTTTCGGCATGGGCGCGGGCAAACGGGACGTCGCCCTTTGCCACGGAAATGATGCGCACGCCGCTCACCTTCAACAGCGCGGCCGCCAGTTGGTCGGCCGACTCGCCGGCAAAGCCGAACACGTCGACCTCGTAGCCGCCTTGCGGTGCTTCGGGAAGCGCATCCAGATTTGCCGTCCACAGCGCAGGGTCCAGCTTCTGGCCCGGTTGGTACAGACCGACCCAGCGAACTGCCGAGTCGTTCTGGAGTTTGGTCAAGGCCGTGCCATCGAGGCGAACCTGATAGGCGTTGTTCGGCACGTAGCCGAGAAACTGGATGCCATCCTTTTCCAGTCGCGCACGTGCGGCAGCCGGATCGCCTTGGAACTGGACAATGCCATAGCGAGCCGATACCACGTCCGCAGCCGCGCCAGTGGCCGAGTAGTCGACCCGTTCGATGAGTGGATCGATCAGGCCCGAACGCAGCAGCAGCAGCGAACCATCGGTTGCGCGCGAATCGGTGATTTCGTCGGGCGACGGCGCATGTGGAGCGATGGTGACCGTCGCCGCATTGGCACCGGCAATCGCTACGGCAATCGCAACGGCCAGTGCCGAGCGAGCGATATGGATCGTTTTCATTATTTGCACCCCAGAGTTGATTGATGAGTTCGCGCAAGGCGCGGTCGTAGTCACGAGTTCTGGCGGTAACGGCAGAACAAGAAACGAGCCAGATCACGCAGGTCCGCGCACCGATTGTGCCGTTGCAGGCCGCTGCCGGCAATCTGCACTGCGGCAATCAACCTTTATGGGCCGCATAAGTCGGCAGATGACTCCACCGCTTCGGGAATTGCGATGATCGTCAGTCTCGGCCAGCATGATCGATCCCTTTCCCGACAATGTGACCCATGCACGACCAACTGCAAAAATTCGTGATCGAGAAGGCCGGTGTTCGCGGGGTGCTGGTGCAGCTGGACGAGGCGTGGGTGCAGGCGCTATCGAGCGCGGACTATCCGCCCAACGTTGCCAGCCTGCTCGGTCGCAGCCTGGTCGCGGTTGCGTTGATGACGGGCACGATCAAGTTTCGTGGCCGGTTGTCGATCCAGTTGCGCACGGAAGATGCGCTGCGACTGTTGTTCGTGGAATGCAACGACCAAGGCGCCTTGCGTGGCTTGGCTCGATGGGACGATGCAAGCGAAGTCGCAGCGACCTTGCCTGAAGATGCCCTGCTGGCGATCACCATCGAGCACGCCGACAGCGACAAGCGTCAACAGGGATTGATCGCACCGGAAGGCGGCGATCTTGAAGCGGCATTCGAGCAGTACTTCGAGCAGTCCGAGCAACTGCCGACACGAATCATGCTGGTCGAACGCAATGGTCGTTGCGCCGGCATGTTGTTGCAGCCGCTGGCCATTGATGCGGCCGCTGGTCAGCGCCGCGACGAGGATGGCTGGAATCGGGTTGGCCATTTGCTGGCGACGCTGGGCACCGATGAGTTGGTGTCGCTTTCGCCCAGCGAAATTCTGATGCGCCTGTTCCATGAAGAAGACGTTCGCGTCTTCGATCCGCAGCCGCTCCGCTTCGAGTGCAGTTGTTCGCGAACGCGCGTCGCCAACATGCTGCGTTCACTGGGCCAGGATGAAGTGGAGGCGGCGTTGGCTGCCGAAGGTTCGATCGGCGTGACCTGCGAATTCTGCAATCGCGACTATCGCTTCGATGCGATCGATGCCGCCGAGTTGTTCGTGACGCCGACGCCGATGCCGGGATCAGACACCGCACACTAGGAATTCAGCGCACGAGCTGCGATCAGCGCAACGGAATTCGCGCCAGCATCTCGCGCACGCGATCACCACTCGGCGCACGCAACAAGCTCGGTGCCATCTTGCGCAGGGTAGCCATGTCGAGCCTTCCGATGCGCTCGCGAACTTCCAGGATCACGCCGGGATGCATCGAAAGATCGGTCAGGCCAAGCGCCAGCAACAGCGCTGTGTACTCGACCGCGCCGGCGATCTCGCCACAGATCGTGACGCGCCGATCCGCGCCGCGGGCAGCGCGAATGATCAGGGCGATCAGTTTCAGCACCGCTGGGTGCAAGGGGTCGTAGAGATCGCCCAGCTCGGTGTTGTTGCGATCGGCCGCCAGCGTGTACTGGACCAGATCATTGGTGCCGATCGCGATGAAATCGAGGTCGCGAATCATGCCTTGCAGTGCAATTGCCGCCGCCGGCACTTCGATCATTGCGCCCAGTTCCACATGCTCGGCCACGCTGATGCCTTCCGCGCGCAACTCGCGCGTGCAGGCAACCTGCAAATTGCGCACGCTGATCACTTCCGCCAGCGTCGTGATCATCGGCACCAGAATACGGACCGGACCGAAGGCGGAAGCACGCAAAATGGCGCGCATTTGCGTGGCCATCAGTTGTGGTCGGCGCAGGGTAAGCCGCACGCCGCGAACGCCGAGAGCAGGATTGGCCTCGCTGTCATCGCCCAAGCCCGATTCCGCGCTCTTGTCAGCACCCAGATCAAGCGTGCGGATCGTTACCGGCAGGCCAGCCATACCCAGTACCAGATCGCGGTAGGCGAGGAACTGCTCTTCCTCACTCGGCAATTCGCGACGCTGCATGAACATGAATTCGGTGCGATACAGTCCAATGCCGGACGCGCCGAGCATGCGCGCCTGGGCCACGTCGGCAGGCATTTCGGCATTCGCGAACAGGCAGATTTCATGGCCGTCGGCAGTCAGCGTCTTCGCGTCGGCAAGCAGAGCGAGGCGTTTGCCATGCTTGATTTGCTCGCGCTGCCAGCGGCTATAGCGGGCAAGGTCCTGCGCAGCAGGGTGAACGATCAATTGGCCGCGTTCGCCATCGATCAGGATGAGATCGTCGTCGTTGATCTGCGACAGTGCATCACTGACGCCGACCACCATCGGCAAATGCATCGAACGCGCGAGGATCGCGCTGTGCGACAGCGTGCTGCCGGACGCCAGCACCACGCCGAGCACGCCGTGTTCCATCAGCGGGACCAGTTCCGACGGCGCCACGGTGTCACTGATCAGGATTTCACCGACACGTGAAGCCAGCTTGCGTTCGGCTTCGCTGGTCGGGCGCGCCAGCACTGCCTGGACACGGCCGATGACGTGTTCGAAATCTTCCTTGCGACTGCGCAGGTAGGGATCTTCCATCGCGTCGAACACGGCGACCAGTTGATCTCTCTGCATGCGCAGGGCGGTGGTGGCGCGGAAGCGCTGGTCGCGGACCAGCGAGACGATGCTTCCAACCATCTCCTGGTCGGACAGAATCAAACTATGCGCATCAATGAACTCGCCGACGTCGCGCGCCAGCGCGCCGGTCAGCTTGCTGCGCAACGCATTGAGTTCATCGCGCGCGGTGGCAAGGGCGGCATACAGGCGCGCCAGCTCGTCGGCGATCTCGTCAGGTTCGAGTCGGTGATCGTCGATGGCCTGCCGGCTGGGATGTTCGAGGCGAGCCCGACCCAATGACATGCCGCGCGCGGCGCTACTGCCTGTCAATACCGCTCGCATCGCTCTCCCTGGTTGGCTGATCGCGATGCCCCGGATCAATCAGGGCATCGTTGCTGGATGGTTACTGACATTCGTCGAACTTGCGCTCGAACAGGTCGACCAGCGCAGCCATCGCGGCTTCTTCCTCGTCGCCTTCGGCGCGCAGGGTGAGCTGCGCGCCGAGGCCGGCAGCCAGCATCATCACGCCCATGATGCTTTTGGCGTTGACCTCCTTGCCGCGGTAGACGATGAACAGATTGGCTTGGTAAGGCTGCAAGGTCTGGACAAGTTTGGCCGATGCCCGCGCGTGCAGGCCCAGCTGGTTGCTGACGGTAATATCGCGCTCAAGCATGGTCGACGAGTATGCCTCCGCGCCCGCCGCTGGCCGCTGTCTGCGTCAGTTCGTCGAGCGATTGTTCGGGGTAATTAAGGACACGAAGCAGCATCGGCAGGTTCAATCCCGACACGCTGTGCATGTGTACGCCAAGCTGCGGCAACTGATGGGCGACGTTGCACGGCGTAGCACCGTAAAGATCGGTCAGCACCAGCACACCGTCGCCTTGGTCCAGCGCCTGGGCGCGTCGTGACGCGTCGCGCGCAGTGTTTTCGGGATCCGAGCAGCTTGCGGGAATTTCCATCACGTCCAGCGCCATCGGCAACCGGCCGAGTACATGACGGGCCGCATTGACCAATGCCCCGCCCATCGTTTCATGGGTGAGCAGCAACAATCCGACACTCATCATTCCATCTCGCGGTGATAACTCAGGACTTGGCGGTGGCGATCACGATAGCGTTCGGCCAGTCGCTCGGCCAGGTAGACCGAACGATGGCGGCCACCCGTGCAACCAATGCAGATGGTGACATAACTGCGCCCATCGGTCTCGAAACGCGGCAGCCAGTTGTCGAGGAAGGTGCTGATATCGTCGCGAAAAGCGCCAACATCGGGCTGCTGTTCCAGCCACTCGCGCACCGGCGCGTCCTTGCCGGAAAGCGGCCGCAACTGCGCATTCCAGTGCGGATTGGGCAGGCTGCGCGCGTCGAACACAAAATCGGCATCAGCCGGAACGCCGCGCTTGTAGGCGAACGATTCGAACAGCAGAGTCAGCGAACCGGCCGCAGCACCCATGCTGGTGATGATGAGCCTTCGCAATTGATGCACGTTGAGATCGCTGGTGTCGATCACACGGTCGGCGATTGATTGCATGGGTCGCAGCAAGCGCCGTTCCATGGCGATCGCATCGGCCAGTGCCAGCCCATCGCTGGACAACGGATGGCGGCGTCGCGATTCGGAATACCGCTTGATCAGCACCTCGTCACGGGTGTCCAGAAACACGGTCTGGTAGCCGATGCCCTGGCCTGCCAAGGCTGCCAACACGTCGGGCAGGCGTTGCAGGTCTTGCTGTCGATTGCGTACGTCGGCACCGACTGCAAGCCGACGATCGCGTTGCGATTCGTCACGCGACACGGTGTCGACCAAAGCCGGCAACAACGCCACCGGCAGGTTGTCGACGCAGTAGTAATCGAGGTCTTCCAGGGTACGCAAGGCGACCGTCTTGCCAGAGCCGGACATGCCGCTGATCACCGTCAAGGCCGGTGTCTGCGATGGCGCCGGAGCGTCCTGGTTGTTCACCATGGCGGCAACCTGCGCATCTGATGGGCCTGACGATCCATGAACGTCAGCGCCGGGTCCAGGCCCTTGGTGCGCAACATGTGGGTGCGCACGGCGGCCTCAGTCAGCACGGCGATGTTGCGACCCGGTGCGACCGGAATGACGATCTGCGGAATCTGCATGTCGAGCACTTCGCGATAGCCCACGTCGCCGGTCAGCCGGACCATGCTGTCCGGCAGCGGTTGGTCGAAACGCTGCGGCTGCAGATGCACGATCAGGCGCAGGTACTTGGATTGCTTCACGGCAGTGTGGCCGAACATTTCACGGACATTGAGTATGCCAAGGCCGCGCACTTCCAGCAGGTCGCGGAGCATTTCCGGGCAGTTTCCGTCGATCACGTCGGGCGCAATCTGGGTAAATTCCGGCGCATCGTCGGCGATCAGGCGATGGCCTCGGGTGATCAACTCCAGCGCCAATTCGCTCTTGCCCGTCCCGCTGTCGCCGGTGATCAGCACGCCGATTGAATACACCTCGATAAATACGCCGTGCATGGTGATCGTCCGCGCCAGCGCACGGGCCAGATGGTATTGCAGATAGGTGTAGATCTCGTGACCACGCTTGCTGGTAACCCACAGCGGCGTGTCCGATCCATCAGCGGCTTCGCGCAGATCGGCCGGGATGGCCTGATCCTTGGTGACGATCAAGGCAATCGGCCGGTTCCCCGTGATTCGCTCGATCGTTTCCCAGCGCTGTCGCGATTCCAGGCCGTCGAGGTAGTTCAGCTCCTCGGTGCCGACGATCTGCACCTTGTTCGGATAGATTATGTTGAGGTAGCCCACCAGCGACGGCCGCCGCGACGCCGTCGTGCCGGGCTCCAGCAGTCGATTCTCGCCACGCATGCCACCCACCCAGCGCAGCGCGAGGCGATCGCAAACCGAATCGAACAATTGTCTGGCCGAAACCTTGTCCATCACAAAACCGAAGTCGGGCAGGGCGCCCGGGAGCAACGGGGATTGTGCCAGTTCCGGCCGCGCTTGGCGGGGCGGGCGCTGGCCATTCAAGGCCTGGCTGGCGACCAAGCGGAAAATACGCGTCGTGCTTCCACTGGACTGGCGAGGTGCCAGCGGTAGCGAGTCAGCGCGTCCAACCAAAATCGGAGTGGCGCAGGACGCGCGCTCCAATTTTTACTGCCGGCAACTCGAGCCATATGCATCGCGGTAAGGCTTGCCAATGCAACGTTGCAGCCCCTCTACAACATCGACATTCGGCGGCCACGGCACGGCGCGCTTGGTTCCATCGGGCCATGTCGTCTGAATTTTTCCGTCATCTAAAGTCTCACCCGGAGGTGCAGGTGTGGCTTTTAGATCAGCTAACGCCTTATCAAGTTCTTGGCGATCACCGCGCAGGAACGCGATTGTTGCATCAGCATATGCGTTCAAACCAAAATCCTGTTGCTTTGACTTGTAGGAT
>JBATAQ010000324.1:0-4755 GCA_049661925.1 Dokdonella sp.
CGTGGTGATCTGTTTGAGCGTTCCGCGACGGCATTGACCAGTTGGCAGGCGCTGGGTGATCGCTTGCGTGCACGGCTTGGTGACGACGTGCTCAGCACGCCGATCGAACAGGCCGATCATCGTCCCGAATTCGCCTGGTCGGCAGCGCCGCAAGCACGCCTGGCGCGGATTGAATGCGGACCACGTCCAAGCTGGTTGCTGCCGCGACCGATTCCGCTGCGCGATCATGCGCCGCGCGTGTTGAGTGGCCCGGAACGCATCGAAAGTGGCTGGTGGGACGACGACCAATCCGGCCGCGATTACTACGTGCTGGAAACCTCGCTGGGACAGCGTGCGTGGGCATTCCGGCCGGTTGGCCATCTGGATGGTCCGTGGTTATTGCATGGCTGGTTCGCCTGAGCCAGCCATGTCCGACGTCGCCCCGCACGATCTTCCCGAATACGCCGAACTGCATTGCCTGTCGCCGTTCTCGTTCCTGCGTGGCGCGTCTTCGGCACTGGAATTGTTTGAGCGTGCGGGCGAGCTGGGTTATCGCAAACTGGCGATCACCGACGAGTGTTCGCTGGCCGGTATCGTGCGTGCGCTGGAAGCGTCGCGACGTACTGAAATGCCGCTGATCGTCGGCAGCGAAATGCGCCTCGACGATGGCTTGCGCGTGGTGCTGCTGGTCGAAAATCTTGCCGGCTATCGGAATCTTTGTGCGCTGATCACGCGCGGTCGGCGTCGCGCCAGCAAGGGCAGCTATCGTTTGCAACGCAGCGACCTGTGCAATCTCGATGGCTTGCTCTGTTTATGGCTGGCCGATGCGGAGCCTTCACCCGCTGATGCCGAATGGTTGCGCGAACAATTCCCGGATCGGCTCTGGTTGGCGGTGGAACTGCATCGCGGCGCACGTGATGCCAAGCGACTTTCGCAGCAACTCGCGTTCTGCCACGAACACGCCATCACCGCCGTTGCCAGCGGCGACGTGCACATGCATGTGCGTGGTCGGCGGCGATTGCAGGACACGCTGACCGCGATCCGCCATCGCACCACGATTGCGCAAGCGGGCGGCTTGCTGTTCCCGAATGGCGAGCGTCATTTGCGTCGACGCGATGCGCTGGCGGCGATCTATCCGATCACGCTGCTTGACGAAAGCGTACGCATCGCCGAGCGCTGCCAGTTCAAGCTGGACGATCTCAATTACGTCTATCCACGCGAACTGGTACCGGACGGTGAAACGCCGATTTCGTGGTTGCGCCAGTTGACGCGCGAAGGTGCAGCAAAACGCTGGCCACAAGGAACGCCCGATTCCGTACTGGCGCAAATCGAACAGGAACTGGTACTGATCCAGACGCTGGAATACGAAGCGTTTTTCCTGACCGTCCACGATGTAGTCCGCTTCGCACGCGAGCAAAAAATTCTTTGCCAGGGTCGTGGCTCGTCGGCCAATTCGGTGGTGTGCTTTTGCCTGCATATCACTGAAGTCGATCCGACCCGCGTGCAATTGTTGTTCGGACGGTTCCTGTCGCTGGAACGCAACGAGCCGCCCGATATCGATGTCGATTTCGAGCACGAGCGGCGCGAGGAAGTCATCCAGTACATCTACGCCAAGTACGGTCGCGAACGCGCCGCGCTGGCGGCAACGGTGATCTGCTATCGCGGTCGCAGTGCCTTGCGCGATGTCGCCAAGGCGCTGGGCCTATCCGCCGACCAGGTCGATCAACTCAGCCGTTGCATCGGCATGCGCGAGAGCAACGACGCGCTCGACGAGCGCCTGAGCGAGCGCGGCTTTGATCCGGATGCGACGGTGATTCGCCAGGTGGTTGCGCTGACCCGGCAACTGGTCGGCATGCCGCGCCATCTTTCCCAACACACCGGCGGCTTCGTGATTGCCGATGCGCCGCTGTCGACGCTGGTGCCGGTCGAGAACGCGGCGATGCCTGATCGCACCATCATCCAGTGGGACAAGGACGATCTGGAAACGATGAAGTTGCTCAAGGTCGATTGTCTCGCGCTGGGCATGCTCACCTGCATTCGCAAGTGTCTGGATTTGTTGCGCAGTAGCGGACGTCGCGACATCGGCGTGGCCGACATCGCCGACGACGATCCGGAAACCTTCGACATGATCTGCAAGGCCGATACGGTCGGCGTGTTCCAGATCGAATCGAGGGCACAGATGGCGATGCTGCCGCGACTGAAACCGCGTTGCTATTACGACCTGGTGATCCAGGTTGCCATCGTGCGACCCGGCCCGATCCAGGGAGATATGGTGCATCCATACTTGCAGCGTCGACACGATCCCAGCACCGTCGTCTATCCATCCGAAGAACTGAAGCCGGTCTTGCAACGCACACTGGGCGTGCCCTTGTTCCAGGAACAGGTGATGCAGGTCGCCATCGTTGCCGCAGGTTTTTCACCCGGTGAAGCGGATGAATTGCGGCGTGGCATGGCCGCCTGGAAGCGGCGCGGTGGCATCGAATATTTCCACGATCGTTTCGTCAACGGCATGCTGGGAAAGGGCTACGACGGCGACTTCGCCGAGCGTCTATTCAATCAGCTGCGCGGCTTTGGCAGTTACGGCTTTCCGGAATCGCATGCGGCGAGTTTCGCCTTACTCACCTATGTGAGTTGCTGGTTGAAATGCCACGAGCCGAGTGCGTTCGCGTGTGCCTTGCTCAATTCCCAGCCGATGGGTTTTTATGCGTCGAGCCAGATCGTGCAGGACCTGCGTCGCCATGGCGCTGCCGTGCAGCCAGTTGACGTGCGTTACAGCGAGTGGGATTGCAGCCTGGTGCCTGCTCCAGCCAATTGTCACCCCGCCTTGCGGCTGGGTTTGCGCGAAGTGCGTGGGCTTGCGGAAAAGGCTGGTCACGCCATCGTGCAGGCACGTGCCCAACTGCCGTTTCGCGATGTGCAGGATCTGGCCGAACGCGCCCAGCTCGACCAGCGTGCATTGGCACGACTCGCCGAAGCAGATGCGCTGCGTGGACTAGTCGGCCATCGCCATCGCGCACGCTGGCAGGTCGCTGGCGTCGAAGCGCAGTTGCCGCTGTTCGATGGCATCACCACGCCCGAGCAAGCGGTCACGTTGCGCCCACCCAGCGCACGCGAAACCGTGGTTGCCGATTACGCCGCGACCGGTCTAAGCCTTGGTCCACATCCAGTGTCGCTGGTGCGCGGTCAACTGAAAGCGCGACGTTGCACGATCGCACGCGATCTCGTCCGGCTTGGCCACGGTCGCAATATTCGCGTCGCGGGTCTGGTCACCTTGCGGCAACGACCGGAAACGGCAAGCGGCGTGACTTTCCTGACGCTGGAAGACGAAAGCGGCATGCTCAACATTGTCGTATGGCAGCGCATCGCCGAACGCCAGCGCCGCGTGTTGC
This sequence comes from Dokdonella sp., assembly GCA_049661925.1. Classification (GTDB taxonomy): domain Bacteria; phylum Pseudomonadota; class Gammaproteobacteria; order Xanthomonadales; family Rhodanobacteraceae; genus Dokdonella. The sequence goes on from JBATAQ010000324.1 coordinate 3,369, forward strand.
TGGAATCGCGTCTGCTCGGCGTGGCCGGTCGCGTTGAATTCGTTGATGGCGTGCAACACATCATCGCCGAGCAGTTGCTCGACTACACGCCGCTGTTCGACGAACTGGATTCGCGCTCACGCAATTTTCGCTAGTTGGGCCCTTGCGCGGGCCCGCGTCGCGGCGCATTCGTAGGGTGGAACCAGCGAAGCTGATTCCACCCTCAAACGGAAATTTCGATTTCAATCTATCGGTGGAATCTCCTTTGGAGCTTCCACCCTTGTACCTCGACGGCACCCTTGCGGGTATCGTTCCCGACGACGCTCGGGGGGAAGAGAGCAGGTTGTTTCCACCCTTAGGCTTTGAGCTTGCAACGTAGATTAGCCGCTCTCTTTCCATCGTGTTCATTGAGATCGAACGGTATCTGAGGCCTGGCACTGGCCGGTGACGAGCAGTGCATTGAGCTTGTGTTTACAAGGTCGGTCCGAACACGTGCGTCATCCCTTCAATCTGGAGGATGCGAAATGACAGTGCTGGGAATCGATGTCTCAAAGACCACCCTGGATGTGGCGTTGTTCGACGGCAGGAAATTCAAGACCAAGGTGTTTGGCAACACCCCGCGAGCGGTGTCGGATCTGGTCCAATGGCTGGCATCGCATCAAGCCAGCGGGTGTGCCATCGGCATGGAAGCCACGGGGCCGTATTGGGAGATGTCCGCCACCGTCCTGCATGATGCCGGCCATGCGGTGAGCGTGATCAATCCCGCGCAGGTTCACGCCTTCGCCGACGCCGAGCTCAGTCGTGCCAAGACCGATGTCGCCGATGCCAAGCGCATCGCGCGGTTCGTCCAGGTGCACCAGCCACCGCGCTGGGTACCGCCGCCGGTGGCCGTTCGCACCCTGCAGGCCTTGGTACGCCGGCTCGATGCCGTGCTCGACCTGCGCCAGCAGGAAAGCAATCGCCTGGACGTGGCTCATGCCAGCGTGCACCTGTCCATTCAAAGCGTGCTGCAGGCACTGGATGAAGAAATCGTCCGGCTGCGCAAGGCCATTGCCGATCACATCGACCAGGACCCAGACTTGCGCCAGCGCCGTGGCTGGCTGGAATCCATCCCCGGCATCAGCACCCGCACCAGCGCCGTCGTGCTCTCCCACATGGACGCCTTTGCCCGCTGCGCCACAGCCAAGCAGTGGGTGGCCTACGCGGGGCTGGACTGCGCCATTGTCCAATCAGGCACCAGCGTGCGGCGGCGTGCTGCTATCAGCAAACGAGGATCGGCGCAGCTACGCCGCGCCCTGTACTTTCCCGCCATGGTCGCCCTGAAGCACAACCCTATCATCCGGACCTTCGGCGAACGCCTCAAGAGCAACGGCAAGCGCGGCAAGGTTCTGCTCTGCGCGGCCATGCG
>JBATAQ010000325.1:0-19383 GCA_049661925.1 Dokdonella sp.
GCCGAACCCGGCCAGCGCTTGCGTACCCGCACGGCTTCATCGTGCGGGCGACAGGTCCGGGTGCCATTTCTCTTGGTTACTTCTCTTTGGGCAAGCAAAGAGAAGTAACTCGTGCGCCGGCAGGCGCAAGAAGCGCTTGACCAGTCTGGCGACAGCCAAAAACCAAAAAAAGCGGGACGCGCGTCAATCTGTGAGTTGTTGCAGGCGCTTGCGCAAGACGTCGAGGCGCAAGTCGCCGCTGGCACCGGGCGACGTCCGAGCTGCCAGGCTGCCTTCCGGTGTCCGGCCAGCGCCTGCACCATCGTTGCCTTCGGCGGCGGCGCGATACGCCTCGCGGAACGGTACGCCTGCGATAGCTGCTTCGATGGCTACATCGGTTGCGTACATCGCCGGCTCGATAGCGGCACGCATACGCTCGGCGTTCCAGCGCAGGTTTACGAGCAGGTCGGGCAGTAGCGACAAGGCACCCAGGCCGTACCGAAAGCCATGGATCACCGAACCCTTGCCGAGCTGCAGATCGCGTTGATAGCCGGATGGCAGCGACAACAGTTGTTCAATTTCGGTGCGTGCGGCGGCGACGGCGGCGTAACTGGCTCGCATCAGTTCGATTACGTCGGGATTGCGTTTGTTCGGCATGATCGAGCTGCCGGTGGTGTATTGATCGGGCAGTTCAACGAAGCCAAATTCGCTAGTCGTGAACAGCGACAAGTCCCAAGCAAGTCGGCGCAAGTCGAGTACGGCGGCAGCGAGCGCCTCGAGTGCGGCCATTTCGAATTTTCCGCGCGAAAGTTGCGCGTAGATCGGGTTGACCTGCATGCGCGCAAAGCCCAGCGCCTGAGTGCTGTGCTCGCGATCCAGCGCGAGATTGACGCCATATCCCGCAGCGGTGCCAAGCGGGTTCGCGTCGATCAGCGCCAGTGCCTGCTGTGCGCGCCAGAGATTGTCGATGAACGCTTCGGCGAACGCGGCAAACCACATTGCCGACGATGACACCACGGCGCGTTGCAAGTGCGTGTAGCCCGGCATTGGAAGTTCTGGCTCGGCGGCTCGCTCAAGACAGACTTGCGCAATCGCGCGGTTGGTCACGATCAACTCGGCCAGTCGCGCTTTCAACCACAGACGCATCGCCACCAGCACCTGATCGTTGCGACTACGCCCGGTGTGGACGCGCTTGCCGGCGTCGCCCAGGCGTTCGGTCAGGCGTGCCTCGATGGCTGAGTGGCCGTCTTCATATTGGTCATCAAGCACGAACCGACCCGCGCGGAAATCTTCGGCCAGGGTTTCCAGTTCGCGCTTGATCGCCGTCGCATCATCGGCAGTGACGATGCCGATGTTTGCGAGCCCTTCGACATGTGCCGCGCTCGCCTTTATGTCGTGCAGAAACAGTTCGCGGTCCAGCACCACATCGTCGCCAGCGAGAAATTGCATGATCCGTGGATCGACCTGGGTGCCCGCCTTTTGCCAAAGCAATCCACTCATTGCGACTCTCCCGTGATCCGCGATCGGGCATCCAGTGCGATGCCAGCCAGTTCTGGAAACCCGAGCGCGAGATTGATGTTCTGGATCGCCTGTGTCGCCGCGCCTTTCAAAAGATTGTCCAGCGTTGCGACCACGACCACGCGCTTGCCACCCGGTGCGACCGCAAAACCGCCGATCTGTACGCCATGGCGACCAGCGATCTGGCTGACCCACGGCGCGCCCTCGATGACTTCGATCAACGATTCGCAGGCATAGCGCTGCCTGAAAATATCGCGCACTTCTTCAACGCTCACTGGCGTTTGTAGCCATATATTCACGGTCATCGTTATGCCGCGAAAATGCGGCGCGACATGCGGCATGAACTCGACCGGCACGCCCAGTTGCAGCGCGACTTCGCGCTCGTGGACGTGGTTGACGAGTAAATACGGCATCAGGTTGTCGCGCAGTTTTTCTATATCGTTGCGGTCTGATGGTGCGGTGCCAGCGCCGGAATAGCCCGACACGCCAAAGCATTGCGGCGGGCCGGCCAGCCGATCCAGCAGTGGCGCGATGGCGAGCTGCATTGCCGTCGCGTAGCAACCGGGATTGCTGATCCGGCATTGGCCGTTGGCGCGATCACGATTGAGTTCCGGCAAGCCGTAAAACCATGCCGGATCGAACCGATGGTCAGCAGACAAATCGACGATCAGGCTTTGTGGCGATATCGCATCGATGGCCGTGACCAGTTCCGCTGCCTTGCCGTTCGGTAGTGCCAGCACGACCACATCGGCTTGGCGTTGCGCAACATCGGCATGTTCCATCGCTTCGTAGCAAAGGTCGCCGGAATACCGATCAACATGGTCGGCAATCCGCTCGCCAGCGCGTTCGCGAGAAGACACGAATGCGAGTTCCAGTTGCGGATGCGCGGCGATCAACGCGATCAGCTCGGCGCCGGTGTGGCCGCGTCCACCGACGATACCGACGGATGTTTTTTTCGTCACGCTGGCGCTCCCAACGGAAGCAAGGTTGCCACGCGAGTGCGGCAGTGGTCCACGCATCGTTCGATCTCGTCGAAGTCCGAAATGCCGTACCAGAACGCACGCCAATCTTGTTGTTTGAAGCAGCCGTCGGACTCGTTGTAGTAGAACGGATTGACAGGGTTGCCGTGGCTGGAACGCCAGAACAATCGCGGCGTTTCCTCGCGCATCACCTGCCAGACCGCGCGGCCAAGTCCTTCACCCTGCGCGTCGTCGAGCACGGCGAATTTATCGAGATAGGTTTCGCCGTCGACATCGACCAGGACTACCGCCGCGCGATAGTTTTCGCTGACGTAGGCACGGGTCAATGGCGTGCGTTCGAAATAGTCAGGCAGCAACATTCGCCCGAAACTCGATTCGATCAGTCCTCGCAAACGGTCGGTGTCGATGTCGTTCCACGATTCCACGCGCAGCACGCGTTCGCCGCGACGGATCAGCGTGCCAGAACCCTTGTGCGTGAACAGCTCGTTGGCCAGTTCCGCGGGCCGCGTAACGGACACGGACGAACTCGGTGGCAAGCAATCAAGCAGGCGCTTGATCTGCGCAATCTTCAGGCGCATGCCACCAGCCAGCCACGGCTGCGACATGAGGTGCTCGAACTCGGTCGACAGGTTGATCGAGTCGATCACTTTTCCATTCGCATCGAGCAGACCGCCGGTGCCTGTCAGGAAAATGATCTTGTACGGCTGCACCACCTGGACCAGTTCGTTGGCAGCGATGTCAGCGTTGATGTTGAGTATCTGTCCACCCGTAGTTTCGCCCAGGCTGGCGATGACCGGGATCGAACTGGCCTGCAGGCTCGCTTCTATCGACGTCAGGTTGATCGCCGTGACTCGGCCGACAAGATCGTAGGTTTCACGGTCCAGATAGTCTGCTTCGAAAACACCTGACGTGATTGACGTGGCGCGCGCGCCATTTTGCTGCAACGCTTCGACCAGTTTCAGGTTCTGCGCCTGGAACACGCGACGCACGACCGCCAGTGTTTCCGGCGAGGTGACGCGCAACCCGTCGATAATCTGTTTTTCGATCCCGGCAGCGCGGAGCGCGTCATCCAGTTGTGGACCCGCGCCGTGGATGACGATGGGCGTGAGGCCCACTTCCTGCAGGAAGCTCAACGACGACGTTAGCGCTTCCAGGTCATCGCGCAATACCGCACCGCCGACCTTGACCACGGCAAAGCGCTTCGCATCCAGTCGAGAAAATCGTTTCAGGTACTGCGAGATCTCCTTGGCGCTGGCCATGCTGGAAAGCAGGCGCACGATGGTCTGGCGGGTTTGGCGGTGGGCTTGCACGTGTGGGTTCCGTTCTGGTGAAAGTCGTCGAGTCAGCGCGATGAATCAAAGATGCGCAACACGCTGTCGCCATAGCGATTCAGTTGCTCCAGCGCAACCCATTCGTCGGCACTGTGGGCCTGGGCAATGTCGCCCGGCCCATACACCAGCGCGGTGTAGCCAGCTTGTGAAAACAATGCGGCTTCGGTCCAGAAATCGACCGCGTTGCCGATCGGCAGATCGAGCGCGTCGGCAACATCACGTGCGGCAAGGCGGCGATTCTCCGCGTCGGCAGTCGCGCCGGACGGCAGGCTGGGGCCTCGGAAAATTTCGGTGAAGTCAGCCGGTTTCGGATCGGCCAGCGTGGCGAAATTTTCCAGCAATGCGTTGGTTTCCATCGACGGTAGTGGCCGGAAGCCGAAACGCAATTCAGCGCTCGGTGCAATTACATTCGCCTTGATGCCGCCTTCGATGCGACCGATGTTGAAGCGCAGGCCGGTCAAACCACCGAAGCGTTCGTGGCCGAGCGAATCAACGTGATCCAGTGCGCGGTTGCTCCAACGCACTGCCTGGTGCAGAGCGCTATCGGCGCTGGATTGGCGTGCCGATGCATGACCTGCGCGACCTTCAAAACGCACCAACACGGAACTGATGCCGCGGTGTGCTAGCACAGCTTCGCCGTTGGTTGGTTCGGCGACCAGTACGGCTTCGTAGGCGATGCCACGCGCGAGGAACGCCGCGATGCAACGCGGATCGTTTGCTTCTTCATCGCTGCTGAAAAGAAATGCGGCATCGCCCTCGCTGCGATTGGCCGCAGCGATCAATGCCGCTGCTGCGCCCTTGATATCGCAGGCACCCAAACCAATTGCTCGGTCGTCAGTCACGCGCAACGCAAACGGGCTGGCCGACCAATGCGGTGAATCGGGCACGGTGTCGAGATGCACATTGAACAGAAACTTCGGCGTCCCGCGAACGGCGTACAAGCTGATCGCCCCGGCACCATGGTCGATCACTTCGACAGCGAAGCCGGGCAACTTGGCGGCGATGTAGGCAAAGATGCCATCCGTGCCAATCGCGCGCGGCGGGTTGCGCATATCGAATGCGACCAGCGCGGTGAGATGGCGCAGCGTATCTGGCAACATCGTGTCGTCAGCCACGGCCACGATTCACCTCGGCCCACAGCGTTGAACTCATGCCATAGAGCTTGATGAAACCTTCCGCTTCCTCGACGCCCCAGTCGGCGGATTGCGCGTAGACGGCGCCCTTCGCGTGCAACAGATGTGGCGAGTGCACGGCAATTGCCTGCACGCTCGCGCCTTGCGTCTGCAAGGTGACTTCACCGTTGACGCAGCGCTGGCTCGACGCAAGGAACGCTTCCAGATCGGCCTTCAGCGGATCGTGAAAGAATCCCTCGTAAACCAGCTCCACCCATTGCCGCGCCACGCTGGGCTTGTAGCGATTCTGTTGCCTGGACAACACGGCTTCTTCCAGCGCCCGATGCGCGACAAGCAGCGAAACCAGACCCGGCGCTTCATAGATGATGCGACCCTTGAGCCCGATCGTGGTGTCGCCCGTGTAGATGCCGCGACCGACGCCGTACTTCGCGAACAACGAGTTGAGTTTCGCCAACAGGATCGGACCGGCGAGCTGTTCACCATCGAGCGCAACCGCTTCGCCATGTTCGAATGTGATCGAGACTTGCAGCGCTTCGCCAGGCCAATCGGCTCGCGCCGCGCACCAGCCGCGCGCTTCCTCACCCGGTGCTTCCCAGCGATCGATCTCACCACCGGACATGGTCAGCCCAAGCAGGTTCTCGTTGATCGTGTAGGCCTTTTGCTTGGCGCGGACTTCGAAACCGCGTTGTTCGAGATAGGCCTGTTCGTAGGCGCGGGTCTGCGTATGCTGCTTCTGGATTTCGCGGATCGGCGCGACGATGTCGTAGTCACCCAACGCCTTGATCGCGAGATCGAAACGAACCTGGTCGTTGCCCATGCCGGTACAACCGTGCGCAATCGTGCGTGTGCCGAGTTCGTCGGCACGCTTGAGCGCCGCTTCAACGATCAGATAGCGATCCGATACCAGCAACGGGTACTGGCCTTGATAGCCTTCGCCTGCCCACACGAACGGTTTGACGAATTCGTTCCAGATCGCCGGGCCGCCATCAACGGTGACATGCGAGGCGACACCCAGTTCGGCAGCGCGTTGCTCGATGAAGTCGCGCTCTTCGGCGTCGACGCCACCGGTATCGGCGAACACGCTGTGCACAGCGTAACCCTGCTCTTGCAGATACGGCACGCAGAAGCTGGTGTCGAGGCCACCGGAGAATGCAAGGACGATATTCTTTTTGTCGCTCATGTCGGGAATCCGTGAGACGTGGCTATCGAGTGGAATGCTGCGCAGCGAAACGCGCTATACAAGGGCGGCCATCAGCGCCTTCTGCACGTGCAGGCGATTCTCCGCTTCGTCGATGGCGATGCAGTTGGGTGAATCCATCACCGCATCGGTCGCCTTGATGTTTCTGCGCAGCGGCAAGCAGTGACTGAATTTGCCGTTGTTGGTCAGTGCCATTTTCGCCTCGTCGACGATGAAGTGCTTGTGCGCATCACGGATCGCTTTCTCCTGTTCCCAGCGACCGAAATACGGCAGCGCGCCCCAGCTTTTCGCGTAAACCACATCGGCACCGGCGTAGGCCGACTCGATGTCGTGGCTGACGGTGAGGCTGCCGCCATTCTCGGTGACGTTCTGTGCCGCGAAATCCATGTAGCGCGGATCGAGCACGTAGGCCGGCGTCGGGCACAACAAGGTCACGTCCATGCCGTAGCGGGTCGCGATCTGCAACGCGGAATTGGCGACGGCGGTGTTAAGCGGTTTGGGGTGGTAGGTCCAGGTCAGCACGTATTTCTTGCCACGCAAGTCCGCACCCAGGTGCTGGCGCAACGCCATGATGTGGGCCAGTTCCTGGCAGGGATGGGTGATGGTTTCCATGTTGATCACAGGCACCGTCGCGAACTTCGCGAACGAGCGGATGACCTGATCCTCGCGATCCACCGACCAGTCCTGGAACTTCGGGAACGCACGCACACCAATCAGGTCGACATAGCGCGACAACACCTGAGCAACTTCGGCAATGTGTTCCTCGGTATCGCCATCCATGACGCTGCCGATCTCGAACTCGATCGGCCAGGCGTCTTTGCCCGGTGCGAGCACGATGGCCTTGCCGCCGAGCTGGTGCGCGCCGAGTTCAAAACTGGTCCGCGTGCGCATCGACGGGTTGAAGAACAACAACGCGATCGACTTGCCAGCAAGCTGATCGCCGAGCTTGTCGTACTTGAACTTTTCGGCATGGATCAACAGCGCATCCAGCTCGGCGCGGCTCCAGTCCTGCGTGGTCAAGAAGTGGCATGGTGTCATCAGATTTCCTGCTGAAACGTGAGGCGAGAAAATGAAAAACCCGGCGCGAGGGCCGGGTTCGAATCGTTGCAGCAACGCGCTACGACGGCCTACCCGGTCGGGAACATCGGCTCCGGTCGGCGTGCGCGCGAGGTCATTCCGGCGGCCCTGAAGGCGCTGATCAGGATGCAAAGCGGGCTGGAAAGGTCAGTCATATGGGTGGTGACGTTAGCGTCAAACGTTGCGCTGCGCAAGCAACGATCATGGGCACGAGACCGTCCGCACGGTATCGACGCAATCACTGCAAGTTCACCACGCGCGTTCCATCGCGCACCGCAGCACTGACATCGGTGACGCTATCGCCGTCGATTGCGAGGAATAGAATTTCGTCGCGATCGAAGGTGGAAAACTCACTGGGTGGATCGAGATAGGCAACCACGAGTCCGCCAATTTCCAGCCACGGAACAAGTTGGTCGCGAATCACGCGAGGGCGCCATGGCAACAAGTCGGCAGGTGTGACGCGGTCGGCAGCGAATTGATGGATATAGGTGTGATGTTCGTTCGCAAACAGGCAATCGGAAACCTTGTCGAGGTCCGGTGCCAGCGCCTTGATGACCGAATCGAGCGGCGTGACAGTCGCCCACTCCGGCGCAGGTTGGTAGCCGAGGATGACGACGCGACATCGCTCCGCCGGCAATGGATGACTGGCGACATAGTCGACAACGGCGACAGGTTGCTTCGCGATGGCAGTGGAGCGTTGCGCATGCGAAGCAGCGATGCGATGGGTAGCCACGCCAGCGACGGCCGCGAGCACGAACAAACCGACGTTGATGATGCGTCGCGGAGTCCGTCCGCTCGAATCGACCAGTAGCGCCAGCAGCATAGCCAGCCCGACGCAGCCGGTGTAGTACAAGCGCGCCTGCATTCCCAGCTCGACCGCCGACATGTCGGCGCTGGCGGCAATGCTGTTCAAGACGGCGATGGGTGCTTGCAACACGCCGGGCAAGAACAGAAACGCGATGGCGGCGAGCAGGATGGGACGCCGAAGCTCCTCGGCGCGCAGTTCGCGATCCGATCGAATGACGCAGGCGATGACTGCGACGACGGCCACAAGCAAGGCGAAAACCACGATCCAGGTTGACAAACCAGCTGCCAGATACCCGCCAAGTTGTCGCCACCACAGCGCCGTGCCGCGCGTCAGGGTTTCGATGAGTGAGCCAAGTCCGCTGATCACATTGCCGCCCGACCCCAACATGTCGTGGCGCCAGACCACGTAGACGATGCCGACCAAACCAACCGCGACGATGCCAACCATCGCGCGTTGCCAAACGATTCGATGGGCAAGCGCGGCTTCGCCAATCAGCAGGGCAGCGCCGACGACGGCAATCACGCCGGATTCCTTGGAAAGCAGGGCCGCCAACATCGTCACCAGCGCGACCGCCAAGTGCAGCTCTCGCTTCGACGCGATCCAATCGCACAGTGCGCGAAGCGTGACCAGCGTGAACAACACGGCAAGCAGGTCAAACCGATTGGACCAGGACATCACCGTCACCAGCACCACTGGCGGCAGCGCGAACAACAGGCAACTCACAAACGCCGTCATCGGCCTGACCGCCACGCGCATCAGTCGATATAGCGAAAACACCAGAACGCCGTGCAACACAAGATCGGCAATGGAATTCGCCGCGTAGTCATGGCTGAACACCCATTCGCTGAGCCACAACGAGGCGAATCCCAGCGGCCGGAAAATCGAGCCCGGCACGGGAAAATGGTCATGCGTGAACAATGGCCACGGCGTTCCGAGCAGCCGCACGTAGGCCAGTTGGGTCAGGTCATCACGCACCCAGAAGCCGTGGATGGCGGGCCAGCCGACCAGCAGGATTGCGCCGACGATCAACAATGCGATCAACGACGCAGCCATCCAGCGATTGGGTTCCCCAGTCGGCGACATCGGCAGCATCGCGATCAGATCAACTTGATCTCGCGCAACCGCTCAAGCAGGTATTCGTGCGCCGTGATCGACTGCGGGTAGCGCGATGGATTGTCCGCGCTGACGCAGGAATCAAGCACGGCCAGCGACACATCGGGGTTGGGATGCAGGAAAAACGGAACCGAATAGCGCGGCTTGCGTGCGTTATCGTTCTGCGGATTGATGACCCGGTGCGAGGTCGACGGGTAGGTGTGATTGGTCAAGCGCTGCAGCATGTCGCCGATATTGACGACGATGGCATCATCGGCGGTCGTGATTGGCAGCCAATCGCCTTCACGTGTTTTCACCTGCAAACCTTCAGCACTCGCACCGATCAACAGGGTGATCAGGTTGATGTCCTCGTGCGCGCCGGCACGCACGTTGGGAATGTCGTCCTGGGTGATCGGCGGATAATGCAATGGTCGCAGGATGGAATTACCGACGTCGGTTTTGTCGGTAAAGAAATTTTCGGGCAGGTTGATGTGCAACGCGAGCGCGCTCAGAACACGACTGCCAAGCTGGTCCAGCGCTTCGTATAGCGCATAGCCGGCCGGCTGGAAATCCGGCACTTCGACGGGCCAGATGTTCGCAGCCATCACGTCGGCAAAGCGCGAATCGCGCGGGATCTCGCGACCGATGTGATAAAACTCCTTGAGATCGGCGTACTTGGCATCCTTCGCCGTTTCAACACCAAATGCCGTGTATCCGCGCGCACCACCGCCGCCCGCCAGGTGATAGCCACGCTTGACTTCGACCGGCAACGCGAAGAACTCGCGGAATGCCTCGTAGGCGCGTCGCACCAGGTTGGCGTCGATGCCGTGGCCACTGATGCAGCAGAACCCGAACTCGCGATAGGCGGCACCCAGCTCGGCAACGAATGTCGCGCGGTTGCTGTCGAAACAGCGGATGTCGAGAGTGGGAACGTGCTTGCTCATGGTTCGGCTCGATTGAAGGATTCAAAGATTCGCGGCGGCCGAGCGGACCGCGTCAGCCAGTTCGCCGACCAGTCGCGCAACCACGTCTGCATCTTCATGTTCAACGGTAACGCGCACCAACGGCTCGGTGCCGGATGGCCGTAACACGACGCGTCCCTTGTCGGTCAAGCGAGCGCGCACATCGGCCAGCACTTTCTGGACGTTGGAATGGTCTACCAGCGCGGCACCGCCAGCGACACGAATGTTGGTGGTGGTCTGCGGGACCATGTGCAGGTCGGCAACGGCATCGGCCAGTGTGCATTCGCGACGCAAAACCACTTCGAGAACCTGCAGCGCACTGACGATCGCGTCGCCACTCGTAGCGCGATCCAGGCACAACACATGACCCGAGGCTTCTCCTCCAAGGATGCCGCCATTCTCGCGCAGCGCCTGCATCACGTAGCGATCACCCACGTTGGCGCGCAGGAACGGCACGTTGATCGCCGCCATCGACTGCTCCAACCCGATGTTGCTCATCAAGGTGCCGACAACCGGGCCACGCAAGCGGCCGGTCTGCTTCCAATCGCATGCAAGGATATGCAGGAGATGATCGCCATCGATGATGCGACCGTGTGAATCGACCAGTTGCAAGCGATCGCCATCGCCATCGAAGGCGATACCCAAATCTGCCTTTTCGGCCAGAACCGCATCGACCAAAGCTTGTGGGTGGGTGGAGCCGCAGTCACGATTGATGTTGAGTCCATCTGGCTTCGCGCCGATGCTGACCACGTTCGCGCCGAGTTCGGCAAACAACAGTGGAGCTATGTGATAGGTCGCGCCATGTGCGCAATCAACGACGATCTTGAGCCCGTGCAGGTGCAGGGACCGTGACACCGTGGACTTGCAGAATTCAAGATAGCGCGCCGAGGCATCCTCGATGCGCACCGCCTTGCCGATCAAATCCGAACCGACTGTGACGAACGGCGCATCAATCTCGCGTTCGATGGCGTGTTCCACGGCATCGGCGAGCTTCTCGCCAGCATCGGAGAAGAACTTGACGCCATTGTCTTCGTAGGGGTTGTGCGAGGCGCTGATGACGATACCGGCATCGGCACGCATCGAGCGGGTCAGGTACGCGACTGCGGGCGTTGGCATGGGTCCAAGCAGACGCACATCGGCACCGGCGGCGAGCAAGCCGGCTTGCAGTGCTGCCTCGAACATGTAGCCCGAAATGCGTGTGTCTTTTCCGATCAATACGACCGGTTTGGCGTGGCTCTGCAGCAACACCACGCCAGCGGCGCGACCCAGTCGCAACATGAAATCGGCGGTGATCGGTGCCTGGCCAACGCGACCTCGAATGCCATCGGTGCCAAAGTATTTTCGCGGCTGATTCAATCGTATTTCCTTTCGGCGCTGCGGTAACGTGACGATTCTACAAGGCTTGGGTAGAGCCAGTTCCGGACTCTGAAACGAAAACGCCCCGCATTGCGGGGCGCTCCGTGCTGCGGTTGGCGGGAATCAGTCGCCCATTTGCTTCTGGCGATGCTCCCAACGCTCCTGCGCGTCCAGGCTCAGGGTTGCGATGGGACGAGCGTCGAGACGGTCCAGGCCTATCTCTTCCTCGGTTTCCTCGCAGTAGCCGTAGTGGCCTTCCTCGATGCGCTTGAGGGCCTTGTCGATTTTGGAGATCAACTTGCGATAACGATCACGGGTGCGAAGTTCCAGCGAGTTCTCGGTCTCGCGGGTGGCGCGCTCGGCTTCGTCACCGACATCACGCACTTCGTCGCGCAGGTTCTCGATCGTCTGCTTGGATTCTTCCACCAGTTCGGCACGCCAGTTGCGCAACTTGGTGCGGAAGTACTCAAGGTGTTGGGGATTCATGTACTCCTCTTTGGCGCCGGGCTTGAAGCCGGCCGGGAGTTTGATGACGACCGACGTCGGCAATGCGTAGCGGCCATCTTCCACGGTGATGGCTGGGTCATTGCCTGTTGAGGGCTTGTATTTGGTGGCGGAACGGGTCTTCGTATTATTCACGGAACTCTTTGGTTGTGCTTGCACCGCCACGGCTTTGACACCGGGCGATTGTGATTGATTGGACGATGCCAATGCCGACGCCGCAAGGGCGACCGGTATCGGTTGGTTCACCGGCGATGGAGGCGGCTTCTTGCCAGCAGCTTTGGCCGCCAGCGTTTTCGCAACGATAGGCTTTGTGCTCAGCGTCGCTTTCTTCTGCGGCGGAGCTTTCTTTGCAGCGACGGGTTTCTTCGCAGCCGGCTTTTTCACCATAGCCGATTTTTTGGTTGCAGCAACTTTCGTCACGCTCTTCTTCGCCGCAGCCGCCTTCCTGGCTGGTGCCGACTTGACGATGGCCTTCTTGCCGGGAGGATTTTTCGGAACCACCCTCTTCACAACAGGCTTCGATGCTGCCGGCTTTTTCGCTGCCGGCTTCTTCGCAGGCGCAGGCTTCGCGGCAATCTTTTTCTTCGCCGCAGGCTTGGCGGTTGGCTTGCCTTTGACTGCCTTGGCCGCTGGCTCGACTTTCGAACTCGCTGCCTTCTTGCTCGCGGATTTTGCAGCAGCGGGCGCGGCCTTCTTGGCCTTGCTTGCGCTTGCAGATTTTCCCTTGGGAGTGCCCATCAGATGCTGACCTTGTGGCGTTGCGGCGGCGTGTTATAGCCTAGGACATGCCGACATTCAACTCAAAAGCTGCTGAATGGCCACACGCCTTGACCAGAAAGCCCTGACCCATTGGCCACAATCGCCGTGTTGCGCTTTTACAAGAAGTGGCTGAGCCCGCTGCTGGGGCAGAACTGTCGATTCCATCCGTCCTGTTCGGACTACGCGCGCGTGGCCCTCGCACGATTCGGCACCATGCGCGGACTCTGGCTGGCGACATGGCGTATCGCGCGCTGCCAACCGCTTTGTCGTGGCGGCATCGACCACGTTCCGGAAACGTTTCGATTCTGGCCGGTTCCCAACCGCTGTCCCGCTTCGGATACATCCGATGAATGACGTATTTGTCGTCAGCGCCGAACTGGTTAGCGACAGACGCCGCTGGCACGCCGACCTGCGCATCCACGACGGCCACATCGATGAACTCGCCACGAATCTTCCTGCGAGCAGGCCGGATACCGTGATCGATGCCAGCGGCCAGTGGTTGCTGCCCGGAATGATCGACGACCAGGTCCACTTCCGCGATCCCCGGCTGACCTGGAAGGGCGATCGGGAAACCGGATCACGCGCGATGGTGGTCGGAGGCATCACCCGCTTCACGGAGATGTCCAATACCAATCCAACCACGACCAATGCCACAGCGCTGGAAGCCAAGTATTGTCGAAGTGCCGAGGTGTCGCGGGGCCATCGCCTGGAGTTTGATCGTTGAAACGTCGCGAATGTCTGGTTGCCATGGGTGGTGCGCTCGGTACATTCGGTGCATTCGGTCTGCTCGGCCTTCCCGCTTTTGCGGACAGCGAAGGCAGCGTGTTTCCAGCAAGCGCCACGCAAGGTGCAATGGTGATCGGCAAGTTGGCCAAGGGTTTTTCGGCACGCTACGGCGGTCGTGATTTGCGGGCCACGCCGTACGGCAGTGTCGTGTTCGGCATCGGTCGTAACGAAACCGATTCCGTATCGGTCGAGCTAACCGATACCAACGGGCGAACGCAGGCCATCTCGATCACCGTGACGGCACGCGACTTCCCGACCGAAGTCGTCAGCGGCGTGCCGCCAAAAACGGTCAACCCGCCGCCCGAGATCGCAGCGCGCATCGCACGCGAGCAGGCCCGTGTCGCCGCCGCGCGCGAGCGCGACGATGATCGCGCTGACTTCGCTGAAAAATTCATTTGGCCGGTGCGTGGCCGCATCAGCGGTCGCTTCGGCAACCAGCGCGTCTACAACGGCAAGCCGGGATCAGGTCATTCGGGGATGGACATTGCCGTGGCAACTGGAACGCCGGTCAAGGCGCCGGCCAGCGGCATCATCAGCTTTGCCGATCAGGACCTGTATCTGACTGGGGGTACCGTACTGCTCGATCACGGCCACGGCGTCAGTTCCAATTTCCTGCACCTGTCGCGGATCGATGCCAAACTGGGCGAGCGTATCCAGCAAGGCGAGGTGTTCGCAGCGGCCGGTTCCAGTGGCCGCGCGAGCGGACCGCACCTGCACTGGGGCATGAGCTGGTTTGATGTTCGCGTGGACCCACAACTGCTGGTCGACGCCTGACACGGCTGCGTAAGCCCACCGCAGCGACGAAGTTGCGTAGCGGACCCGCTACTGGTGCGCCGCGACGCGCGCTGGATCAACGTCAGACGCAATCCGCGTGCCGATGATCTCGACATCAGCGCCATCGCTCAATCCGGATTGGCCCGCCATCACCACCATGTCGCCGGCTTCAATGCCATCGAGCACCTGCACGACGCCACCGTTTTCGCGACCCAGCTTGACCGCCGCGCGCTTCGCCTTGCCGTCCTTGACCACGAACACCGTGCTGTCACGACGCCCACCCTGCAATGCCGACTTTGGCAGCAGGGTCGCATCGGCGATACGGTCGTAGGCAATGTCGAGGCGACAGAACAACCCCGGTCGCAATCGCTTCGATGTGTTGTCGGCGGCAACCGTCACCGCGATGGTGCCACTGGCCTGGTCCACCACCGGGGCGATGCGCTCGATGCGGCCAGCGAAGGCCTGACCCGGCAACGCATCGACTGCTATCGCTACCTGCTGCCCCACCTTCAATGCGGAGGCGTCGCCTTCCGGAATGTCCAAGCGAGTCGTCAGCTCGGAAAAATCCGCCATCTCGAACGCGACCGCGTTGCTTTCCATGAACTGGCCACGCTTGATCCAGCGACGTGTCACCACGCCATCAAACGGCGCGCGGATTTCGCTCTTGCGCACTTTCATGCGCGCCAGGTCGGTGTCGGCGCGTTGGGCCAGGAACTGCGATTCGGACTGGTCAAACAGGGTGGCCGGAATCAACTTGCGGTCAATCAAGCGAGTGTTGCGATCAACCTCGTTCTTCAGCTTGTCCAGCTCTGCCTCGTTCTGGCGCAGGGTGAGCTTGCTGCGGTCGGCATCCAGTCGCGCCAGAACCTGACCCTTGAGCACGTGATCGCCCTCTTCGGCTTCGATCGTCAGCACCGTCCCCGGCATCTCGGCGATCACGCTGGCGGCGTGCTCGGCCTGCAAGGCTGCGGTGGCGCTGTAATGGGCGACCATCTCGCCGCGCTCGACGGGAACCGCTTCCACCGCCGTGGTTTCGGGCCTTTCGGCATCCTCGGCAACCTGGCGATCACTGCCACTGCAGGCCGCGAGGAGCAAGGGGATGAACAGAAAAATCGGCGCGAAACGCAAGCGAAACATCAGTGGAGCCTATTGGATTGGTGTTGTAGTCAACTATAACACTAGAGAACAAAGACGCAAGAAAAATTTGACGTGACCGATGGCAGGGGTGCTGCTGACGGCACACCTCGGGACCGCTGCTCAGATGCGCCGTGGGCGGCAAAGGTTGCGCTGGGCGGTGCGATATCAAGACCTGCCATCGCGACGAATCGCCGCCGTGGCTTTGTTAAACTTGGTCTTCCGTCTGTCCAGCCCAGGTTGTCCATGTCGCAACGTCAGATTGTTCCCAGTTCCCGACTTGCCGATGTCCGCTACGACATCCGCGGACCGCTGAGTCGCCGAGCCCGGGAACTGGAAAGTGAAGGCCGCGACATCGTTCGTCTCAATATCGGCAATCCCGGTTTGTTCGGTTTCCAGACGCCGGCGCACATCCGTGAAGCCGTAGCCAGCCATCTGCCCCAGAGCGAGGCGTATTGCACGCAACAGGGTCTGCCGCAGGCACGCGAGGCGATTGCCCGGCAGCAACGCGAGCGCGGTGCCAACGGCGTCGATATCGAGCGCGTGTTCATTGGCAACGGCGTCAGCGAACTGATTGACCTCAGCCTGCGCGCCATCCTCGAACGCGACGACGAAGTGCTGATTCCGGCACCGGACTATCCGTTGTGGTCGGCGGCGACCCATCTCAACGACGGCAGGGCGGTGTACTACCCCTGCCCTCCCGAGCGCGGTCACTTGCCCGATATCGACGAGATGGAATCGCTCATCACGCCGAAAACGCGCGCCATCGTCGTCATCAATCCAAACAACCCGACGGGTGCCGTCTATCCGCGTGAATTGCTGGTCGGCATCGTCGCCCTCGCCGAACGGCATGGCTTGCTGCTGCTCAGCGACGAAATCTACGATTCGATCTCCTACGACGATGCCGTGTTCATCCCCATGGCATCGCTTTGTGGCGACCTGCCGTGCATCACCTACAACGGCTTGAGCAAGGTCCACCGCGCCTGCGGCTATCGCGTCGGCTGGATGTCGGTAGCTGGTGGTCAAGCGCGCATCGAACCTTTGCTAGCCGCTTTTGACCTGCTCGCCGCGATGCGTTTGTGCAGTAACGTGCCGACCCAATGGTCGGTGCTACCAGCACTGCAAGGCCCGGACACGATCAGCGAATTGACTGCGATCGGCGGTCGCCTGCACGCGTCGCGCCAGGCCTTGCTTGACGCGGTCGCACGCAGCGAATTTCTTTTCGTAGACGCGCCGCAGGGTGCACTGTACGCATTCCCCGGCGTGAACACCGATTCCATGCCGCACTTCGATGACGAAGCGTTTGCGCTGCAATTGCTGGAACACGAAAGCGTGCTGGTGGTACCGGGATCGAGCTTCAACGTTCCGTATCGCAATCACTTCCGGGTGACGCTGCTGCCGGAGGCCGACGTGATTGCCGACGTGTTTGCACGCATCGAGCGGCTATTGCAGGTGAAGGCCGGTCGCAGCCTTGAACGGCGGCATGTCGCCTGAGTCGCAACGCGGTTTTCTTGCGCTCGGCGACTCGTACACGATCGGCGAGGGTGTTGCTGACTCCGATCGCTGGCCGAATCAACTTGCAGCGGCGTTGGGTGACGCGGGAATCGACATTGACGTTCCGCAAGTCGTCGCAACGACAGGCTGGACGACCGACGAGCTGGGCCTCGCAATTGATGCCGCAAACCCTGCCAGCGATCACGCATTGGTCACCCTGCTGATCGGCGTCAATAATCAGTATCGCGGCCGTTCAATTGAAAACTACGCCATGGAATTTGGTGGTTTGCTGAAGCGAGCCGTCACGTTTGCTGGCGGCAACCACAAGCACGTGATCGTCGTGTCGATTCCCGACTGGGGCGTCACCGCATTCGCCCGCGACTGTGGTCGCGATACGAACCTGATCGCAAACGAAATCGATGCCTTCAACGCGACAGCGCAGTTGATCGCCGCCTCGAAGAACGTGGCGTTCGTTGACATCACCGACCTCACTCGCACGCATCCGGACGAAGTCGTCGACGACGGACTGCATCCAAACGCGGCGCAATACGCGCGTTGGGTTGAACGACTGGGAGCCGTTGCCAGAGTAGCTCTCCGCGACGCCTCGCTATACTGATCGACCGTTTCGCCCAAGGATTATCGTGCCCGCAAGAAGCGCACCGGATATCAGCCGCGGCATGATCATCGCCGGCGGCGAGCTCGATGCCGGCGAGCACGGCGCGAGTCTGCTCGCCCGTTTGCTGTCGCGTTGTTCCGAACAAGGGCGCGTGCTGGTCCTGCAACTGGCGACCGAGCACGACGACGCAACCGATCTCGAAGCTGCCTTGCTGCAAGCCGGTGCCAACAAAGTTCGCGTGCACACCCTCACGACCCGTGGCGAAGCCAGCGACGCCGTGCTGGTTGATCGGCTCGACCACACCGACCTGCTGGTCATTGCGCCGTGTGCGCCATTGCGACTGACTTCGCTGATCGGCGGAACCGCACTGGTTCGCGCGCTGCGTCGTCGCAATGCCGATGGTATGGCGGTAGCGGCGTTTGGCGCAGTCGCGGCCGCGCTGAGCGAGCACATGCTGGCCACCGGCAGCGAAGGCCTGACGCCGCGATCGGGCGGCGTGTCGCTGGCGCCAGGCTTGGGTTTGAGTAATCGCGTGCTGATCGATCAAGGCGGTCAAGCGACGGATCGGCTCGGTCGCTTGCTCGCCGCACTGGCATTGAATCCGTTTGCGCTAGGCCTCGGCATCGACGCAGGAACGGCTGCCGTCATCGGCCCTGACAACGTGCTGGAAGTATTGGGGACGGGAGGCGTAACCGTGATCGACCCAGCTGAAATGGCCGAATCCAACGTTGCCGAGATTGGTGATGGCGCACCAATTCGTATCACCAATCTGCGCCTTCACGCACTGAATCCTGGTACGCGCTTCGACCTCGATTTCCGAACTGCCCTGCCCTGACTGGCGGGCTCTGACTAGAATGACGGGCTTACTTCCGCGATTCAGGGATATTCCATGCAAGCAGCACAAGTAAAAGCGATCGTCACCGGTGGCGTATCAGGCCTCGGCCTCGCCGTCGCCCAGCGCATCGTTCGCGATGGCGGCAAGGTCGCGATGTTCGATGTCAACGAAGACAAGGGCGGCGATGCGGTCGCTGAACTCGGCGCGGACAAGGCAGCGTTCTATCGCACCGATGTCACGGACGAAGCGGGTGTTTCCGCGAATGTCGCCGCCGCGAAGACTTTCATGGGCGGCATCAACGCAGCGATCAATTGCGCCGGCATTCTCGGCGCGGCGCGCGTCCTCGGCAGGGAAGCACCGATGCCGCTGGCGACGTTCTCGACCACGGTGATGGTCAATCTGGTCGGCTCGTTCAATGTCGCCAAGGCGGCAGCGTCGGTGATGCAAGGCAATGAGGCCGGCGAAGATGGCGAGCGCGGCGTCATCATCAACACTGCTTCGGTCGCGGCCTACGAAGGCCAGATTGGGCAGGCTGCTTATGCCGCATCGAAAGGCGGCGTTGTCGCGATGACCTTGCCGATGGCGCGTGAACTGGCGCGATTCGGCATCCGCGTCAACACGATCGCGCCAGGCATCTTTTGGACGCCGATGGTCGACGGCATGCCGGATGACGTGCAGAAGTCGCTGTCCGCATCAATTCCATTTCCGTCGCGACTGGGACAGGCCGACGAATACGCCGACCTTGTTGCCTACATGCTCGGCAACCGCTATCTCAACGGCGAAACGGTTCGCCTCGACGGCGCCGTGCGCCTCGCTCCACGCTGATAAAAGGCTTATCGCAAGCATGAAAGCATCCGAAGTCAAACGCGGCAACGTCGTCGAACACGACGGCAAGGTCTACCAGATCCGCGATATCGAGCGCAGCTCGCCGCAAGGTCGCAGCGGCAACGTCACCTTCCGGTTTTCGATGTACAGCATTCCCGGTAACGTCAAGAGCGAGCTGTCGCTGCGTTCGGAAGACGACATCAGGGAAACCGAATTGCTCCG
>JBATAQ010000326.1:0-3994 GCA_049661925.1 Dokdonella sp.
GCGGCGATGCGCCCGCTCATCGTTGCCGAACCGATATTGCGGATGCCGAGTCCGGAGATCGCGCCCGAATCAAGCGACGCGGAGGTGGCTCCTGCGGCTACCGCCGCGCTGGTCATTGCAGCAAGGCCAAGCAGGGTGATGGTTGCGAGACTCTTGAATGCTACTTGCTTGGAGCTATTCGTACTCATGGCGTGCTCCCGGCCTTGCTCGGCATGGCAAACAATGCGTCGTCCACATCGATGTTGGCTTCGGTTTTTTCGATGGTGATCTGCGCCTGGCCGCCCTCGCCCTTGCTATGCGTGGTGATCGAAAACGGGAAATAGACGCCATCCACCAACTCGTAATCGCCGTAGTCGCTGGTGTCTTCCACTTCGGTGCCGCGCACCTTGCGCTGGCTGACGGTTCGGATCTCGATGAAGTGATCCGGATCGAGATAGACGGTCTGCACATCCCCGTTCTTCAAGCTCACCTTGAGTTTGTGCGCCTGCGTGCCATCGACATCTTCAATGCCCTGGTAGGCGATGGTGTTGCCCTGCGCCTTGTAATTGATCAGGGGGCCAGCGATGTTGGCGTCGTCGGCGAGACCGCGCGCATCGTCGTCCGTCATGCGCTCGGCATCCTTGCGACCCTGGAAGGGATCGATGCGCCAACCCTGCTTGCCGTCCCACACTTCGACCTGGGTCAGCCCCTGCACCGACGCTTCGTTGCGCACCGAGTCCGGCGCTTTCTTGACCTGCACCAGCGTGAGGTCGAACGAACCGAAATCACCGCCGACGCGCATCTGGCCCTGCATGCGCAAGGTCTTGATGGCCTCGATCTTGGCCAGCCCTCCGCGCGCTTCGGCATTCTTTGCGACGAGTTCGTCAACGGTGATGGCGTGCGCAGGGCTCGATACGAGGGCCACGATTAACCCGCCAAACAGCAATCGATAAGACATGCGAGTCTCCTGGTTTCCGATGATGGGCCACGCTGTGCGATCCCGTCGGCACAGCGAGGAAAGTCAAACCTTTACCGTTCCAGATTACTCCCATCGATCTGCCAGGGAAGAGGGCAGGAAGTCATGCGTGGGGTTGATCAAAGCATCTCTGGGCTGGCGTCACCGGGTCTCGGCCTTCGCGCTGGTAATCCGTCAGGCCGCCGAGCCGCCGAGGGCTGCTGCCAGCGCGCCAATCAAACCATCAATCTGCTCGTCGCCATGCGCAGCCGACAGCGTGATGCGTAGTCGAGCCGCGCCATCCGGGACAGTAGGCGGGCGGATGGCCGGAACGAAATAGCCGGCGCTTTCGAGTTGCCTGGAAAGTTGTGTCGCGGCTTTCGATGAGCCCACCGACAGCGGCTGGATCGGCGTGGACGATGGCTTCACGTTCAGTCGATGTGCTTCCGCGGCGGCGCGGAACGTGGCGATGTTGTGGTGAAGTTTCGCGCGGCGCTCGTGGTCGTCGCGGACGATGCTGACGGCGACGCGTGTGGCCGCGGCAAGGGCGGGTGGCAGGGCGGTGGTGTAGACATGGCTGCGGGCGAACTGAACCAGGCCGTCGATCAGTTGCGTTGATCCGGCGACGAAGGCACCAAAGGTTCCGAGCGCTTTTCCGAAGGTGGCCATCAGGATGGGTGCGTCGTTGGCCGATACATGGGCGCTTTCTAGACTTCCGGCGCCGCTCGCGCCGAGTACGCCAATACCGTGTGCGTCGTCGACCATCAATGTCGCGCTTGACGACTTCGCCATTTCTGCAAGCTCGACCAAGGGCGCGATGTCGCCATCCATGCTGAAGACGCCATCGGTTGCGAGCAGTAACGCTGAACTGTCCAGCGCATCCAGTTGTTGGCGTGCGCCTTCGACATCGGCATGGCGATAGCGGCGCAGTTCGCAGCCGGCGAGTCGGGCGGCATCGATCAAGCTGGCGTGGTTGAGTTTGTCCTGCACGCAGCGGTCGCCGTCGCCAAGTAACGCCGAAACCACGCCGAGATTGGCCATGTAGCCAGTCGAGAACAGCAGGGCGCGTTCGCGCCCGGTCCAACGAGCGATTTCGTGTTCGAGTTCGGCGTGCGCTTGGTGGTGACCACCCAGCAAATGCGCCGCGCCCGCACCAACGCCGTAACGCCTCGCGCCGTCGCGCAGCGCTTCGACGACGCGCGCATCGTGGGCGAGACCGAGGTAGTCGTTGCTGGCGAAATTGACCAGGCGTCGACCGTCCGACGCGATCATTCCGGCACTGCTTTCCTCGCTGATGCGCAGGCGACGCAACAGGCCTTCGCTGGCGCGTTGTGCCCGAGCTGCAGCAAGACGCGCGATCGGATCGGGTCGTGTCATTGGCGCGCGAAGGGCGATCAGATCAGCGCGGTCGTGTCGCCGCGGTCAGGCGGAAACGCCGACCTTGAGTTCTTCGTGCGCGAGCACCGAGACATGCACACTCTTCGACTTTGACGCAGCAGGCTCCACAACCACCTGCATCGCGTGGATGCCAAGGCGCGTGAACAATGATTGATCGGCGGCAACATCGGGGTTGCCCGTGGTCAGCAACTTCTCGCCATGGAAAATCGAATTGGCCCCGGCGAAAAAGCACAAGGCCTGCAACTCGTCGCTCATTTCGGCGCGGCCCGCGGACAAGCGCACCATCGACGCCGGCATCAGCAATCGCGCGACGGCAATCGTGCGCACGAACTCGAACGGATCAAGCAACGCGGTGCCAGCCAGCGGCGTGCCTTCGACCTGCACCAGACGATTGATCGGCACCGAACCCGGATGCTCAGGCAGGTTTGCCAAGGTCTGCAGCAGGCCGGCACGCTGATCGCGGGTTTCGCCCATGCCGACGATACCGCCGCAACAGGTTTTCAGCCCCGCGCTGCGCACATGGCCCAGCGTGACGAGGCGATCCTGGTACTGGCGCGTCTTGATCACGTCGCCGTAGAACTCCGGCGCCGTGTCGAGATTGTGGTTGTAGTAGTCCAGTCCGGCCGACTTCAATGCAGTCGCCTGCTCGCCGCTCAACATGCCGAGCGTTGCGCAGGTTTCCATGCCAAGTTCACGCACGGCTTCCACCATCGCCGCAACCTTGGCGACATCGCGATCCTTTGGCGAACGCCATGCGGCGCCCATGCAGAAGCGCGTTGCGCCGGCCAGCTTGGCCTGGCGCGCGCGTTCGACGACGGTTTCCAGCGGCAGCAATTTTTCCGCTTTCAGGCCAGTGTCGTAACGCGCCGCCTGCGGGCAATAGGCGCAGTCCTCGGGACAGCCGCCGGTCTTGATCGACAGCAGCGTTGAGACCTGCACCGCGTTCGCATCGTGATTGGCGCGATGGACCTGGTGCGCGCGATCGAGCAGATCGGCGAAAGGCAGGTCGAGCAGCGCGAGCACTTCCTCGCGGGTCCAGTCGTGGCGGAGGCTGGCAGGCATGCGTGGGGTTCCGGCAGAAGGTAGAGTCCGCAGTCTGGAAGCGGCATCGGAGGCTGTCAACGTGGACTGGCGGCGACAGGTTTACAGGACCCGCGATCGTGCCTTGGCGTGGTTGCTGCCGCCACGTTGTTTGCTGTGCATGGCAGCGGGCGAACAAGGTCGCGACTTGTGCGGCGGTTGTCGCGATGATTTCACGATCAACAATGTCTGCTGTTCGCGCTGCGCCTTGCCGCTGGACCAACCCGCCTTGCTGTGCGGGCGCTGCCTGAAACGCGAACCGGCATTCGATGCGGCCTGGGTTCCGTTCGTCTACGGCCATCCGCTCAACCTGCTGGAAACGCGCTTCAAGTTTGCTGGCGATCTTGCTGCCGGTCGCGTGTTGGCCGACTGCATGATTGACCGTGCGTTGATCGACCGACCGGCGCTACCCGATATGCTGATTCCGGTGCCCTTGCACACGCAGCGCCTGCGCCAGCGCGGCTACAACCAGGCACTGGAATTGGTGCGACCGATTGCGCAGGCGCTCGGCATCGACATCGCCCTTGATCGCCTGCAGCGACAGCGCGATACCACACCGCAAACCGGCCTCGACGCTGCCGC